>DASYJY010000045.1:0-22802 GCA_035995985.1 Thermoanaerobaculia bacterium | reverse complement strand
GTACTGCTGGCCGCGGCTGTCGGCGATGGCCAGCTCGCCGGCGCCGATGATTTCGTCGATCAGGATGATGTCGTCGCGAAGGGATGACATCATCGTTCGCGCGTCATAGCCGCCGGTCCAGGCGAATGCGGAAAGGCCTTCGGCGCGCAGCGCTTTCACTTTTGCGAGCAGCGCCGGCATCGTGCGCGTCGTCGTATCCGCGCCGAGTGTGCCTACAACGGTCGTGATTCCCGCGCGAAGCAGTTCGCTCGCGGAAATCTCCGGCGTCTGCGACGCAAAGCCCTTCTCGCCGCTGCCGCCGATGAGATGCGCGTGCGGGTCGATCAAGCCCGGCATGGCGATGCAGCCGGTGGCGTCGATCGTCTCCACCTCGACGCCCGCGCGCGCCAGCGCAGCGCCGTCGACGCCAATCGCTTCGATGCGTCCTGATGCGATCAGGATCGATTGCCGGCCGAGTGGCGATGGGGCGAAGACCTCCCCATTCTCAACGAGCAGCATAGACAGCTTCGGTCGCGCGCTCCATGTGCGCGCGGCGCAACTCCTCGACCAGGCGTCGCGACACATCGACGCGGTCGAGGAAATCGACGATGAGATCGTTCGGCTGCGCGGATTCGATGGCCATGCGCAACGCGGCCTCTTCGTCGAGCACCTCGCGCACGTCGTTCATCCCTTCCGCGCGCAGCGTGTCGCCGATGATTGCCGCGACCTCGCCGGGCGCACGGCCGCGCAGGTTCACGTCCTCGCGGATCAGGACGCGGTCGAACGTCCTGGCAACGATGCGCGACGACTCGCGGATGTCGCTGTCGCGCCGGTCGCCGGGCAGCCCGAAGACCGCGATCAAGCGTCCTTGCCGAAGTCCCGAAACCATCTCGCAGAGCGACGCGATCGCATGCGGATTGTGCGAGTAGTCGAGCAGCACGCGAAAGTCTTCGAACTCGATGAAGTTGACGCGTCCCGGCGCAGTGAAGACCGACTGAACGAACGATCGCAGGCCCGAGGTGATGTCGAAGAGCGGGATCTTCGTCGCATATGTGGCCACGATCGCCGCCAGCGCGTTGGCGACATTGAAGCGCGCGTGGCCGCCGAATGTGATCGGCGCGTTGATCACTTCGCAGACGGAAAACCGCAGTCCTTTGTCGTACAGCACGAACCAGCCGCTCTCGATGGTGGCGCCGAGTCCGCTGGAACTGACGTGGCTCCGGAACGCGTCATTGTCGGGATCGACGGAAAAAAGTGCGAGCGCGCAATCGGCATGCTGGCGAATCGTAGGCGTCATCCCATCTTCGGCGTTCAGGATCGCGTAACCGTCGGGCATGACGCGTTCCACGGTGACGGCCTTCACGTTCGCGAGATCCTCCAGCGTGTTCACGTCGTTCATGCCGAGGTGGTCCTCGGCGATGTTCGTGACGATGGCGGCGTTCGACCAGTCGTAGCCGACGCCGGCCCGAAGGATGCCGCCGCGCGCGGTCTCGAGCACCGCGAAGTTCACGGACGGATCGCGCAGCACAACGGCCGCGGACACGGGGCCGGTCGTATCGCCTTTCTGCACGAGCCGGTCGCGAATGTAGATGCCGTCGGTCGTCGTCAAGCCGACGCAGCGGCCGGCCTGCCGCGCGATGTGCGCGCAGAGCCGCGCCGTGGTCGTCTTCCCGTTCGTGCCGGTGACCGTGATGATCGGGATGCGCGACTCCACGCCGGGCGGAAAGAGCATGTCGACGACCGCCTCGCCCACCGGCCGCGGCTTCCCTTCCGTCGGCGCGAGGTGCATGCGGAATCCCGGCGCGGCATTGACTTCGACGATGCCGCCGCCGTTCTCGTCGATCGGCGTCTCGACCGACGGCGCGACCACGTCGATGCCGGCGATGTCGAGGTCGACGAGACAGGCGATGCGCTCGGCCAGCTCGATGTTCGCGGGATGCACGCGGTCGGTGACATCGATGGCCGTGCCGCCGGTGGAGAGGTTCGCGGTCGTCTTCAGGTAAACGACCTCGCCGGCTTTCGGCACCGAGTCCGCCGTCCAGCCGCGCCGCTTGAGCAGCCGCTCGGTCATGCAATCGATCTGAATCCGCGTCAGCACTTTCTCGTGCGACTCGCCGCGTCGGGGATCGGCGTTCGTGATCTCGACCAGTTCCGCGACCGTCTTGACGCCGTCGCCGACGACATGGGCCGGTACGCGCTGCGCGGCCGCGACGAACTTCTTGTTGATCACCAGCAGCCGGAAATCGCCCCCTTCGAGATGGCGCTCGACGACGACGGTGGTGCGATGCTTCTGCGCATCGTCAAACGCGGCGCGCAACTCTTCCTCGGTATGAATATTCGTGACGATGCCGCGTCCCTGCGACGCGTCGAGCGGCTTGACCACGACCGGCCAGCCGATGTCGTTGGCGATGTCG
This sequence comes from Thermoanaerobaculia bacterium, assembly GCA_035995985.1. GTDB lineage: Bacteria > Acidobacteriota > Thermoanaerobaculia > Gp7-AA8 > Gp7-AA8 > JADGNZ01. The sequence continues at coordinate 20,409 of DASYJY010000045.1, read as the reverse complement.
ATGGCGTCGTCGACGTTGCGGCAGGTGTCGCCGCTCGGCACCGGCACGCCGTGAAACTCGAGGATGGACTTGGTCGTGTCTTTGTCGCCGGCGATCTCGACGCCGATGTGGCTCGTGGTCGATGCGATCGACGCCTGGATCTTCTTCGCCCGCGCGCCGTAGCCGAGTTGCACGAGGCTCCAGTCGTCGAGGCGCATGTACGGAATGCCGCGCTTCGCCGCCGCGTCGACGATCGAGCGCGTGGTCGGCCCGAGGGCGTTGCGGTCCCACGTGTCGCGGAGCTGCTCGGTTTTTTCCGCGAGCGGATACGGCTGCTGCGCGACGAGCGCTTCGATCAGTTCGAGCGCGATCTCGCCGGCCATTATGCCGGTCGCGCGCTCGTCGCATTCGTAAACGACGTTGTAGATGCCGGTCGCGCCCGCGCCGCGCGTGCGTCCGAAGCCGACGCGGATTCCGATCAGCGACTGCAGCTCGATCGCGATGTGCTCCATGACGTGGCCGAGCCAGGTGCCGTCATCGAGCCGTGAAAAAAATCCGCCGCGAACGCCCTCGGAGCAGCGATGCTCGACCAGGGTCGGCATCATTTCTTCGAGCCTCGGCGCGAAGTTCGGAATGGCGCTGGACGGTTTGTCCTCCAACGGCCCGAGGTCGATTTTCCATTTGATGCAGGGGCGATGGGCGTACAAGTTTGGGCCCATCAGCGCCAGGCGCTCGAGAACACGAATGATCGGGGGCATCGTCAGCTCCGGCGTAGAAATGGCTCTCGATTGGCCTGCTCGGGCGCCGCGCGGTCGGGGCTCCAAACCGGCGGCTGCGTCTCTTCATCGTCGAGCGGCAGTTCGAGCGGAATGGCCTCGGGATGACTGCTGCGGCGTTGTCGAAGTTCCGGCGGAAGGTCGTCATCGGGCATGATCGGCACCTTTCTCTGTGCGACCTTCTCTTGAGCAGAATTTGCGCCAGATGCAAGTACGGAAACGTACAGTTGCACGCCGCCCCGCGACCGGTCAGTGCTTGACGGAACGGTGCCGGGGAGGCTGCGCGGGGGCCGTGCCCTGGATCACGATCGCGCCCGGCGTCGCGTTGCCGATCCCGCACTTCACGCCGTGGACGTAATAGAACGTCTGGTTTCCGGAAGGCTGCGTCAGCGTGCGCGTGAACGTGTGGCGGTAGGTCGCCGGAAATGGATCGGGCAGCGACGGAAACAGCGTCCGGCGGCGGCTTTGAAACTGCGCCGCCCACTGCGCCATGGTCCGTCCCGATCCCGACGGATCGATGATCCCGTTCGGTTGCTTCACCGCTTCCCAGAATCGCTCTTCGTAGATTTCGATGAAGACCGCCTGCGAATTGATCAACGCGTTCTGGAACGCGGAATCGGTGTCGGCGACGTTCGACACTTTTCCGGCGTTCGTGGTCTGGAAGCCGGTGACCTGTCCCTCGCGGCCTTCCTGCACCACCCAGCGGTTCGGACATCCCGGACCGCTGAGGTTCGACGCGCACGTATCGATCTGCTTCGGTTGCAGTCCGTTGTGTTGCACGACGAAGCGCTGGCCGAACGTGGCCTGGCCGTTATCGATGATCGTCTGCGTTTGCTCCACGCCGCCCGGCAACGCACCGCCGGACGAGGTGCCGTCGCTTTTCTCGTAGCCGCCGCTATTGTTGATGAGAGGGAATCCATCCTGAATCAGTGCGTAGCTGATCGACTTGCCGGGAAACTCCTGCGCCAGAAGCGCGGTCTGCGCCTGATAAAACGCGTAGAGACCTGCCGGCGTGTAGCCGTTCTGCGCGAACAACTGCGTATTGCAGACGCATCCCGCATCACAGCGCTTCGGCAGCCGGTTTTCATGCGTGAAGAGGTTCGCGCCGGACGGTTTGATGTAGGTCAGCGCGCGATACCAGTCCGCCCGCGACCTGATGTGCGCCGCCACCTTGCGCAACAGATCGAAGTAGCGATTCTGATACGCGATCTCGGTCGGATTGCCGAGCGTTATTTTGGTGCCGCACCCCGTATCGTCCGACCCGCTGTCCTGCAGCGGCAGCGGAGTGACGCCGTTGGTAAAAAGCCACGCCGGCGTGCCGTCGTCGCCGGCCTTGATGGCCAGGCTGTAGATCTTCCCGTTCTTCACGGCCTTGTTCAGCTCACGATCGAGGACCGTGAAATTGAAGCTCGCGTCCGCCGTTCCGGGAGCGGTCTGCACATCGCTCCACAACAGACGAATGAAGACGCCCGTCAGGCTCGGATCCTGCCAGGTGGCGTCCATCGTTGCGCCCGACAACCCCTTCACGCAAAGCATCTCCGATCCGACGACGGATCGCGGAAATCCGCCGTTCGAGCAAAGAGATTTCGTCGGCTCCACCACGAATCCCGCATCGAGAGGACTGAGCGCGTAGATGCCGGACGCGGCTTGCGGCAGCGGCCCAGTGAGATCGTTCGGATCGGTCGCCGAGTAGGCCTTAACCGCCGAACAGAAGCCGGATGAGACGCCGTCCCAATTGATCGGGATGATGGAGTCGCCGGGACCATTCAACGTCCACTCCACCGTGTCGCCGCTGGCGATGACGGTAGTCGCCGGCGAGAACGACCCGTCCGCATTCACCTTCACCGTGTACGTCGCCGCCGGAAGGCACGCCGCAACGAGACAGGAAGCCACTGCCACGATGAAAAGCCGATTTTTCATTCGAGACCTGCATGATACCGGACCCGTGTTCCCAAGCTTTTTTCACGCGGAGACGCGGAGAAAACCGGGACCTCCTCCGCGTCTCCGCGCCTCCGCGTGAATCCGTTCCTCAGGTGCTCCGGGATCCGTCTGGATTCCATACGGCTGCACGATTTCTGAAGGCCATAACGCAGTCACCATCTCGCGTCGAGCGATTCGTTTCAGACAGTTACGCCTACTCTGCGACTGGCACCGCGGACGCTCTTATCGAGGTCATGATCGATCACTCTGAGAGCGAGCCGCCGTCGTGATCACACGACTGACCTTCTTCGTTTTGTTTTCCGCGGCCGCCGCCACTGCGCTCAGTCAGGAGACGCCGACGCCGCTCGATGACCTGCTCAACGCGCGCATCAACGCCGCCGCAAAGTACGAACAGCCCGTGCGTGACGTGCCGGCCTCCGTCACGATCATCACCGCCGAGGAGATCGAGCGGTATGGATTCGAAACGCTGGCGGATGCGCTGCGCAGCATTCGCGGGCTCTATACCTCGTACGATCGCAACTACGCCACGCTCGGCGTGCGCGGGTTCTCGCGACTGACCGATTACAACAACCGGCTGCTCGTCCTCATCGACGGCCATCCGATCAATGAGCCCGTATTCGGATCGGCCGGCGTCGGTACCGACCTCGTGCTCGATCTGTATGCCGTCGAGCGCATCGAGTTCGTTCGCGGTCCCAGCTCGGTCATGTACGGCACCGGCGCGATGTTCGGAGTCGTGAATGTGGTCATGAAACGCGGCGACGGATCGCGCACCGCTTCTGCGATCGCGCGCAGCGGCAGCTCAGGCTTTCGCTCGGGCTCCGCGAGCAGTACGGCCTCGGTTGGAAAAACAAACATCGCCATCTCCGGCTTGTGGCGCTCGGAAAACGGCAGCAATCTTTACTTTCCCGAGTTCGCCACCGGCGGGAGCGACGGCATCTCCCGCGGGCGCGACTACGACCGCTCCGGCGGCGTCATGGCTCACATCACAAACGGCGGATTCGAGGCCACGCTGCACTACGGCGTGCGCACGAAAGGAGTGCCGGGCGCGTCGTATGACTCCAACTTCAACGAAGACGAGTGGACGATTGACCGCCGCAAATTCATCGACCTCTCGTATGAGCGCACGCTGACGCCGCGCCTGCGCCTGGCGGTTCGTTCGTACTGGGACCGCTACGACTATGACGGCCGCTATCCGACCTCGCCCGCGCTGCGCGACAACTCCCTCGGCGAAAAATTCGCGCTGGAAACGCGGCTCGCCTGGGACGTTCGCTCCAACGACCGGATGACGTTTGGCGTGGAGGCGACCGAGGTCACGCGGGCCGAATACCGCTATTGGGGAAACGGAGACTTGCGCCTGCGAGGTCCGTTCAAGACCATCGCCGGCTACATTCAGAACGAATATCAGCCGGCGACGAATCTGTCCGTCACTGCCGGCCTGCGCGTGGAGCACAACTCCGGTGTCGGCAGCTGGTTCAATCCGCGCGTCGCCGTCGTGTTCGACCCTTCCAAGTCGACGACGATCAAGCTCCTCTACGGTCAGGCATATCGCGCTCCCGATGTCTATGAGCTCGAGGCGTTCGGGCGAGGCGTTAGCAACAATCTCAAGCCGGAAAAGGTCCGGACCGCCGAACTCGTCGTCGAGCAGAAGCTGAGCGATTCGTTCGCTCTGTTCGGATCGCTCTTCGCGAACAAGGCGGAAGGGCTGATCGACACGGTGGGCTCCGAGGGACTCGCACAGAAGTACCGCAACGACCCCAAAGCGGAGGACGCAAACGGTGCCGAAGTTCAGATCGACTACCGCGCACCGTCCGGCGTCTGGGCGTATGCGTCCTGGTCGCTTGTCCGTGTGCGGGATGACGATGTCCTGGAGATCGTCGCGAACGTCCCTCAACATCTGCTCCGGTTCGGTGTGTCGACGAACCCGGCGGCGCGGCTGCACGGAGGATTCGATCTGAACTATGAAACGTCGAGAGGAACGACTGACGGCTTACGTACGTCGCCGTTCCTGGTCGCTAACGCGACGTCGTCGTTTGCGTTGACGAACCATCTTCGCGCCGGACTGACGGTGCGCAATCTGTTCGATCGCCGCTACTCGAATCCCGTAGGCGCCGAGTTCCGGTCGTCGTCGATGCAGCAGGACGGCCGCACGTTCGAAGTGATGCTCCATGTGACCAAATGAACCGTTCCGTCCCAATCCGATTCGCGAGCGCCGCGACAATGCTGCTGATGGCATTCCTGGCCTTGCCGGCCGCCGCCGTCGAGCCGTCGGTCCCGCCGCAGGTGCAGGCCGCGATCATCGCGAAGCTCTGGCAGTTCGACCGCAACTTCGTGCACCGCGAGCAGCTCACGCTGGCCGTGCTCTACCAATCGAAGTTCCGGATTTCGTTCGTCACCGCACACGATCTCTGTCACGAATTCGAAGCCGCGCATCTGCCGGTGCGCTGTGTGCTCATCGACATATCCGACGCCGTTGCGCCCGACCAACAGGTTCCGCAGGGCGTCGAGGCCGCGTACATCGCGCCGCTGCGCGCCGTGAATGTCGAAGCGCTTTTCACGGCCCTGCGGCTGCGGCGAATCCGCACCGTGACCGCCGTGAATGACTACGTCCTGGCCGGCTCCGCCGTCGGCCTCGCGCTGCGCGGCGATCACGCCGAGATCGTCGTCAACCTTCCCGCCGCCCGTGCCGAAGGTGCCGACTTCAGCTCTCAACTGCTGAAGCTCGCGCGAATCGTGGAGTAAGTCTCACCGCGCGCAGCGCCGACTCCGTCCGTGCATCCACGCGGCGAGCAGATTGAAGCCGATCGAGAGGCCCATCAGCAGGCCGCGCGCAAAATCGAGGCTGTCCGCATTCAGCTTCGTCGCGACGTGGACGAAGCTCGGCGGGTTGCCAAGCACAAAACAGGTCATTCCGATCATCATCCATGTGCAGGGGTTGTTTAGAACGCGATGTCTGAGGTTCATGGGGGAAGGCTCCTTTTGTAAAGTTTGCTTGCCCACGCAACGCTGTCAAGCCGACTTGTCTTCCCGCGACAGACAGTAAGCTTCGCGAATGAAACTTCGGCTATCGCTCCTGGTCGTTGTGTGTCTGCTTGCCGTTTCGGCGAGCGCCGCGGATGAGGTCGCCCGGCTTCATGCGCTGTTCGATCGCGCGTGGGAAACACAGCTTCGCGAAAATCCTCTCTTCGCGACCTCGGTCGGCCGTCACGAATACGACGACCGGATGCCGTCCGTGACGATGGCCGATCTCGAACGCCGTCACGCGCACACGAAGGCGGCCCTCGCCGAGCTCGCCGCGATCGATCGCGCGAAGCTGCCGCCGGCTGAAGTCGTCAACTACGACATCTTCAAACAGCGGCTCGAGGATTCGTCCGCGTCATTCGACCTCGGCGACTACCAGGTCCCGTTCAACGCCGACTCCGGATTCCACTCCGGCTTCTCGCGCCTGCCGAAAGACGTCCCGCTGGCGACGGTGAAGGATTACGACAACTACATCAGCCGCCTCAAAGCGTGGCCGCGCTATGTGCGCGAAGAGATCGCGCTGATGCGCATTGGCATCAAGCGCGGAATGACCATTCCGCGTGCGACGCTGGAGGGTTACGACTCCACGATCACCGCGCACATCGTCGACGATCCGGCGAAGAGCGTTTTCTGGGCGCCGTTCGCGAAGTTCCCCTCCTCGGTGCCCGAATCCGAACGCGGGCGATTGCAGTCCGAGGGGCGTGCGGCGGTGATGGACGGAGCGGTGGTCGGATATCGCGAGTTCCTCGACTTCTTCCGCAACGAATATCTGCCGAACGCGCGCACGACGCTCGGCGCGTCCGAATTGCCGAACGGACGTGCGTACTACGCGTTGAAGATTCGCGAATTTACGACTCTCAATCTCACACCCGAGGAGATCCACAAGATCGGGTTGAGCGAGGTCGAGCGGATTTCCGGCGAGATGAACGCCGTGATGAAGCAGGCCGGATTCAACGGCGACTTCGCGGCCTTCCTCGTTTTTCTCCGCACCGATCCGCGCTTCTACGCGAAGACGCCCGAGGAGCTGCTGTCGCGGGCGTCGCGGATTGCCAAGCGCATCGACGGCAAGCTGCCGTCGCTCTTCAAAACGCTTCCGCGGCTGCCGTACACCGTCGAACCTGTGCCGGACGACATCGCGCCGAAGTACACGAGCGGCCGTTACGTCGGTCCGGCGCAGGGCAGCACGCAGCCCGGCATCTACTGGGTCAACACGTACATGCTGGAGAGCCGGCCGCTTTACAACCTCGAGGCGTTGACGCTGCACGAGGCCGTGCCCGGTCACCATCTGCAGATCTCGTTGTCGCGCGAGCTCGGCGACCTGCCGAACTTCCGCCGCTTCTCCTACATCTCCGCATTCGGCGAAGGGTGGGGGCTGTATTGCGAATGGCTCGGCATCGAAGCGGGGATCTACCAGGATCCGTATTCGAACTTTGGCCGGCTCACGTACGAGATGTGGCGCGCGTGCCGGCTCGTCGTCGATACAGGCATCCATTCGATGGGGTGGACACGTAAACAGGCCATCGACTACCTCGCCACGCGCACCGCGCTTCCGTTGCACGAAGTGGAGACGGAAGTCGATCGCTACATCTCCTGGCCCGGTCAGGCGCTGGCGTACAAGCTGGGCGAGTTGAAAATCAAAGAGCTTCGCAAACGCGCCGAGGGAGCGCTCGGCACGAAGTTCGACGTGAGAGAGTTTCACGATGTCGTCCTCGGCAGCGGCGCAGTGCCGCTGAGTGTCCTCGAATCAAATGTCGACCGCTGGATCGACTCGCAAAGGAAAACGCAATGAAGAGAATGTTCGCGGCACTCACGTTCCTGTTTCTGGCCGGCTGCGCGACGGCGCCGTCGCCGAACCTCGTTTTCCTCGGCAGCGGCATCGAGCTGCAGTCCGTTCCCGGCCATCCCGCGACGCGTTCCTGGTCGAGCCGGCCGGGCGTTCTTGCGGACTACCGTTCATTTCTCTTCGACCCGGTCGTCGTCTCCCTCGGCAAAGCCGCGCCGGAGTACGAGTCCAGCGCCGACGAGTTGAAGATCCTCAGCGAACATCTGCGCAAGGCATTCACCGATGAACTGACGCGCGGCGGCTACACGGTCGTCGACAAGCCCGGTGACGGCGTGCTCCGTGTGCGCGCAGCGATCACGGAGCTCGTTCCCGTCCATCCGTCCAAGAACCTCGGCGCGAAAGCGATCGGCAGCTTCCTCGGGCCCGGCGGCATTCTGTTGCCCACGATCGATATCGGACAGGCGGCGATCGAAGTGGACATGCGGGACGCCAATACCAACGCCCGTGTGGCAGCCTTTGCCGATCGGAAAATGGGCCGCAAGTACTTCGGCGGATTGAACTCGTATCGCCGCTGGGGAGATGTCGAATCAGCCTTCCTCGTCTGGGCTCGCGAATTTCGCGTACGGCTCGACCAGCTTCACGGCGTCGCGAAGTAATTACGGGCGGCGCGAGCACCAGCAGCACAGACAAGAGTGTCTGTGCCACATGGCTGCGCCACCGTTAGAAGCCTTACCGGCCGCGCCGGTGTAGCACAGACACTCTTGTCTGTGCTTTTGACGCCGGTGTGGCACAGACACTCTTGTCTGTGCTTTTGATGCTCGCCAGAATCGAGTTACGCGCGTATCGCATGCTAAGGTAGCCGGACACATCAACGAAGGAGCCGATTCATGATCAAGAAGAAAGACGTCCAGAAAGCAGCGAAGAAAGTCGGCAAAGCAGTGGCGAAGGCAGGCGAAGACGCCTACGAGGCCGTTGAAAAGGCCGCGAAGCCGAAGCTGAAGGCGCTGAAGAAGGCCGCCGCGCCGAAGGTCAAACAGGCGCGCAAAGCGATCGACAAGCAGGTCGCTAAAGGTGTGAAGGGCGCGAAGTCGATGGCGAAGGACGCGCTCAACTCCACCGCCAAGTCGCTGCAGAAGGCCGCGAAGAAGATCTGATCATTCCGAGTTGCCGGATGCTTGTCCGGCAACTTTCCTTCCTCACTCACACATTGATCGGCGATGACTACTCGACGCGCAACCGCGCTGCTCGGCGGCATCTCGCTGGTCTCCGTCATCGCGCGCTTGCTCCAGCTGCAGGGGCTCCATCCGCTGGTCTGGGATGAGATCGAATTCTTCCGCGCCACCGACTGGGTGCGGCGCGGGCTCGTTCCGTATCGCGATTTCTGGGAGCACCACACGCCGCTGCAGTGGTTCCTCTTCGCGCCGGTCACCGCGTTGACGAACAGCCCCGGCGTGAGCGCGATCCTGCTGATGCGGTGGGCGCAACTGCCGCTCTGGATTCTCACGTTCGTCCTGCTGCGCGGCTGGATGCGCCGCGCCGGAATCTCAGCCTTCGCGGCATGGACGTCGATGACGCTCGTGCTCTGCAGCACGCTGTTCATGCTGCCCGCCGTCGAGTATCGCGTCGACGTTCTCGGATGCGCCATCTACATCGCCGCGCTCTTTTTTCTTCAGCGCATCGGCGATGATTCCGTGTCGGAAGTCGGGGGTCGGGGGTCGGAGCACACGGCGGCAGTTGCTCCGACATCCGACACCCGACACCCGACACCCGACACCCGCGATCATCCGAAGTTCGCCGTCCTCGGTGGCGCGATGCTTTGCCTGGCCGGCCTCGCCAATCTGCGACTCGGTCCGCTGGCCGTGCTCACCCTGCTGCTCGTGCGCGTCGTGCGCACGCGCGACCGCGCCTGGGGCGGCAACGCCCGCGCGAACTGGTGCTTCGCCGGCGCCGCCGCAACGTTCGCGGCCGCGTGCGCGTACTTTGCGGCGACGCATTCCGCGCGAATCGCGTGGCAGCGGCTGTGGAGCGACAACTTCCTCGCCGACCGCTTCGCGCAAGCGCCGGTCGACTGGATGTTCGCGCACCGCTTCGCCGTCGCGTTCGGAGTGCGCCTCGTCGATTCCGCTCCGAACTTCCAACTCTCCGCCGTCGATCCGGGCGGCATCGCCATTCTGGTGATCGGCGCCGTCGGCGTCGTGCGCGCGCTGCGCCGCGGATTCCGCGCCCCAGGTGACGACTTCTTCCTCGCCTTTCTGCAGGCCGCCAACCTGCTCTTCATTGCCGCGATGAAGTACGTCTTCAACTACCACCTCGAGATCGCCGTCCTGCTCATGGCGCCGCTCGTCGCGATCGAGATCGATCGACTGGCGACATCCGACTCACGCCGCCGCGCGTTCATCGCGCTCGTCATCATCGCTGCGACTGTCAATGTCGCCGCCGCTGTTTTCCGCGGCAAGGAGAGCGACACCCTCTACGAAGACTTCGTCATGCGCGAGACCGACCGCCGCACACCGCCCGGATCGAGAGTCTTCGACAGCGTCGGCTGGCCGTTGCATCGCGATCCCGCCTATCGCTACTGGTTCCTGCGCGCGAACGTCTTTGTGATGGAGGAGCACAAACTTTTCGAGACCTACACGATCGCCGACGTTCTTCGCGATCCGCCGGCGGCAGTGATCGCCGACTACGACATCCGCAAATGGCTGGCCGCGCATCGTCCGTTCGGCGAATTCATCGTCACGCACTACCTCCCGCTCTGGCGCGAGATCTGGCTGCCCGGGATGTCCGCGCGCGTCACGCCGCTTGCGCCGGCCGCAAAGTGGATCGTGCTCGCCGACGGCACGTACGACGTCTACGCGTCGACGAATCTCGCCGCGCATCCCTGGTATCGCCAGCCACTCGATTTCGAGCGTCCGCTCTGGCGCGGCGTCGGACCGCCAACACCCGCCGATCGCGGCGCGCACATCGACTGGTTTGTCGACGGCGCTCCAATTTCCGCGACGGCAACGCTCGCGCTTCACCGCGGACAACGCCTCGACGCGATCTCGCGCGAGCCGCTCCCAGTCGGGATCATGCTCATCGACGCTCGCAATGACACCGCCTTCTGCCAGCCGCCGCGCGGCACCACACTCGAAGCGTCCGATCCGCCGCGCTGGCATGTCCCCGATCTCGGCGCGTTGCTCCAACTCGCCCGCGGAACGTACGCCGTGACCCCGCGCAGCCCGTGCCACCGCTGAAGCAAAGCACAGACAAGAGTGTCTGTGCCACACCAGCTAGCCAGGCATCCACACGGCTGTGAATTGAAACCAACGCGAAGCGTGTGGCACAGACACTCTTGTCTGTGCCACACCAGCTAACCAAGCATCCGCACCGACTGCGAATTAACCAACGCGAAGCGTGTGGCGCAGACTCTCTTGTCTGTGCCACACCAGTTAGCCAAGCATCCGCACCGACTGCGAATTAACCAACGCGAAGCGTGTGGCACAGACACTCTTGTCTGTGCTGGTGAGGCTCGGGACGCCTGAGAAAGTCGACACCTATCGCCCGCCCGCTACAATACGCGGCCCTTATGACTCATCGTTCCATTGGCATTCTCGGCGGCGGCATCTCCGGCGTTGCCCTCGCCTCCTTCCTTAGCGACAACGTCGAAGTCGTCGAACGCCGCCAGAGCATCGGCGGCCTCTGCGGAACGATCGTCGAAGACGGCTTCACCTTCGACGCCGCCGGGCCGCACATCATGTTCAGCAAGAACAAAGAGGTGCTGAACCTGATGGTGGAGACGCTCGGCGACAACGTTCACCAGCGCCGCCGCGAGAATAAGATCTGGTTCAAGGGCCGCCTCGTGAAGTACCCGTTCGAGAACGATCTCGCCTCGCTTCCGCCGCAGGACAACTTCGACTGCATCTACGGCTACATCGTCAATCCGCATTCGGACGACACGCCGTCGAATCTCGCCGAGTGGTCATACAAAACCTTCGGCGCCGGCATCTCCGAGAAGTACTTCATCCCGTACAACGAGAAGATCTGGAACTACCCCGCCACGAAGCTCGGCCTCGAATTCGTCGAGCGCATTCCGAAGCCGCCGATGGAGGATGTCCTCAAGTCGTCAATCGGAATTTCGACCGAAGGCTATCTCCACCAACTGAACTTTTACTATCCGATCGAAGGCGGATACGAATCGCTCGTCCACGCCTTCGCGAAGAATGTTCGCGGCGACATCCGCACGAACTGGCGCGTCGCCTCCGTCGCGCGCGACGGGAAACAGTGGCGCGTGACCTCGGCTGATGGCGAGGAGCGCACGTACGACACGCTCGTCTCCACGCTGCCGATTCACGAGCTGCTGAAAGTCTGGACGGATGCGCCCGATGACGTTCACAAACTCGCCGCCACGCTCCGTTACAACTCGCTGATCAACGTCCTGATCGGCTGCAACGAAGATCGCGGCTACCCCTACACCGCGCTCTACGTCCCGGATCCCGATCTCCTCTTTCACCGACTCTCATTTCCGAAAGCGTTCAGCGAACAGTGCGTCCCCGCGGGATCTTCGTCGGTGATGGCGGAGATCACCACCAACGAAGGGGGCGACGGCGTGTGGGAGATGTCGGACGAGGCCATCATCGACCGCACCATCCGCGAGCTGGAGACGACCGGCCTTGTCGATCCGAGCACGATCGTCTACCGCAAAGCGATCCGCTTCCTCTACGGCTATCCGGTCTACGACCTCGACTACCGCGCCAACGTCACCGCGATGCGCAACGCCGTCGCCGCCACAGGCCTGCACCTCCTCGGCCGCTTCGCGCAGTTCGATTACATCAATAGCGATGTGTGCATCGAGAGGGCGCTGGCACTGGCGAAAGAACTGTGATGCCGGCATCCAAGGCAGTGTCAGATGATGTCCTCCCACTGGCACAACCCTCGCTCCGCCGACGCTGACGATTCATGAGTCAATACATCCTCCGCCGGTTCCTGCAGATGATTCCGATTACGTTCGGGATCCTGACGCTCGTCTTTTCGCTGATCCACATGATCCCGGGCGATCCGGCCGTGCAGATCGCGGGCGAAAGCGCGCGGCCGGAAGACGTGGCCGCGGTGCGCAAAGCGCTCGGCCTCGATCAGCCGCTCTGGACGCAGTACGTCCACTACGTCACGCACGTCATCCGCGGCGACTTCGGCACCTCATTCCAGACGAACCTCAGCGTCTCCGATCAGATCAAGCAGCGCTATCCCGCCACGATCGAACTGGCCATGGGATCGATGTTCATCGCGCTGCTGGTCGCGTTCCCGCTCGGCATCGTCTCGGCGATTTACCGAAACTCCTGGATCGACAACGTGGCGCGATTCTTCGCGCTCATCGGCGTCTCCATGCCCAGCTTTCTGTTCGGACCGTTGCTCATCATCGCCTTCGCTATCAATCACGAATGGTTTCCCGTTTCGGGCCGCGAGGCCGGACTTCGATCGCTGGTCCTCCCGTCAGTGACAATGGGGCTGGCGCTCTCCGCCATCCTGACGCGCATGATCCGCATCTCGCTCGCCGACGAATTGACGCAGCTCTACGTCACGACGGCTGTGGCCAAGGGCGTCACGCGCGCGCGCGCCATCTTTCGTCACGCGCTGAAGAACGCGCTCATCCCCGTCATCACCGTACTCGCGCTGCAGTTCGGATCGCTCCTCACCGGCGCGATCATCACCGAGCAGATTTTCTCCTGGCCGGGATTGGGACGCCTGCTGCTGACGTCGATCTCCAACCGCGACTACCCGCAGGTGCAGGCGTCGATCCTCGTCATCGCGCTGACCTACATCCTTGTGAACTTTGCCAGCGACCTGCTGTATGGAGTTGTTGATCCGCGAATTAAATTGGAATGAGGGTGTGGGGGGTGGGGGGTGGGAGCAAAACCTCCGACTCCCAACTCCCCACACGACAAGAATCAAACAGGACGGGATGCGGCGAGTAGGGAGGGTGTGGGAGCTTTAACTCCCACGCCCCACACCCCACTCCCCACACCCAACACACATGCGCCGCCTTCTACGAAACTTCGCCTTCACCGCCGGCCTGCTGTTGACGGTCGCGCTGGTCCTCGTCGCCATCGCCGCGCCGCTGCTGGCCCCGTTCGATCCGAATGCGCAGGACACCATCCGGCGCCTCGAACCGCCGTCACACGGCCATCTCCTCGGCCTCGACGATCTCGGACGCGACGTTCTCTCGCGCATCATCTGGGGCTCGCGCGTGTCGCTGCGCGTCGGATTCAGCGTCGTGATTCTCGCCTCGCTCATCGGCGTCACCCTCGGCGCGATGGCCGGCTACTTCGGCGGCTGGATGGACACAATCATCATGCGCATCACCGACATCCTGCTGGCCTTCCCCGGCATCCTCCTCGCCATCGCGCTGGTGGCCGTGCTCGGTCCAAGTCTCAACAACGTCGTTCTCGCGCTGGTGGTGATCGGCTGGGTCGGCTACGCACGGCTCGTGCGCGGGCAGGTGCTGAAAGTGCGCGAGATGGAGTACGTCGTCGCCGCCCGCGCGATGGGCGCCCGCTCGCCGCGCGTGATCATGCGCCACGTGCTGCCGAACGTGATCAACCCCCTGATCGTGATGGCCACGCTCGGCCTGGCCGGAACGATTCTCTCCGAAGCCGCGCTGTCGTTCCTCGGCCTCGGCGTGCAGCCACCGACGCCCTCATGGGGCGCGATGCTCACCTCCGGCCGACGCTACCTCGGCCTCGCGAACCACCTCGCCATCTGGCCCGGCATCGCCATCATGCTCGCCGTGATGGGCCTCAACTTCCTCGGCGACGGCCTCATCGACGCCCTCGATCCGAAGTACCGGAAAGAGATGTAGCAGCGCGCCGCCGGCGAAGAGCGCGGGGCTGCATTGCGACTCACGTCTCCGCGCGTGGCGCCGCGCTCGTAGCGCCGCCGGCTCGGCGGCTGGATCGCCAGCGGCTCGCTGGCGCGTAGATGCCGGCGTCGCGCGTGGACGCGCCCGCCGTCACGCGCGGAGGCGCGCGACACAATCCAGCCCCGCGCTCGGCGCGGGGTAAAGGCGCGTCGCACGATCCGTGGCCGCGGAGGCGGCCACCACAAAACGGCGCACCATCGCGCGAATCGGCGCCCCTACGGTCGCCATTTCATGAACACCACCACCGGCCGCGCGGGACCGTCGCGGAACGTGCGTACCGGCGCGTAGCCATTCGTGCGCAACGCGTCGGCGCGCGATGGGACGTCGAGATCCGTCTCATACAACCCCACCACATCCGAATTCACCTCGGACAATTTCTCCGGCGGCGTACCGACGTCGGACATCGCCCTCTTGTCGCCGAGGTACAGCTTGTCGCCGTAAGACCAGAGTTGGGAGGCGGCGATGGAGTGGATGGAACGATTCGAGGCAATCCACTGCGCCGCCACCACCGAGGGCTGCGATTTTCGCGCAAGGTGACGAAGGCCGCTCAAATCCCACACGATCGAAATCGCTACGAGCGCGATGGCGATGCGGCGGTTGCGCATCGCCGCGAATCCGATCGCCGCCGCAATGCACAAGAACGGGACGACCACCTGCAGGTAGCGCAGCTCTTTGTGTTTGATCGCCGAGAACGCGATGAGCGGGATGACGATGAACCAGATCGCGCGGCTGCGGCGCGCGTACCAGAGCAGCGGCAGCAGCGCCGGCGAGCACCAGCGGACGATGTTCGCGACGTACCACCACGGCGCCTGGTACTTCACGCGCGAAGCGAAATCGGGCGCGACGAGTGTGAGATGCGCGAACTTGATCGCGCTCGAGAAGGGAGCGCCCCATGTGATCCAGTCGTAGACGCCGACGGTGAGGAGGATCGATACCGCGCAGCCCGCGAGCAAAAGCACTGTCATCCTGAGCCGCCGGAGGCGTCGTAGCCGCAGGCGGAGCGCCGGAGAGCCTGCCCTGAGCTCGTCGAAGGGACGGTCGAAGGACCCCCCAGCTGCTAACCCGGGTTGGGCGGCGTGTACGAACGAGGCAAGCACGTGGGGGGTCCTTCGACCGTCCTGCGCTGCTTCGGCTTCGCCTCCGCAGCTCCGGCGGCTCAGGATGACAGCGAGCAACGGTGCAAGAAACACGATCTCGCTGAAGCGATCCGCGAACGCCACTCCGATCAGCAGTCCGGCAACGAACGGCCATCGATCGACGAGCAACGCCGCCGCGACGACGCATGCAGCCGCCAGCGTCCGCGGATACACCGTGCTCCCGAAGCTCAGCGGAATCCAATGCGATGCGAAGAGCAGCGCGGCCACGATCGCGGCGCGTTCATCGCACCAGCGCATTGCCAGGCGATAGACCAGCCAGATCGTCAGCGACGACAGCGCGATGAACGGCAGCGATGCGAGAAAGATCGTCATCCGCGTCGACACCCCGCGCGACAAAAACACCACCGGCGCGACGATCACATCCGGCACGAACAGATTGCGGATGTCCCACGGTCTGTACGCCAATCCGCGCGCACGCCGGAACGCCTCGGAGAGCACTTCAACATCGTCGCCCGTCAGAAATCCGTAGTAACGCCAAGCCAGCCAGAGTTGCGCGGTGGCCGTCGCGGCGATGATCGCCGCCAGGGTTCTACGCATTGCCGATCAACGCCAGGAACTCGTCCTCGGTCAGCACCGGCACGTTGAGCGACTTCGCTTTGTCGAGCTTCGAGCCGGCCGCATCTCCGGCGACGACGTACGACGTCTTCGCCGAGACAGATCCCGACGGCTTGCCGCCTTCGCGCTCGATCAGCTTGTGAATTTCGTCGCGTGAGAAACGCGCAAGCGTACCGGTGACGACGAGCGTTTTCCCCGCCAGGCGATCGCCGGTTACCGCGGAGACATGCCGCGGCGCGACGCCGAGGCGCTGCATCTTCTCCAGCCGCTCGCGATTGGCCGGAACGGAAAAGTAGAACGTGATCGCCTCGGCCACTTTCGGCCCGATCTCCGCCACCTCCACCAACTCCTCGGTGGTCGCATTCATCAGCGCCTCGATCGAGCCGAAACGATCGGCCAGCAGCTTCGCGGCGCGTTCGCCGACCATGCGGATTCCGATCGCGAAGATCACGCGCGACAACTCCGCCGTCTTCGACTTCTCGATCCCCTCGGCCAGCTTGCGCGCCGACAACTCGCCCTTGCCCGGCAGCTTCGCCACATCCTCCTCGCGCAGTTCGTAGAGCGACGCGTAGTCGGTGATGAGATTTGCGTCGAGCAGTTGCGTGATCGTCTGGTAGCCGAGCCCTTCGATGTCCATCGCCTTGCGCGCGCCGAAGTGGAAGAGCGATTCGCGCACGATGGCGGGGCAGCCCTGATTGATGCAGCGGATCGCCACTTCGCCTTCGAAGCGATGCGTCGGCTCGCCGCAGGCAGGGCAATGCGTCGGCAGCGAAACCGGCTCCGTCCCCTCGGGACGTTTCGCGATCAGCACGTCGACGACTTTCGGGATGATGTCGCCGCCCTTCTCGACGACGATGGCATCGCCGACGCGGACGTCCTTGCGCGCCACTTCATCGAAGTTGTGCAGCGACGCGTTGACCACTTTCGTCCCGCCGATGTGTACCGGATCGAACTCGGCGACCGGCGTCACCGCGCCCGTGCGCCCGACATACAAATTGATCGCGCGCACCACCGTCTCCGCCGCCTCGGGTGGATATTTGAAGGCGATGGCCCATCGCGGTGCTTTCGACGTCGCACCGACTTCCTGCTGCTGCGCGCGACGATTGACCTTGATGACAATGCCGTCGATGTCGAAGGTGAGGGCGTGGCGCTGTTCGCGAATCGTCTCGATGAACGCTTCGACCGCGGACAGACTCGGGAAAACGTCGCGCTTCGGATTCAGTGGAAATCCCATCGACGCCATCAATTCATACGCCTCGGATTGCGACGTCACGCGAACATCGTCCGCGGCGACGAGGTGATACACAAAGGCGCTGAGCCGCCGCTGCGCGACTAACTTCGGATCCTTCTGCCGCAACGATCCCGCTGCGGCATTGCGTGGATTGGCGAGGACGGGCTGCCCCGCTTCTTCGAGCTGGTCATTGAGAAACTTGAAATCGCCGGCGGAGATGTAGATCTCGCCGCGCACTTCGACGCGCTTGAACTTCGTATCGATCTTCAACGGCAGCGCGCGAACCGTGCGCACGTTCACCGTCACGTCGTCGCCGCGCACGCCGTCGCCACGGGTGGCTGCACGAGACAACGCTCCGTTTTCGTAGAGCAGATCGATCGAGACGCCGTCGATCTTCAACTCCGCTTCATATTCGACCTCGTCCACGCCGAGGCCTTTTTTCACGCGCGCATCCCACTCGTGCAGCTCTTCGATCGTGTACGCGTTCTCGATCGACAACATCGGCGGTTCGTGGATGACGGTCGCGAAGTCGCCGGTCATCGGCGCGCCGCCGACGCGCTGCGTGGGCGAGTTGGGATCGGCAAACTCCGGATGAGCCGCCTCCAACTCCTGCAACCGCTTCAGCCGCTGATCGAACTCGAAGTCGCTGATCTCCGGCGCCGCCTCGAGGTAATACAGCCGGTTGTGCCGCTCCAGCTCCGCACACAATTTCTCGATCTCTTTCTTCGGCGTCATTGCGGCCTGGAAAGATATCGCGACCGCTCCACCGTTTTCTCCACGAATCCCATCGAGCGCAAACGCGTATCGAGCGTCGCCAGAAACGTCCGCCGCCCCTTGATGAGGTTCAGATTCAGCGCCACGAAACGCATGCCGCGCGAAGTGTCGTAGTAGACGATCATGCGATCGCCGCCGATCATTTGTTCAGTCCCGCTGATGTCGATCCAGCGGATCGTTCGCGACCGAAACTGATGCAGCGGCCGGAGCGTCAGCGTCTCCTCCCTCACCTCGGCCACACTGCGCCGCGTGCCGAGCCACACCTTCAATCCGCCGATCCAGAGCGTGGCGATATAGGCCCACACCGCGCGCTCGCCGATCCATCCATAGCGCGCGGCAGGATTTGCAATCAGCGCAATAACAATCGCCGCCGTTACGCACGCCGCTACGAGAACGATCGATGCGCCAGCCCGGCGCACCCATGGCCGGAACGCGTAAGTCTCAGCAGGAGTGGTCATTGCCAGCCGAGGTCCGATGCCGTAATGTGTTGAAACGACTAAGCCTGAGGCCGGTATGCGTTTTGCGTATTAGACCTTTGCTTACAAGCACATGACGGGAAAAATCGACGGAAACGGCCGGCGAATATTGGTCATCGACGATGACCTTGCCATTCGCGTTCTCCTGCAGGCGGTCCTCAAGCGGATGAAGTTCACCGTCGAGCTTGCGGAAGACGGGCAGGTCGGCTTGGACAAACTGAAGCATGACAGCGCGTACGATCTGATTCTCCTCGATCTGATGATGCCGCGCGTGAACGGCTACGAGTTCATCGACCGAGTCACGAAGGACTACCCCGATCAACGCCCGCACATCATCGTCTTCACCGCGGCCGGGAAGCGCGGCGTGGAGAAAATCCCGCCCGACGCGGTCTGCAATTCGATTCTCAAGCCGTTCGACCTCGAGAAATTCATCGAGATGATTGGCGAGTGCCTGCAGGGGCCGCACGACGGTCACGGCGTGGTGCTGCCCGCCTGAGCGAGCTTCCACTCGATCTGCCGAATGATGCCGAGGAGGATGGTGGCCTCGCGGCCGTCGAGATTGGCGCGCGCGGAGATGGCGCGCAGCTCGTCGTAAACGCGATACGGATTGTCGCCGTGCAGGAATCCGACTTCGACGAGCAGCGCCTGCACGCGCTCGTGCAACCGTTCAATGCGCGCCGCCGTAGCCAGCTCGCGCGGCTCCGCGTCGCGCGTCGTCGTCGATAGCTCGTAGCAGAAGACGCCCACGGATTGCGCGAGATTCATCGTCGGAAAATTCGGCGACGTCGGAATGACGGCCGTGTGCTGGCACTGCACGACTTCCTCGCGCGTGAGCCCTTTGTCCTCGCGCCCGAAGACGAGCGCCAGCGTCTGGTCGCCAATTGCCGAAAATCGCTGCGCGACCTCGACCGGCGTCAGATCGACAGGCGTAGTCCGCTCGCGGTCCGAGGTCGTAGCGACGGTGATGTGCGCATCGGCCACGGCGTGATGCAGCGTCGGCGCGAAGTGCGCGTGTTCAACGACGTCGTCCGCGCCACTGGCCCACCATCCCGCCAGCGGATTCAGATTGGGATGCCGTCCGACGATCCAGAGATCATCGAATCCGAAGTTTTTCATCACGCGCGCCGCCGCCCCAACGTTGCCGGCTTCCTTGGGCTCGACGAGGATGATGCGGAGCGGCATAGGCGCGGCAGTTTATCGCGCTGTCATCCTGAGCCGCCGGAGGCGTTGGAGCGCGAAGCGCGGAACGCCGCAGGACGGTCGAAGGACCCCCCACTTGTCAACCGAGGAAGTGCGGGCGGTACGTGTACACGCGGGGGTCCTCCAACGCAGCTCCGGCGGCTCAGGATGACAGTTGCCGGCGTCTACGTGTTGTAGCGAAATGCCGCTCGGAACTCCTCGGAATGGAAACTTCTCCGCCACCGTCGTGGAGTTTCGTATCCATTTGCGGCGACCGAGGGATCCTGAAGTTATGAGAGAACATCAGTACTACGTCTACATGGTCAGTAACCGGTGGCACAACGTGGTGTACATCGGCGTCACGAATTCGCTGGAGAGGCGGATGTGGGAGCACAAGGCGGGGAAGATTTCCGGCTTTACGAAGAAGTACAACTGCGATCAGCTCGTGTACTTCGAGCTTTACGAAAACATCGTTCAGGCAATCGCGCGGGAGAAGCAGTTGAAGGGGTGGCGGCGGGCAAAGAAGGACGCACTGATTGCGAAGATGAACCCGGAGCTGCGTGATCTTTCAGCGGAGTGGGAAGCACTGGCACCGTTGTCATCGAAATTACCACTGTCATCCTGAGCCGCCGGAGCGACGTAGGCGAA
>DASYJY010000044.1:0-12575 GCA_035995985.1 Thermoanaerobaculia bacterium | reverse complement strand
CGAGATGGACGACTTCACCTCGCAGCCGGGCGTGCCGAACGTCTATCAACTCATTCAGAGCGAGAAGAACGCGATTGCGCCGAAGAAGCGGCCGCTGTCGTCGATGGTGCCGCTGATCATGCTGCAGGACGGCAAGCCGTGGCTGGCGGTCGGCGCCGCGGGCGGGCCGCGCATCATCAGCACCGTGCTGGAGATCGTCCTGGCCGAGGTCGACTTTCATGCGTCGATCCAGGAAGCGGTGGATGCTGGACGCATTCATCATCAATGGATGCCCGACACGATTTTCTGGGAGCCGAACGGAACGAATCCTGATTCGCGCGCGGCGCTCGAAGCGATCGGCCATAAATTCGCGGAGAAGCCGTTCGAGCACATCTCCGACGCGAACGCGGTGATGATCGACCCGAAGAGCGGCTTGCGATACGGCGGCGCCGATCCGCGGCGTTCGGGTGTCGCCATCGGATGGTGACGATGCGACGCGTCTGGCTCGTAGGCGCGCTGATCGTTCTGACAGGTCCGCTCGTTACGTGGAGCAGTTTCCTTCGCACGCATCGGCTCGAAGTACCCGCGTCGCCGACGGAGAACGATCAGCCGCAGCTAGCCGCGTACTGGCGATTTCTTGCCGCGGCGCGCCGGCTCGTTCCAGCCGGATCGTCGTACACGATCAAGGCGCCAACGCCCGATGATGAGACGCAGCTCTTCTGGCTCTCCGCCGGTTTGTACGCGGATGTTACGCCGTATCCGGCCACATACGTCTGGCAGCCGCAGCGCGGCGGCGGAAGCGAGGCGAAGTACGTGCTCGTCTACGGCGCGCCGGAGTGTCCGGCGGATGCGCCGTCGATGCACATGGTGAGCGGCGGCGCGGTCTGTGTGCGCGATAAACCATGACCGTGTTCGCGTACATCGCCGCTTACGCACTCGTCTCGTTGTTCGGGCTTTCGCTCACGTCGTCGATCGACTCGCGGAGCGCGCGCATCGGATTCGCGTTCCTCGCCGGAGCCCTGCTGCTGACGATCGAGGCGACGCTCTTCACGATGGTCGGCATTCGCTGGAGCATCGTGGGATTGTCTTTGCCGCTGCTCGCGGTGAGCGGAATGGTCGTCTGGCGTCGTCGACACAGCACAGACAAGAGTGTCTGTGCCACACCTCTCGCGATCGCGATCATCGCCATCGCGATCCTTCACTTCGCGCTCTCCATCATCACGACGCAGTCGATCAATCCCGACTACATCCTCTTCTGGGGGACGAAGTCGGTGCACTTTGCGTTGTCGCGATCACTCGATGCGGGCTATCTCCTCTCGCGCTACGCGCCGCCGCGGATCGACTACCCGCCGCTGTTGCCGATCGTGCAGGCGTGGGGACTGCTGTTGTCGCATCAGATGCCGTGGATTACCGCCGCTGCGATGTCGGCGGTGTGGCTGCTCGCTGCGGTGCCGGTGATCAACTGGCTCACCGGATCGATTTACGCCACCGCGTTCTGGACCGCGGCCATGGCCGCGTCGCTTGCGTTCTGCGGCAGCGGCGGAAACGCCGAGGCCATGCTGGTGGTGTACATCTCGGTGGGAGCGGCGGCGATCGTGGCGCGGCGCACGTCCATCGCCGCGATCGCATTCGCCGGCGCGATGCTGACGAAGGAGGAAGCGCTGGTCACGATCGGCGCCATCCTGCTCGGCGTCGTGATTTACGACCGAGGGATTCGCCGCGCAGCGATTCTCGCCGCGTCATCGGCCGCCGGCGCCGCGGTCTGGTTCGCATTTCAGAAGCGCTTCGGGATGCATGTCGGCTACGACCGCGTCACGCTCACGCACACCTTCCACTGGAGCAATCTGCCGACGATTTTTCGTGAGGCGCCAAAGAGTCTTGCCGCGGGATGCTGGGGATTGTCGTGGCTGATTCCTCTCGCGATCATCATCTACATCGGGTTGAAGATGCCCGCGCGGTTGAAAGATGCGATTCCGCTCCTCGTGCCGGTTCCACTCCTCTTCGTTTTCTTCGTCTACCTCTACCTGCAATATGAAAGCTCGTTGGCGATGAAGATGTGGTGGATTCTGCCGCGGCTTTCGCAGCCGGCGTTGTCGTTGCTCATCCTCGCTGCGGCGTTTGCCGCTGGCGATAGAATGCCGCGCCATGATTGACAAGAAGCCGCTTGTCGCGTTTGCGAACAAAGAACGCGATCGTTTCGAAACCGCTCTCCGCCAGTTCGTTGACATCCCCACCGTCTCCGCCGACGCCGATCGCTTGCCCGACATCCGCCGCTGCGCCGAGCTTGCGGCGTCGACGATCCGCGACTTTGGAGGCGAGGCCGATATCCTCGAAACCGCCGGCAATCCGATCATCCACGGACGCTTCAACAGCGGAAAAAATCTGCCGACGGTCACCGTCTACAACCATCTCGACGTGCAGCCGGCTTCGCGCGACACCGAGCCGTGGACCAGCGATCCCTTCGTCTTCACCAAAGAAGGCGACCGCTACCTGGGGCGCGGCACCACGGACGACAAAGGTCCCGCGCTGACCGCGCTCTTCGGCATCCGCGCCGCGCGCGACGCTGGCGTCAAAGCGAACATGCACCTGCTGTGGGAGCTGGAGGAGGAGATCGGCTCGCCGAGCTTCGATGGCGCGATGAAGAAGTACGGTAAGCAGCTCGCCACCGACTCCGTGCTCGTCTCCGACACGATCTGGGTTTCGAGATCCCGGCCAGCGTGTCCGGCCGGCCTGCGTGGATTGCAGGGATTCGAATTGATCCTCGAAACCGCTGCCACCGATCAACACTCCGGCGTGACCGGCGGCGCGGCCCGCAATCCGATCGGTGAGTTGATGAAACTCGTCTCCGAGATGTACGACGCCACCACCGGCAAGGTGAAGATCAAAGGCTTCTACGACGACGTCGAACAGCCGTCGAAGCAGGAGCTGGCCGACTTCCGTGCCTCAGGTTTCACGGTCAAGAACTTCAAGAAAGATCACGGCTTCAAATCGATTCGCACCGAAGATGAGGACGCAGTGATGAAGAGCATCTGGGCCATGCCGACCTTCGAGGTGCACGGCGTGGTCGGCGGCTACACCGGCCCCGGGATCAAGACCATCATCCCGCCGCGCGCCGAGGCGAAGATTTCGTGCCGCCTGGTTCCGAATCAGGACCCGAAGAAAATCATGAAGCTCGTCCGTGAGTTCGTGAAGCAGCGCAATCCGGACGTGAAGATCCTCACCGAGGCTTCGATGCTGCCGTACAAAGCGCCGACGACGGGACCGCTGGCCGACGCGGTCCGCAGCTCGATGAAATTCGCGTTCGGGCGCGAGCCGGTTTTCGTCCGCGAAGGCGGCTCCATCGGCGCCATCGTCTCGATGGAAAAGGTCCTCAAAGTCCCCGTCCTCTTTCTCGGCCTTTCCCTCCCCGAGCACGGCTACCACGCCCCGAACGAGAACTACGACTGGCAGCAAGCCAGCGGCGGCATGGTGGCCTTCGCGAAGTACTTCGACGAGATCGCGAATATGTAGGTCCTCGAGGAGAACGCAGTGCGATTGCCAGCCGAATACGAACGAAACGTCTTCATCAACTGCCCGTTCGATGCTGGATATGCGGCGATCTTCGAAGCGATCGTCTTCGCAGTGATCGTCTGCGGCTTTCGTGCGTTGTGTGCGCGCATCAAACTTGATTCCAGCGAGTTCCGGCTGAACAAGATCATGGATTTGATCGCAGCCTCGAAGTACTCGATCCACGATCTCTCCCGCGTCGAGCTCGACGAAGGCAGCGCTCTGCCTCGCTTCAACATGCCGTTGGAGCTCGGGCTCGACCTTGGATGCAAACGGTTCAGTCCTGCGCGAAAGGACAAGAGCAGTTTGATCTTCGACGCGCAGCCGTTCCGCTTTCACAAGTTCATCTCGGACATCGGCGGACAGGATGTCGCCAACCACAACAACGATCCCGCGCTTGCTATCGCGAACGTGCGGAACTGGTTGCGCGCCGAATCGGGGCGAAGTGATCTTCCGGGCGCTTACTCGCTGAATGATCGTTACGCGGTGTTCAGGAGTGAGGTTGGAGTAGTCTGTAGCAGGATCGCCCTGAAGCCTGATGAGATGACGTTCGTCGATTACTGCCAAGCCGTTGGGGCGTGGCTGGTGGACGAGAAGATTCTCGTGGATGCACGGACAAAGGATTCGGGTTAGTGCCTTTCTCCGGCTTCTCTCGCGAGTCGTTCTTGGATCACTTCACGAACGGCACGCCGAATCTTGGCTACGCCGATAGTGCTCTTGCCGTAGGGCTTCAAAATTGGCGGCCACTTCACCGGCGCTGAGGGATCCTCGATCTCCGGTTCTACCAATCGCGACTTCGATCGTTTGTTTCCCATGGCGACAAATGATAACTCTCCTATCGAGTGGATTTTTGTGGACAAAGGTGGCTACCAGTGGTAGAAACAGCCTTCGAATCACGAAAGTTCAGCGGAAATGGTCGAACCAGTCCTCATGGGGCATGCCCCCGCCAAGGTCGACGACAAGGGTCGGCTGAAGATCCCGGCCAACTTCCGGAAGGTCATTGAAGAGAAGTTCGGCTCTGATTGCTTCATCACTTCCACGGACGGCGAGCGGGCTCTCATCTATCCGATGGCGGTTTGGTTCGACTTCCAGGGACGCCTTTCGAAGGTCCCATCGACGTCGATGGCCAAGTCGAAGCTGCTCGAGAGAGCGAACTACTTCGGACAGATCGGGACGATTGATACGCAGGGGCGGGTGCTCATTCCGGCCATCCTGCGGAACGTCGCCGGGATCGCTGAGGATGTGGTGGTCATTGGGAACACGGATCACCTCATTGTTTGGAATGGCGAAAAAATCCAGCAGCGGATGGCCGAGACGCCTCTGACCAACGATGACTGGAAAGAGTTGGAGTTGCATGGTGTGTGAGCTGTCATGCACCAGTCGGTTCTTTTAAGCGAAATCGTCGAATCCCTCCGTCCCGCGCGTGATGACGGAACGCTCGTCGATGCCACGATTGGATTGGGTGGACACGCCGAGGCCTTACTCGAGCGTTACCCGAAAACCCAGCTCTTGGGCATCGATCGCGATCCGCAGGCGCTGGCCGCATCGGCAGCGAGGCTGGAGAGATTCGGAAATCGCGTGACGCTCGCACAGGGACGCCACGAGACGCTCATTGACATCCTGAAGAAGCAGAACATCGAATCGGGCGCTGGATTGGTAAGTGGCCTGCTCGCAGACCTCGGCGTCTCATCGATGCAGCTCGACGACGCAGCGCGCGGATTTTCGTTCCGTTACGACGCGCCGCTCGACATGCGCATGGGGCCGGAGTCGCAGACAGCCGCGGACCTCGTCAACACGCTCGGCGAACACGAGCTCGCAACGATCCTGCGCGACTACGGCGAAGAGCCGATGGCGCGACGGATCGCCAAAGCGATCGTAACCGCGCGTGCCGAAGGGGCGATTGAGACGACGGCGAAACTGGCGGAGATCGTGAGGAGCGTGAAATGGTCGAAGCCGGGACAGATCGATCCGGCCACGCTGACATTTCAAGCGCTTCGCATCGCGGCGAACGAAGAGTTGATCGGACTCGACAAGTTCATCGACGACGCGGTGGAAGTGCTGGAACCGAAGGCGCGCATCGCAATCATCTCGTTCCACTCGCTCGAAGACCGCATCGTCAAACGGGCGCTGCGACGATTGGAAGGGGAGTGCACCTGTCCGCCGAATTTGCCGGTGTGCGGCTGCGGCGCGAAGGAAGTCGTCGAGATTCTGACCAGTCGTCCGGTCACTGCTTCGGAGGAAGAAGTTCAACGAAATCCGCGATCGCGAAGTGCGAAGTTGCGAGTCGCGGAGAAGAAGTAGGACGTAGCAGTTCGCAGTACCCGGAGCCCGGAAACAAGGGTGAAGGTTGGGGAAGGGTGGGCGTGTGTGCGCCGCGGGAGCTCGGGAGGGGTGGCTGGGGGAGCGTGGGTGGGTGTGGATGGTTCTCGGGACGTACTTGTAGGCAGATCTTCACCCTTGTTCCCAGGCTCCGTGCAGTCTCTCGGATCGGCCCCCGCACATGTACGCGCAGAAGAAACCCATCGAGAACACCCACATCGTTCGCGAACGCGACCGCCGCCGCTCCCGTGAGCTGTGGGCGGTCCTCGCGCTCGGCGTTCCGATCGGCGCGTTTCTGCTTCTCTTCACCTGGCAAAACCTCGAAGTCATCCGCCTCGGGCACGAAGCAACGCGGCTGCAGAAACAGAAGCAGGAGATCGAGAACGCGAACAAAGCGCTGCAACTCGATCTCGATCGCCGCACGTCGTTAGCTGCCGTCGAGCAGCGCGCCGTCACGCTCGGATTTCAACGCACCGATCCGCGCGCAGTGGTGATGGTGCAAAGGCCATCTCCGACACCCGACACCCGACAGCCGACACCCGGACTCCGCTGATGCCGATTTCGCAAAAGCGCCTCCTTTATTTATTCGCGTTCCTCGCGGCGTGGGGCATCGTCGTCGTTGCACGTCTTGCGCAGATCCAGCTCGTGCGCCACGGCGAGTACGTCGTCAAAGCGGCGCGTCAGCAGGAGCGGACGCTCGCTCTGCAGCCGGTGCGCGGATCGATCATCGACAGCCGCGGACGGATTCTCGCCGAGAGCGTGGCCGCCGAATCGATCTACGCCGATCCGCAGGCGATCGGCGATCGCGTACAGACCGCGAAGGCGTTGGCGAGTGTCGCGGCTCTGCAAATGGATGCGCGCGACCTGGCCGCGAAACTCTCCTCCAACGCCGGCTTCGTCTGGATCGCGCGCCAGCTTCCGCTCGAAACCAGCGCAGCCGTGAAAGCGCTCAAGCTGCCCGGCATTTACTTCCTCGAAGAGCATCGTCGCTCGTATCCGCGTGCCATGCTGGCCGCGAACGTCGTCGGTTATGTCGGTCTCGACGGCGAGGGCCTCGGCGGAATCGAGCATTCGTTCGATTCACAAGTTCGCGGCCGCGCGGGACGTGTGACGTTGCTGCGCGACGCACGCCGCGGCATGTACCTCGTCGGCGGCGAAGGACCGAACCGGCCGATCGACGGCCACGACGTCGTCCTCACCATCGACTCGGTCGTCCAGTTCATCGCGGAACGCGCGCTGGCGAAGGCGGTCGACCAATATCGCGCCGAGGATGGTGTGGCCATCGTCATGGACCCGCGCGACGGACGCATTCTGGCGATGGCGTCGAATCCGTCGTTCGATCCGAACCGCATCCGCGATTTCACGCCGGAGGATCGCCGCAATCGCGCCGTGCAGGATCAGTACGAGCCCGGATCGACCTTCAAAATCGTCACCGCTTCAGCCGGACTGGAAGAGGGTCTGGTCACGCCGTCGCAGGTTCTCGACTGCGGCGACGGCTTCATTCAGATCGGCAACACGCAGATTCACGAGCACGGCCACAACCGCTACGGCCTGATCACGTTCGAAGACGTGATGGTGCATTCGTCGAACGTCGGCGCCATTCGCGTCGGCCTCGCGCTTGGGCAGGACCGTTTCTACCGCTACATCCGCCGTTTCGGCTTCGGCGAGCGCACCGGCGTGACGTTGCCCGGCGAAGCCTTGGGCAAGGTGCGCCCGACGGGACAGTGGTCGCAGCTTTCGAATGCATCGATGTCGATCGGTCAGGAGATCGCGACCACGCCGCTGCAGGTTCTCACCGCCATCGCCACCGTCGCCAACGGCGGCGTGCGCGTGCAGCCTCGCATTGTCGAGAAGGTTGTCGACACGAAGGGCAATACGATTTCCGTTCCGCCCCAGGCCGCACCGGTGCGGGTCATCTCCGAAAAGACCGCCGCCGTCCTGAACGAAATTCTGAAAGCGGTCGTGGCCCGCGGAACCGGCGCGAACGCTGCGCTAGCCGAGCACATCGTGGCCGGCAAGACCGGAACGGGACAGAAAGCATCGCACGGCGTCTATGGCGACAAAGTGTTCGCATCGTTCGGCGGCTACGTTCCGGCGGACCGTCCGCAACTGGCCATCCTGGTCGTAATCGACGAGCCGAAGGGCGCTGAGTACGGCGGCACCGTGGCCGCGCCCGCTTTCAAAGAAATCGCCGAATCGACGCTTCGCTATCTCAATGTCGCGCCGTCCGTTCCCGCACGTACGATCGACCTCGGCACGCCGATGCTGGCGACGTTTTCGCAGAAGCCAGCACAGACGGCGGGATCGGAAGTCCCTGACCTGCGAGGCCTCGACGCGCGTGCGGCGCTGGCACTCGCCACCAGGTCCGGCTTTCGCGTCCGCGCCTCGGGGAGTGGCGTGGTCCAAACACAGCAGCCGTTACCCGGCGAAGCTTCGCCGAGCGATCACCAGGTCGTGCTGACCCTCGCCGAGGGGGCGCGATGAAGCTGCGCGAATTGCTGAGGGGCGTGACGGTGAAAGAAAGCCGTGCGAATCTCGACACTGACATCACGAGCATCACCGCCGATTCGCGCATGGCCGCTCCCGGCGCGCTCTTCGTCGCCATTCCCGGATTCAAAACGGATGGCGCGAAGTTCATCGACGCCGCTACCGGCAAAGGCGCCGCCGTGATCGTCGGCGAATCGAGCGCGGCTTCCGTTCAGGTCGACGACGCCCGTGCGGCGCTTTCAATCATCGCTGCGAATTTCTACGGCCGCCCCGCCGGCAAGCTCTCGCTCGTTGGCGTCACCGGCACCTCGGGGAAAACGACCACGACGAAGATGATCGAGTCGATTTTCGATGCTGCCGGCGGGCCGGTCGGTCTTGTCGGTACGATCGAATACCGCGCCGGCGACGAGCGGCTCATGGCCGACCGCACCACGCCCGACGCCGTCGTGCTGCAGCAGTGGTTCGCCAAGATGGTCGATGCCGGCGTGCGGAACGCGGTGATGGAAGTCTCCTCGCACGCGTTGGCACTGAAGCGGACGTACGGCATTCATTTCGCCGCGGCCGTCTTTACGAACCTCTCGCAGGACCACTTCGACTTTCACAAAGATTTCGAAGACTACTTCGCGGCGAAGCGGATTCTCTTCGACCAGATCGACCGCTCGCGCAAGACGGCCATCGTCAACAGCGACGACGAATACGGACGCCGCCTCGCGAACGAACTTGGCGATTGTGTCGTGACGTTTGGCCGCGGCGCGAACGCGGACATTCATCCTCTCGACGGTTTCGAAATCTCTGTTCGCGGTCTGCACGGCCGCGTGGCTACGCCGGCCGGCGAGGTGCACGTCGAGTCAAAACTCCTCGGCGCGCCGAATCTCTACAACTGGCTTGGCGCGATCGGCGCCGCGCAGTCGGTAGGCATCGACATCCCGACGATCGAAGCGGGCATTCGCGACCTTGCCGCCGTACGCGGCCGCTTCGAATACGTCGAAGCCGAGGGCGGACCGACCGTGATCGTCGACTACGCGCACAAGCCGGATGCTCTCGACAAACTGCTCCAGGCCGTCCGCGATCTGGCGTCCGGCCGGCGCGTCGTCCTCATCGTCGGATGCGGCGGCGATCGCGACAAAGACAAGCGTCCGAAGATGGGCGCAATTGCGGCGCGCCTCGCCGACTACACCGTTCTCACCAGCGACAACCCACGCGGCGAGAAGCCGGAAGCGATCCTCGACGACATCGAGACCGGCATGCGTGGCGCGACGAATTACGCGCGCGTCACCGATCGCGGCGAGGCTATCAGCGGCACGATCGCGAATGCATCCGACGACGACGTCATCGTCATCGCGGGCAAAGGACATGAGCCGTACCAGGTCATCGGCGATCAGGTCATCCACTTCGATGACCGCGAAGAAGCAGAGCGGGCCCTGAAAACGAGACACGAAAACAGAGCACAAAATTAATGTTGAAATCAATGATCAAATCGATTTATCCTTATCAGAGTTCGGATACGTGTTCTGTTCCGGCTCCGTCGATTGCTTTCCGTGCGGGTGGATGGTTGGCGATCGCCGGGCAGCTTCGGGGGAAGGGCCGCGATCGGGTCAGCGCGGCGGAGCCGGAAGAGAACATGGTCGGGGGAGTGGGGAGTAGGGAGTGGGGAGTGGGAGATTCGATCCGCGCTTTTCACCCATTCCCCGCCGTCGCTGAAACCTTACGCTGCCTGATTTCCCACCCCCCACCCCCAACCCCCCATACCCGGAGCGTCCCATGCATCTGACCTTCCGCCAGATCGCCGAGATGACCGGCGGCGAAATCGTGCAGGGCGACGACGTCGTCGCGGACTCCGTCGTCATCGACAGCCGCGAGCTCAAACCCGACTCCGCTTTCTTCGCCATCAAAGGCGATCGTCTCGACGGACATCAGTTCGTGACGCAGGCGCTGACCACCGCACGCGGCGCGGTCGTCTCGCAGGTTCCGGAGAATGTTGCGCCGGACAAAGCCATCGTGCGCGTGGCCGACACGACCGTCGCGCTGCAGAATCTGGCGCGATCCATCCGCGAGCGCTATCCCTTCACGCTCATCGCCATCACCGGCTCGGCGGGCAAAACCACGACGAAGGAAATGATCGCCACGCTCGTTGGATCCGAGAAGCGCACGTTCAAGTCGTGGGGCAACTTCAACAACCTGATCGGCTGCCCGCTCTGCATCGACAACACGCCTGACGACGCCGAAGTCGTCGTCAGCGAGATGGGGATGAATCACAAGGGCGAGATCGCGCAGCTGGCCGGTCTCACGCATCCCGACGTCGGCGTCTACACGAACATCGGTCCGGTCCACATCGAGTTCTTCGGAACGATCGAAAAAATAGCGGAAGCCAAACGCGAGCTGCTGGAGAACGTGAAGCCCGGCGGCACGATCATCATCAACGCCGACAACGAATACGTGATGGACATCAGCCGCGGCTTCGAAGGTCCGAAGATCACGTACGGCATCGAGCACGACGCCGACTTCCGCGGCGTCAACATCCGCGAGCGCGGACTCCTCGGCACGTCCTTCGACGTCAAAGGACACTCGTTCGAACTGTCGCTGCCCGGCCGCCACAACCTCGAGAATCTCCTCGCCGCCATCGCCACGGCGCGCAGCATCGGCATTTCATGGGAAGGCATTGCACGCGGCGTGGCTCAGGTGAAGCCGGCGTATCACCGCGGGATCATTCTCGATGCCGGCGGGGCCACAATCTACGACGACACCTACAACTCGAACCCGTACGCCCTCGGACGCGCCTTGACGCTGATGTCCGAGGCCGATGTGAGCGGGCGGCGGATCGCGGTGATCGGTGACATGCTGGAGCTCGGCGACAAAGAGCTCGACTACCACCGCGACTCAGGCCGCGCGATTCCGAAGAGCGTCGATACCGTCGTCGGCGTCGGCAAGCGCTCGCGCGCATTGCTCGATGGTGCGCGCGAAGCAGGATTCGGCGACGACAAACTCCACCATTTCGACGACGCGGAGAGCGCCGGCGAATTTCTGAAGACATTCATTCGCCCCGGAGACCTCGTGTTGATCAAGGCCAGCCGCGGCATCAGCCTCGATCGCACCGTCAACATCTTGACCAACGGCCACGCGGAGGGCGCGCACTGATGTTGTACTACCTGCTCTACCCGCTCCGGAACATGATTTCCGGCTTCAACGTCTTCCGCTACATCACCTTTCGGTCGGCGTGGGCGGCGCTCACCGCGCTCGTCATCTCGTTCATTTTCGGCCCGTGGCTGATCGAGCGGATGCGCCGCATCAAAGCGGGCCAGTACATCCGCGAGGAAGGGCCGAAGTCGCACCAGATGAAGGCCGGCACGCCGACCATGGGCGGCATCCTCATCAATGTCGCCATCATCATTCCGACGATCCTTTGGGCGGACCTCAAAAACCCGTACATCTGGATCGTCCTTTTCGTCACATTCGCGTACGGCGCGATCGGATTCATCGACGACTATCGCAAGCTGACCAAGAAACAGAACGAAGGACTGACGGCGAAAGAGAAGTTCTCGATGCAGATCGGCGTCGCGCTGGCGGCCGGCCTGGCCATCGCCTACCTGCCGGCCATTCACAACAACTACTCCACCGTCCTCACCTTCCCCTTCTTCAAGGCACTGCACCTCAACCTCGGATTTCTCTACATCCCCTTCATCATCATCGTCCTCGTCGGCGCCTCGAACGGCGTGAATCTGACTGATGGACTCGACGGTCTTGCGATTGGATCGACACTCATCGTGGCCGTCACGTACACGATCCTGACGTACGCCGCCGGCAACTTCCGCGTGGCCGACTACCTGCGCATCGCCTGGGTGCCGCAAGCGGGAGAGCTGGCTGTCTTCTGCGGTGCGATGGTCGGAGCATCGCTCGGATTCCTCTGGTTCAACGCCCATCCCGCCGAGATTTTCATGGGCGACGTCGGATCGCTCGCTCTCGGCGGCGCGATCGGCTGTCTCGCCGTGATGATCAAGCAGGAGATCCTGCTCGGTCTCGTCGGCGGCCTCTTCGTGCTCGAAGGTATGTCGGTGGTCCTGCAAGTGGCCTCGTTCAAATTGACCGGGCGGCGCATCTTCAAAATGTCGCCGCTGCACCATCACTTCGAATTGTCGGGCTGGCGTGAAACGAAAGTCGTGGTGCGCTTCTGGATCATCGCCATCATCTTCGCGATGATCGCCTTGTCGACGCTGAAACTGCGATGAAGACTCTCGTCATCGGAGCGG
>DASYJY010000043.1:0-15476 GCA_035995985.1 Thermoanaerobaculia bacterium | reverse complement strand
CTACTCCCCACACCCCGCAGGAATACACCGCCACATCCCCGGCTTAACATCGTTTCGCTGTCCACACTGCTAAAGGAGTTTCTGCATCATGGCTGAGGTCACCCTCGAAGTTACCCGTCGCGAACGCTCGGGAAAAGAGTACGCGAAGAAGTTGCGTCAGCAGAACAAGATCCCCGCGGTCGTTTACGGCGGTCATAAAGAGCCGGTGGCGATCACCGTCGACCGCAAGGCTGTCGTCGATCTGATTCAGAAGAGCGATCACGGCATCCGCTCCATTTTCCTGCTGAAGATGGCAGACAGCGATCAGCAGCGCCACGCCATGATCAAGGACACGCAGATGGACCCGATCTCCCGCCGCATGACGCACATCGATTTCGTGCGCGTGGTGATGGACGAGGTGGTTCGTCTCACCATTCCGGTGCATCTCACCGGCAGTTCAATCGGCGTGAAAGAGGGCGGCATCCTCGACTGGCAGATGCGCGAGCTTCATGTCGAGTGCCTTCCGAACGCGATCCCCGATACGATCGAAGTCGACATCTCCGACCTCGGCGCGCACCAGCAGGTCCGCATCTCCGACCTCCAGCTGCCCGAAGGGGTGAAGGTCGATGAGGATCCGCACCGCGTCATCGTCGGTGTCACCACGGCGCGTGCCGAAGTGGTCGCGGAAGTTGTGGCGGCAGAGCCGGGAGCGGTGGAGCCGGAAGTGGCCAAGAAGGGCAAGACCGAGACGGAAGAGTAACCCTCGATCTTCATCAATTCGCTTACGATTGCGCCCCGCGGAAACGCGGGGCGTTTTGTTGTCCGGAGGACGTTGATGTCTCGCATTACCAGGCTCACGAAGGATCAGGTCACTGCCGAGGTGCGCGAGAAGTTCGAGCAGATCGGCGCGGTGCGCGGCAACGTGCCGAACATGTTCCGCGTCTACGCGCACAGGCCTGAGATTTTGAAAACGATGATGGCGCACATGGACGCCGTCACGAACACGGGAACGGTGCCGGTGTGCACGAAAGAGTTGGTGGCAACGCTCGTCTCGCGCATCAACAGTTGCGAGTATTGAAACCGCTCGCACACCGCGCAGGCTGCGCGGCATGGAGCAACGGACGATCAGATGAACGCGCTGCTGGATTTTGAGAACGGTCCGTTCGACGAACGGGAGAAGGCGGCGCTGGCGTACGCGCAGCAGCTCACCATCGATGCGAACCGGGTCGATGACGCGCTCTTCGCGCGGCTGCGGCAGCATTACGACGAGGGCGAGATCGTGGAGATCTCGGCGATGGCAGGATTGTTCAATTACTTCAACCGCGTGAACGACGCGCTGCAGATGCAACCGACGAAGCCGGGTGAGGGGCTGTGAAGCGATTCTCAATTCTCGCGGTGCTGCTGCTGGCCGGCGTGGCGAAACCGCCGGCTGCGATGTCGATCGCTCCCGTCGCATTTCCATTCGGGCATGCGACGGTGACGCCGTACGTCGTCGCGGACGGGAACGGGTTCGATGTGTCGTGGGTCGAGGGGAAGACGTTCAACTTCGCGCATTTCGACGGCGCGAGGTGGTCGAAGTCGAATCTGATCGCGCGCGGCGAGATGCTCGAGAATCGCGCCGACTATCCGTCGATCGCTGTCTCTGGACGGAACGTGTTCGCGCAGTGGCGGGAAAAAGCCGGCAAGGCACGCCGCATTTTGCTGGCACGTTCGAACGACGGCGGCGCGACGTGGAGCAAGCCGGTGACGCCGCATCCGCCGATGGATCGCGAGTTTGGATTCGTGTCGATGCTGCCGTTCGCGGATGGGACGGCGGGCATTGCCTGGCTCGACGGGCGAGCAAAAGAAACGCAGTTGCGGGCGGCGGCGATGTCGATGTCCGGCACGTTGAGTGCCGAGGCGGTGGTCGATGGGCGTGTCTGCGATTGCTGCCAGACGGCGATGGCGATGACGCCGCGCGGTCCGGTCGTGGTCTATCGCGATCGCTCGTCGAATGAGATCCGCGACATCGCGATCGCGACGCCGGTCGCGAATGGGCACAGCGCGTTGATCCACAGCGATCAGTGGCATCTCACGGGTTGTCCGGTGAATGGTCCACGCATCGTTTCGAACGGCGCGCACGCAGTCGTGGCGTGGTACACGGCCGCGAATGCGAAGCCGCAAGTGCTCGTATCGTTTTCGCATGACGGCGGCGGGACGTTCGGCGCTCCGATTCGCGTCGATGCCGGACATCCCGGCGGCCGCGCCGACATCGTGCTCCTCAGCGACGGCTCCGCGGTCGTGTCATGGATTGAGAATGGCGGAACGGTCGCGGCGCGCCGCGTCGGCGAATCGGGTGCGCTCGATCCCGTGCAAATCATCGGCGCGTCGAAAGCAGCGATCGGGTTTCCGCGCATTGCCGCCGTCAACGACAACATCCTCGCAGCGTGGAATGGCGATGCGGGCGTTCAATTGGCAATAATCAAACCTCGAATACGGTGACTACGACTATGAAATCGACTCTGGCCACGCTTTGCGCCGTCATCCTCGGGGCTGCGTGCGCGAAACACGAAACGCAATCTGTCAATCCTGCCAAGCCGGCAACGACGGCGTCGTCCTCGACGTCGACGGCTGCCCGGACGGCGAAAGAAGAGCCGGAACTGGCGTCGGCGCGCACCGATGTCGGCGATCCGATGCCGCCGTACACGGCAACGTATCTGGACGGCAAGCCGCTGAACCTCGCCAACGAGAAGGGGAGCGTCATCTTCCTCAATGTGTGGGCGACGTGGTGCGGTCCGTGCCGGTTCGAGACGCCGGAGCTGCAGGCGCTGCAGAATCAGTACGCGGCCAACGGCCTGAAGGTCATCGGCGTCAGCGTCGACGAGGGCGAAACGGCGGCAGTGAAGACGTTCGTGACCGAGCAGAAGATCACGTATCCGATCGCCGTCGATCCCGAGGGGCGCATCGCCAATCTGCTGCAGACGACGGTGCTTCCGACCTCGCTGCTGCTAGACCGCAACGGCAAAATCGTCTGGCGCCAGATCGGCGCGATCATGCCGAATGATACGAAGTTGAAGGCCGCCGTGGAGAAGGCAATCGCAGAAAAGAAGTAGGGGTTACGGAGCTACTTTTCTGCGATCCGGCGTCGACCGATCCACCGTGCGGCGTTCGCGGTTGCGCTGGATGAATGCGCGCACGTTTTTGGCGATGTGACCGACGAGGAGCCGAAGCGGCAGGTAGGCTAAGCCGAGGGCGAGAATCACCGCCAGGGCGGCAATGACGAGAACGACGATGGTGGACATATTCACGGCTCACGTAGCAAACTCCGCGCCGTCATGCGGAGGTCGCGGAGAGACGTGAAACTCGATGGCTGACGTTCCCGATCCGGTGCCGATTCCTGCGCTTCTGCGCGCTCCGTTGCGTGCGTTGTTGCGCGGCGAGAAATCGGATTGGCCTTCGACGGCGACCTCTGAAACCGCCGCGCAACTCGTTGAATCTATCGAGCAGAACGGGATGGGGCCGCTTGTTTACGCGCAACCGTCGGAGTGGCCGATCCGATCGGCGCTGCGCGACATTGCCATTCACGCCGCCGTGGGCGAGACCTCGCGGCTGACGGATCTTCGTCCCGTTCTGACGGCCTTCGAAACCAGCGGCATCCGCGTCGTGATCATCAAAGGGACGGGACTGGCGTACGACATTTACCCGTCGCCGGAGCTCCGTCCCCGAGGGGATACCGATCTGCTCATTGCGGAAGCGGATCTCGAGAACGTGCGGACGATCATGCACGGCCGCGGCTACACATCGCCGCACACCAGCGGCGACACACTGGCGATCCGGCAGCAGTCGTTCACGCGCGGCGGCCATGTTTACGACGTCCATTGGGATGTGGCGAACTCGCCGGTCGTCCGCGATGCGCTGCCGTTCGAGGAGTTGCTCGCGCGCGCCATTCCCATCCCGCGCATCGCGCCTAACGCGCTCGCGCCGTCGCATGTCCATGCGCTGCTGCTCGCATGCATCCATCGCGTCGCGCATCATCACGACGTCGAGCGGCTAATCTGGCTTTACGACATCCACCTCCTTCGCGAAGTGATGAGCGCGGATGAGCAGCGGCGTTTCTGGCGGCTGGCCGCGGAGCGCCGCGTGGTGGCGATCTGCGAGCGCTCGATCGAGCTGGCGGATGAATGGTTCGCCGAAGCTCCTCACGATCGCGCCCGCGACTGGCTCAGCGAGGATGAGCGAACTCGCGATGAGCCGTCGGCCGCGTTTCTCGATGCTGGCCGAACGCGAGGTGCCGTTCTCACAGACGATCTGAAGGCGCTTTCATGGCGCGGCCGTTTGCGCCGCCTCCTCGAGCTGGCCTTACCACCCGTTGGATTTATGCGACAGAGTTTTCCGTCGGCGCCGGCGGCCGCGCTGCCCGCGCTCTACGTATGGCGTGGGGCGCGCGGAGTGGTGCGATTGTTGCGGAGAGTGCGTCCACTGTCACTATGAGGCTGTAGCGCGTCACGTCAAACACGCGGCCGAATTGGTTGCGCGCGAAGGCGCGCTGGACAATCCAGCTCTGCGCGGGGAAACGAGGGCGTACGGAGGTCGTGGCCGCGGAGGCGGCCACGCTTCGCCGCTACTGAAACCACGACCCTCCGTTGATGTCGATCGTGACGCCGTTGAGGTAGTCGCCCATCGGCGACGCGAGAAACAGAATCACGCCCGCGACATCGCCGACGCTGCCGACGCGGCGCAGCGGGATCTGGTTCACGATCTCGTCGTAGTGCTTCACCAACTCCGGTTTGGCCATCTCCGTTTCGATGAATCCCGGCGCGACGCAGCTGGCCACGATGTTGTCCTTCGCGCAGGCGCGGGCGATCGAGCGCGTGAGATTGACGAGGGCTGCTTTCGACGCACCGTAGTCGGCGAATTCGGTTTCGCCGCGCCACGCCGCGCGCGAGGCAACGTTGATGATCTTGCCGCCGCCGCTGCGGCGCATCGCACGCATTGCCAGCCACGCGGCGTTGGCGGCGGCGAAGACGTTCAGGTCGAAGGTCCGTTTCCAGCCGCGCTGCCACTCGACGTAATCGTCGCCGTCGAATGGGTTGTATTCGAAGACAGCGGCGTTGTTGACGAGGACGTCGATCGTGCCGAATCGCTCGACGACGTCGTCGATGAGCTTTTTCACCGCGTCGGGATCGGCGATATCGGCGCGCATCGCCACCGCCCGTTCCCCGATCTCGCGCACGACCTCCTCGGCGGCCGCGTCGCTGCTGTGGTAGTTGATGATGACACGCGCGCCTGCCGCGGCCATGCGCCGAGCCGTCTCCGCGCCGATGCCGCGCGAGGCGCCGGTGATCACAACCGTCTTGCCGCTCAGATCGAGCGTCGTGATTTCATTCGCATCCATCAGGTATCCTCGCCGGCGACGGAGTTTATGCGATGACCCATGAGGTGACGTTTTACACACGCCGCGATTGTCCGCTTTGCGATGCCGCCGAAGCGGCGGTGCGCGCGGCCACGGTGCTGCATCATTTACCACTGTCGATCTCGCTCGTGGACATCGATGACGATCCAACGCTGCAGGCGAAGTTCACGAACGATGTGCCGGTGATCTATGTCGACGGCGTCGAAGCGTTCCGGCATCGCGTGACCGCCGACGAGCTCGCGGAGTGGATCGCGAAGCGCGAGCCGAAGCGTTCATTGGCGCAGGAGACTTGCGTTCCCTGCCGCGGCGGCGTGCCGCCGCTGAAAGGGAAGGAGCTGACCGCGCTGGCAAAGGAGCTCGGCGGCGACTGGCAGATCGTCGATGAGCATCAGCTGGAGAAGGAGTTCACGTTTCCCGATTTCGCGCAGGCGCTTGCGTTCACGAATCGCATCGGCGCGATCGCGGAAGAGCAGGGACACCATCCCGACATTTACCTGGCGTGGGGCAAAGTGCGCGTGACCATTTGGACGCACAAAGCCGGCGGCTTGACGCGCGCCGACTTTGTGCTTGCCGCGAAAATCGATCAGTGATCACTCGCTGCGAGTCTTCCACTCCTCTTTTTCCACCTTCCACGCGCCGCCTTCTTTGACCATCGTGATCTTGCCGTTGGAGGTTTGATCGCCGTCCTTGCCGGTGGCGAGCAGCGTCGCGTTATTGCCATCGACGGCGCCTCCGGTGACTTTGATGCCGGTCGGCTGCATGGCCTGGATCAGCGGGAAGAGCTTCTTGAAATCGGGATCGGACGACGCTTCCTTGGCGCGCGCCGCGGTCACGCCGCCGAGGAAGGCTTTCATGTCGCCGCCGGCGAGGAGCTTGAGGTAGGCCGCGTACGCCTTTCCCGCATCGCCGCCGCCAGCCGGGAGTGGCGTTCCCTTTAGCACCGGCGGAGGCGGGGGACCGGCCGGCTTGCTGACGGGGAGATCGAACGTCGCGGTGTACTGGAACTTCTCGTCGAAGAAATCGTCCATCTTCGGCATCTTCACGGTGCCGGCAGCGTGCGTCGGAGTCATCGCGGTGAGATCGAGCGTCTGCGTGCCGACGCTGGAGAACTGCTTCATCTTCTTGAAGGCGGGACTGAAGACGGTGCCGCTGATGATCCTCTTGTCATCGTCGATGGTGGCGGTGAAGCCGCTGAGCGCCTGCTTGTCCTGCGCCTGCATCAACTCGATGTCGTCCGAGGCGGCGGCGGGGGAGAGCTCCTGATCGGTGAAGGTGAGTTGCAGCACCTGCTTCTTTTTGTCGAACGGGCTTTTGCGCATCTGCGCGTAGGCATGTTTGAGCGCGAACGTCTTGCCATTCGCGGTGAGCGATCCGTTGACGGTGCCGTCAGCGGCGAGCGCGGGGAGGGAAAACGCGGCGAGAACGAGTGCCAGGGACGAGCGGAATCGATGCATGCTCAATGACCTCCGGTTTGTAGGTTGTGGGTGAGAGAGAAGTGCGCAAGATACGGCATCGGCCGCGCAACCGGGTGTGACGCAGGTCAACAGGACCCATGCTCGATGCAGCCTTCGCGGAAAAGCAAAACGTTGAAGTTGAACGATGTTCAATGTTGAATGACGAGCTTCGATTGAAGCGCGAGCGTCAACCATGGCCACCAAGCGACCGACACCGCAGACTCTTCTAAACAAAGTCTTCCCCCCGATGCTGGCCACGCTGACCGACGCGCCGCCGGCCGGCGACGCATGGGCGTACGAGCTCAAGTACGACGGCTTCCGCGCCGTCTGCGCGATCGTCGATGGCAACATCGCCATGTGGAGCCGGAACGAGCTCGATCTCGCGCCGCGCTTTCCGGCGGTCGCCGCGGCGCTGTCGAAACTGAAGGTGCCCGAGGTTGTCATCGATGGCGAGATCGTCGTGCTCGATGAGCAGGGCGCGCCGCGATTCCAGCTTTTGCAGCAGGGCGATCGCCGCGAAATCCTCATCGTCTTCGACATCCTCTGGCTCGATGGCCAGGATCTCCGCAAGCGCACCTACGACGAGCGAAGACAAATCCTGGAGCAGACGCTGAAGCGGACGCCGGCCGCGATCCAGGTCTCCGAGAAAATCACCACGTCCGGCGCCGCAGCGCTGGAGCGGGCCAAAAAATCGGGATGGGAAGGGATCATCGCCAAGCGGCGAACGTCGGTCTATGAGCCGAAGCGCTCGAAGGAGTGGCTGAAGATCAAAGCGATCAACGAGCAGGAGCTGATCGTCGTCGGCTGGAACCCGTCCACGCATTCATCGAAAGAAGTCGGCTCGCTGCACCTCGCCGTCATGGGCGACGACGGTGCGCTCCACTACGCCGGCAAAGTCGGCACCGGCTTCTCCGCCAAACAACGCGTCTGGTGGAAGGACGAGTTATCGAAGGACATCGTGCCGGTGAATCTCGTCAAAGACGCGCCGCGCGAGCGCGTGGCCACGTGGGTCAAGCCGCGCTTCGTCGTGCAGGTGGCGTTCACGGAGTGGACGGCCGACAATCGCCTTCGGCATCCTGCGTTTCTGGGAATGCGCGAGGATAAGAAGGTCGCCGAGGTTGTTCGAGAAAGGGTGTTGGGTGTGCGGAGTGAGGAGTCGGAGATGACGAAATCAACGAAGCCGTCGAAGAAATCGCCGCCGAAGAAATCCGCGCCCCGCTCCCACACCCCACACCCCACACCCCACACCCCGGTCACTCTCACCAATCCCGACCGCGTCCTCTACCCGCGCGACGGCATCACCAAGCAGGACGTGGCCGACTACTACGCCGCCGTCTCCGAGCCGATGATCCGCGCGCTGCGCGACCGGCCGCTCGCGCTCGAACATTGGAACGAAGGGATCGACAAGCCGTCGTGGTTTCACCAGGACGTCGGCCGCGGCGCGCAGCCGTGGCTGACAACGATCGAGACGCCGACGCGCACGACCGTCCACAAAAGCGTGAAACATCTCGTCGTCGACAAGCCCGAAACGCTGCGCTGGCTGGCGCAGATGTCGGTGCTCACCATCCACATGTGGGCCTCGCGCGGGGCTGCTCTTGATGAACCGGATTGGCTGGTCTTCGATCTCGATCCCGCAAAAGGGAAGGGGATCGAACAGGCCATCCATGCGGCCATCATCGTCCGCGGCTTGCTCGACAACCTGCGTCTGCCGTCGATCCCGAAGACCTCCGGCAAGCGCGGCATCCACGTCTTCATCCCGCTGGCCGGCGGCTACACGCACGAGGAGGCCAACGAGTTCGCCTGCTCCATCAGCGCCGCGGTGGCGTCGAAAGTCCCCGAGTTCACGATGGAGCGCGCGCTGACGAAACGCCGCGGCCGGCTCTACCTCGACTGCATGCAGAACGCGTACGGCAAAACGGTCGTCGCGCCCTATTCGCTGCGCGCCATCGACGGCGCCCCGGTCTCCGCCCCGCTGAAATGGGAAGAGGTCACGAAGAAACTCGACCCGAAAAAATTCAACCTGCGCACGATGCCCGATCGCCTGGCCAAAGTCGGCGATCTCTTCGCGCGCATCTTCGAGGAGCGCGTCAAACTTCCGGAACTGAAATGACGCAACCGTGGTTCGAGCGCCAGCTCCTGCCCCCTCGGCATGGCCTCTCGATCGCCGACGTGGTCACGAAAGCCGGCTGGATCCCAAGCGCCGGCGGCACCGGACCATACCTCTCCTTCCGCTCCCGCATCCCGAACGCAACTCGCCAGGATGTTGACGATACCGTCGTCGATCGGATGGAGCTCCTCGAGCTCCCCTCGGTCCGCGACACCGCGTCTCTCGTCCCGCGGGCGGCAGTCGTTCGAACATCTCAGGCGCGCAGTCGAAGACGCGCTGTGAGTCAGGCGGTTCGCTCGGGCTCGCTGTCGTCGCCGGTCAACGAGAACCACGACTGCAGTGCGTAAAGCGCCGCGGTCGCGTGATGGCCCCAGTGAAACGAGAAGTCATTGGACCAGTGCCATACAGCGCTTTCCATTTCGCCCGAGTCATACAGTAGCAGGCCGCTTTTCACATCCCTCCAGATGTCGGCCAGATCGTCGGCGAGATCCGCAACAACGGGCTCCTCGCCGGGAACGACAACGGGATTGAAGCACTCGCTGTAGTAATTGAATGGGAGTGCGCCGAATCGCTGATAGATGATTTGGTACTGGTCATGCGAGATGGTCTGCGCTTCCTGAGCAGGTGTTCCGTCCGGCAGCGCGAGGGCGGCGGAGATCAAGCCGGCTACGTATCGCCTCGCGGCCACTGCTTCGGCGTGCGCGTCTGTTGTTGCCGGTGATTCAGCCCAGTCGATGAACGCGCGCGCGACGACTACGAATTGATCGATTTCGGTCAACGCTTTTCAGCCGCCGGTTGTCGCCGCCGGTTCTCTCCAGATGTACAGGTACCAGAAGATCGGGAAGGCAAAGATGTTGGCGAAGAAGAGGACGACGGCCCAAAGAGCCTTCTTGTCCTGAGGCACGCGATCCGTTTTAAAGAGATAGACGATGTAGAACGCGGTCAGCGCGAAGATGAAGAGCATGGTCAGGAAGTGACCGGCGAAGAGAAGCATGACCGGCAACGGCATGCCTTGATGCCGATCACTCATCTCCGAATGGTTTGACATGAAGAACATCATCCCGAAGACGAACATCATGAAGATCAACATCCAGACGAATGGCCAGACGCTTGCCACGGCGAGTGCGAGCTTTGCGGGCTTCTTCATAAGCGGGGAACGGCGGACATAGTAGCGGATCAAGGGGCGTGCGGCCGGGAGGCGGCCACTACAAATGCTCGCGCCGCGCGAGATTGTGGCGGCCGCCTCCGCGGCCGCGGATTCGTCGGGCGCCGCGTTAACCCCGCGCCGAGCGCCATAGGCACTAACTTACGCTCCACAAGGAACCGTGCTCCAGCATGTTGATTGGATCGTCGCCGGAGAGATTGGGATAGGTGCCTTGATCGTCGAGGACACAGGTCGCGAACGGCGTGGAAGGAGACGAACGGCTTGATTGCAGCGACGAAGACATCAAGCAGAAAGCGCGTCAGGCGCCAGCAGTGAACTGGCCGCCAGGGGGTATCCCCAGGGGGAAAAAGACTCGGCGTTGTACACCAGGTCTTCGATGAGTAAGGCCACGATCAGCTTGGCAGTGAGGTACACGTTGAGCAACTCGCCACTTCGTGTGGGCACGTTTCCCAGATGCAAAACGGACTTGAGTGTCTTGAACTTCAGTTCGATCTGCCAGCGGAAGCGGTAGAGGTCGAGAACACTCTCGGCCGAGAGCTCGGCGGGAAGATTCGTGAGAACGAACAAATAGCCGGCTGCTTCAAGCGTACGTGCGTCGATCTTCGGATTCCCACGCCTGCGGCTCATGGCCAGAATGCCTTGGCGGGCTTTCTCGGCAAGCGGTTCACTCTTCCGAATGGCGACGAGCCTGCACACGATCGCTTCTCCATCGGGAGCGCGAAATTGC
The DNA here is from genome assembly GCA_035995985.1 of Thermoanaerobaculia bacterium. Classification (GTDB taxonomy): domain Bacteria; phylum Acidobacteriota; class Thermoanaerobaculia; order Gp7-AA8; family Gp7-AA8; genus JADGNZ01. The sequence continues at coordinate 4,652 of DASYJY010000043.1, read as the reverse complement.
ACAGGGAATTCGATAGCTTGCGCCTCCGGTACGCTGCGCAGCGCAGCAAGCAGATCCCACGGCTCACCCTCCAAGGTTTCGAGGGGAAGATTCGACCACGCAAAGGGGACGATGAACTCGGCACCGGAACGAGTTGTGTGCGCCAATCCCTTCCTCGTACCGTACGCACGATCGGCGATTACGATTTCACCGGCACGTAGGGAGAACCGCTCCAGACTCTCGCCCCCTCCTCGGTCGGTTAGTTCAATCGAGGTCGTACGGTTCGTCCCCAGATCCAAGGTCAAGTGCACGCGTCGCTCGGTGGTTTTGCTCCCGCGACAACTGATGCACGTGGCATCGATCAGGCGTATCTCTCTGGCCAGTCGAGGCGGAACATCATGCGCGGCCAGTCGCTCACCGAGGATTGCACCCAGCCATTCCTCGGCGCGTCGAAAGCGTCCCAGCAGCGCCACATCACTCACATCGGCCAACCCGGTCTCTGCCGCCATCGCAGCGGTCTCTTGGAGAGACCGCTCTGCTACCGCCCAGGTCAAGATCAACCGCAGCAGGTCCACCGGGCTCTCAACCTTTCGCCGCCGAGTAAACGCGCCCGTTTCGTACGCCGACCGCGTGAGCCGCTCTTCGCCCCCGAGCAGCGCCACCAAATAGCCCCACTGATACTGAATCCACTCCCGCTCATCCACCCGTTGATTCATACACTTAGGATAGTCCCCTCCCTAAGTTAGTGCCTATGGCGCCGAGCGGGGGGCTGCATTGGCAAGCGCGCCTCCGCGCGCGACGCGCGCCTTGCGGCGCTGGTTCGGCGACTTGTGAGGTCAAGCGGATACACTCCGCTTCCATGCGAGCAATCATCACCGGCGCATCGAGCGGGATCGGCGAGGCGTTGGCGCGCGAGCTGGCGCGGCGCGGATGGGACATCGCGTTGCTGGCGCGGCGTGCGGATTTGCTGGAGGCGCTCGTAAAAGAGTTGCCGACGAAATCGATCGCGCTGCCATGCGATGTCACCGACGCGAATGCGGTGAGGGACGCCGTGAGGCACGGGGAAGCGGCGCTCGGTGGTCCGTTCGATCTCGCCATCGCCAACGCCGGAGTCGGCGTGCCGTCGCACGCGACGAAATTTGTTCTTGCCGACGCGGAGCTGATGACGAAGGTCAACGTCCTCGGCATGTTCAATCTGTTCGATGCCGTGATTCCGTCGATGATCGAGCGGCGGGCGGGGAGGTTTGCGGGGATCGCATCGATTGCGGGACTGCGCGGGCTTCCCACCTCTTCCGTCTACTCGGCGACGAAGGCGGCCATGCAGTCGTTTCTTGAGGCCAGCCGCGTCGAATTGCGGCCGTATGGTGTTGGCGTCACGACTGTGAATCCGGGATTCGTCATCACGGCGATGACGGAGAAGAATCGGTTCAAGATGCCGTTCCTGATGAAAGTGGACGATGCCGCGCGTGTGATCGTGGACGGGCTGGAGCGCGGCAAACGGGTCATCGAGTTTCCGCGGCCGATGTCGATGCTGATGCGTTTCGCGCGACTAATCCCCGATGCGATGTGGGATCGCGTCACGATGCCGTACGCGCGGCGCAAAGTGGACGGCGAGAAGGCCAGGCGATGAACAAAGCCACCGCCGGCGTTCGCCTCTGGGCGCTTCGCCACGTTTTCCTCCTCTACTTCACCAAGCCCTCGGTGCTTGAAGTGAACGAGCGCCGCTGCGAGGTGCGCATCCCGCTGAACTGGCGGACGAAGAATCACCTCAAGTCGATGTACTTCGGCGCGCTCTGCATCGGCGCCGACGTGGCCGGAGGGCTGATCTGCTTCCATCTCATGTCGGCGATGAAGGTGAAGCTCTCTTTCGTCTTCAAAGCCGTTCGCGCGGAGTTTTTGAAACGCCCCGAGGATGATGTGCACTTCTCTTGTGAAGACGGTGAGGCCATTCAGGCGCTGGTGCGGCGTGCGGTCGCGTCAGGTGAACGCGAGGAGACGACGGTGCACGTCACCGCCCGCGTCCCGAAGAAGCTCGGCGACGAGCCGGTCGCGCAATTCGAGATGACGCTGTCGGTGAAGTTGCGGCAGTAGTGAACGCGACGCGCCAGTGAGCCGCTGGCCGTCCAGCTGCCGAGTCCCGTTCGACTACGCTCGGGCAGGCTCCGGCGCTACGAACGACGGCGTACTTCGCCGTCCGCGAAGCTGGCGTAAAGACTTCAAGCCGTTCGACTTAGCCCGAGGGCGCAGGGCCGACCACCCCGCGTCGCAACGTTGCGCTCTCGGTGCACACGTGCACCCCCGACGCGCAGCCGCGTTGCGTCGACGCGCAACAGCGTTGCGGTGACGCGCAACAGCGTTACGGTGACGCGCAACAGCGCTGCGGTGACGCGCAACAGCGTTGCGCCGACGCGCAGCCGCGTTGCGCCGACGCGCAGCAGCGTTGCGCCGACGCGCAGCAGTGCGTTGCACGCTCAGTACGTCCGTATGTTGCTGTAAAGCCATATCCCGATCGGGGAGGACGCCAGCGTTCCCTCGCTCTGTCGCGCCGTTGCACCCGCGAATTGCATACACTTCCTCGCATGCTCGCGGAGCTCCTTCTGAAGTGGCCGTTGATTCGACAACTCAGGTCCGGCGCGGACGGCACCGGCGTCGAGGCGATGTCCGATGTCACGCATGCCTTGCGGCCGAAGACTGAGGGTGCCGAGGTGGCGAGGTCGATTTGTCCGTACTGCGGCGTTGGATGTGGTCAGCTTGTTTACCATCGCGACGGGAAGGTCGTCGGCATCGAGGGCGATCCGGAGTCGCCGATTTCGCGCGGGCATCTCTGTCCGAAAGGGTCGGCGTCGTATCAGCTCGTCACGCATGACGGGCGGATGACGACGGTCAAGTATCGCGCGCCGCGGTCGAAGTCGTGGACTGAATTGCCGCTCGATCAGGCCATGCGCATGGTGGCGGAGCGTGTGTGGGAGACGCGTTCGCGCACCTTCGACGACACCGTCATGCACACCACCGGCATGGCCCACCTCGGCGGGGCCACGCTCGACAACGAAGAGAACTACCTCATCAAAAAACTTTTCACAGGAGGTCTGGGCATGGTTTGCGTCAGCAACCAGGCCCGGATATGACATAGCTCCACCGTCCCCGGTCTGGGGACGTCGTTCGGGCGCGGCGGCGCGACGACCGCGCAGCAGGACCTCGCCAACGCGGACGCCATCCTGATCATGGGTTCGTCGATGGCGGAGAACCATCCGGTCGGATTTCAGTGGGTGATCGAGGCGCGCGAAAAGAATGGCGCGAAGATCATCCATGTCGATCCGCGCTTCAACCGCACCTCGGCGATGTCCGACTACTGGCTGCCATTGCGCGCGGGGAGCGACATCGTCTTTCTCGGTGCGCTGATCAACTACACGCTCAGTAACGATCGTTACTTTCGCGACTACGTCATCCCGTACACCAACGCCGCCACGATTCTGCGCGAGGACTTTCGCGATACCGAGGATCTCGGCGGATTGTTCAGCGGCTGGGATGCGGAGAAGAAACAGTACGACTCCGAGACGTGGCTGTACGAAGGCGCGGAATCGAGCAAAAAGCCGGGGATGGATGCGAAGCGGGGAGGGCATGGGAAGGACCGCGGCGGCGAAGCGCAGGAGTTGCACGAGCCGCATCGCGACGAAACGCTCCAGCATCCGCGCTGCGTGTTCCAGGTTCTGAAGCGCCACTTCGCGCGCTACACGCCTGAGATGGTGGAGCAGTCGTGCGGCATTGCGAAGGAACGCTTCCTCGAAGTGGCGGACATTTTCACCAGCGCATCGGGCCGCGAGAAAACCGGCGCGATCTGCTACGCGGTCGGCTGGACGCAGCATTCGTCGGGCGTGCAGATCATCCGGGCCGCGGCGATTCTGCAACTGCTCCTCGGCAACATAGGACGTCCCGGCGGCGGCATCATGGCGCTGCGCGGACATGCCTCGATCCAGGGGTCCACGGACGTTCCGACGCTGTACGACATCCTGCCCGGCTACCTGCCGATGCCGACCGAGAAGGACGGCGACCTGGCGACGTACCTCGAGAAGCACAAGGCCTCGAAGGGATGGTGGAACAACATCGACCGCTACATGGTGTCGCTGCTGAAGGCCTACTACGGCGACGCCGCCACGCCGGCGAACGACTTCGGCTTCGGCCTGATGCCGCGCCTCACCGGTGACCATTCGTACTTTGGCTACTGGCTGGACATGATGGACGGCAACATGGAGGGGCTGCTGGTGATGGGGCAGAACCCGGCCGTCGGCTCCCCCAACGCGAAGCTGGAGCGCGCCGCCCTCGGCAAGCTGAAATGGCTGGTGGTGCGCGAACTGGTGGAGACGGAGACGGCCGCGTTCTGGCAGGACGCGCCGGACGATATCGAGACCGAGGTGTTCTTCTTTCCGGCGGCGTCGCACGTGGAGAAGGAAGGGACGTTCACGAACACGCAGCGCCTGCTGCAGTGGCGCGAGAAAGCGGTCGAGCCGCCCGGCGACGCGCGCAGCGAGCTGCAGTTCATGGTGGAGCTCGGACGGAAGTTGCAGGCCAAAACGACCGATGCGCCGCGCGATGCGGCGCTCCGCGCGCTCACATGGGACTACGCCGATGAAGATGCGGCGGAGGTGTTGCGGGAGATTCATGGGTGGAAGACGGGG
>DASYJY010000042.1:0-20554 GCA_035995985.1 Thermoanaerobaculia bacterium | reverse complement strand
GTTTGGGTTCGTAAGGCATAGGCGGCGGAGTATAGCGAGGGCGTAGCGCCGGCGGCTCGTCGGCTGGGATCGCCAGCGAAGGCTTTCGAACCGCAGAGGCAGTCAAGAAATCTCTAGGGAATGTGCTATGGGCGGAAGTATAGTTTGCTTATTAAGGAGGAAGTTATGCACAAGATTCGCAAGGCAGTCCTGGCCGTTTCATTTGCCGCCCTCTTCATCCTGGCCGGCACCACAGCGCATGCCAGTTGTCCCACGGTCACTGTCTACTATGGCAACCCATCCAACACGAACCAGTTCACCGTGGACTCGACTTGCCTTACCACCTCAGGCAGCTCAGGGGTTACGCCGGTCTCCGTTGCGTGGTGCTACCCCATGTACATAGCGGGCTACTCGTACGGGATGGGCTACGACAACAAAACGACGTGGTCGTTCACCGTGCCTGCCGATGGGAACCCGACCGGCTATGCGAGAAAGGCGAACTGGAGCGCGACTACGCAGGTGACCTTCTCCTCTCCGACCTCGAGCGCCATGGACGAAATCCATGGCTATGTGTACGTCACACACAATGGCTACACGACGACGTACAACTGGTTCTACATCTACGGCGGCGGCTCGTCGAGCCAGTACTGCGATAACCAGACTGTGTCGTTCAGCGCCACGGCCGGCGACACGATCGAGCTCATCATCGAGAACACGCGGTTCGACTCCAACGCCGTCACGGAAGCTGCGACGCCTGTCGTCCTCAACTATTAGCGGTCGGTTTGCGCTAACGACGGCTCGAGAAATCTCCTTCGCTACGAGTTCCAAACGAAGGTGACCGGGCCGTCGTTTTCCAGCGACACGATCATCATTTCGCGGAAGCGTCCCGTCTTCACGTCGATGCTGGTCGAGGCCAGCTCGCGAACGAACAGCTCGAACATCGTCCGCGCGCGCTCCGGCTCCTCGGCGTTATCGAAGCTGGGACGGCGTCCGCGAGCGATGGATCCCGCGAGCGTGAACTGCGACACCGCGAGGATTGCGCCGCCAGCCTCGGTGACGTCGCGATTCATCTTGCCGGAATCGTCGCTGAAGATGCGAAGCTCGCGGATCTTCTTTGCGGCATCGCGCATGACCTGCTCGGAGTCGCCTTTCTCGACCGCGGCAAGGACGAGCAAGCCGATCCCGATCTCCGACACGACCTCATCGCCAACGGCCACCGAGGCGCTGCGCACGCGCTGAATGACGCACTTCATGGGGCGAATTCTACGTGCGGTAGAAAAACGCACGGCATCGCGCCGCTCGCATAAAATGCGCGGACCCGCACGACTTCCGGAGACCCTCGTCTCTCGAAGCTGAAGAATCATCGACAGGAGAATCCAATGGCAGGATCAGTCAACAAAGTCATTCTCATCGGACGTCTCGGCAAAGATCCTGAGATCCGATCCATCCCCAGCGGCAAGAGCGTAACCAAGTTCACGCTGGCCACAGACGACCGCTTCACCGACAAATCCGGAGAGAAGCAAGAGCGAACCGAGTGGCACAACATCGAGGCCTGGGACAGGCTCGCGGAGATTTGCGGCCAGTATCTGCGCAAGGGAAGCCTCGTTTACATCGAGGGGTCCATCAGGACAGAGAGCTGGGATGACAAGGAAACGGGCGTGAAGAAGTACCGCACGAAAATCGTCGCGAACACCATGCAGATGCTCGACAAGAAGGGCGACGACGAAGGCGGCGGTTACACCGGCGGCGGCGGTGGCTATCGCAAGGCCGCGCCCGCGGGCGCTCCGGCCGGCGGCGGACGCGGTCCGGAGATCGAAGACGACGACGAAGTGCCGTTCTAATGTGGCACAGACACTCTTGTCTGTGCTTTTGCAACGTGCAGCGGCTGGTGTTCGCAGGCAGTGATCGAGCACCAGCCGCTTAATTTCTCGGCTCTCCCGAGCCTCAGCACAGACAAGAGTGTCTGTGCCACACCGACTCATGTACGCCGGCGAACGATTCAATAGCATCACTCACATCATCGGCAGCGTGCTGGCGATCGTCGGATCCGCGTTTGCGATCCGCGCGGTCGCCGGCCGCGACGTCGCCACGATCACCGCGATAACCATCTACGGCGCGATGCTGATCGTGCTCTACCTCAGTTCCACGCTCTACCACTCGTTGCGCGGCCCAGCGAAGACGGTCTTCCACGTTTTCGATCACTGCGCGATCTATCTGCTCATCGCCGGAACCTACACGCCGATCACGCTGATCACGCTGCGCGGGCCGTGGGGTTGGTGGCTGTTCGGAATCGTCTGGACGCTCGCCATCGCCGGCGTTTTGAAAGACGTCCTGCTGCGCGGCCGCTATCGCGTGATCTCCGTCGTGCTGTACGTGCTCATGGGATGGCTGGTCATCGTCGCCATCAAGCCGCTGCGGCTGGCGATGCCGCCGAACGGCATCGCCTGGATTGCAGCCGGCGGCGCGATCTACACCGCGGGCATCGTCTTCTTCGCGCTGTCGAAACGCGTCGCGCACATGCATGGCATCTGGCACCTGTGCGTACTCGGCGGGAGCGCCTGCCACTACGTGGCGGTCATGCGGTACGTGGCGACGTAGGCGCGCCGAGGTAGCGCTCGCGCAGGATGCGCAGGTGGTGGCGTTCGTGGCCGAGGATGATGAACGTCAGTGCGCGGACCGTGATCGAGGCGTCACTCGCGGTTCCGATGCGGCTCCAGGCTTCCTCCGGCAACGCGCGCAACATCATTACGTTGGCTCTTCGGACGGCGGCCAACTCTTCAGCGAGATCGGACATCGGACGATCGTCGGACGCCGCGTTCGCGACGTACGGCTCCTGCTCGAATCCGGGCAGCGGCGTTGTGTCGCCGCGGGCAATGCGCAGCGCGCGATACGCGAAGATGCGCTCGGAATCGGCGATGTGTCCGACCAGCTGTTTGACCGTCCACTTGTCCGGGTCGTAGCGATGCGCGGCCTGCTGTTCGGAGATGCCGCCGAGTAGCGTGGCGGTTTCGTGCGACTGCGCGTCGAGCGCGGCGACGACGTCATCCTCGGTGGCAAGGTCGATGTAGCGCTGGTAGTAGCTGGCGAATTCGCCGGTCTGAGGACGTCCCGCGTTTTTCATCCGCGCATCATCGCGTAGACTCGGATCGAAATGAAAGAGCTGGAGATCGGACGGCTGAATGGCGATGCCGAGGCCCGTGCGTGCGCGGCGATGATGGCGTCGAGCGATCCGTGGGTTTTCTTCGGCCGTACGTTCGAGCAATGCCTGGCGCGCGTGACGAATCCGGCCGGCGAAGTGTGGGTGGCGCGCGAGGACGGCATCGCCCGCGGCTTCATCATCATCGTGACGCAGGGCGCATTTGTCGGCTACATCCAGGTCGTCTGCGTCGCCGCGGAGGCGCGCAGCAGCGGCGTCGGATCGCGGCTCGTCGCGTTCGCCGAGGAGCGCATCTTCGCCGAGTTCCCGAACGTCTTCCTCTGCGTCTCCTCGATCAACCCACGCGCCCGGCAACTCTATGAACGCCTCGGATACAAACTCGTCGGTGAGCTGGACGACTACCTCGTGCGCGGCTACTCCGAATTTCTCATGCGCAAGTCGGTCGGACCGCTCGATGAGTTTCTCCGGAATCAGCTCTAATCTTTCGCTGCCGCTGCGGCGGCCATGGCCCGGAAGCGCTGTCGCAACATCTCAAGGCGCTCCTCGATGCCGGGCACCGACATCACCACCTGCTCGATGTGTTTCGCGAATCCTGGCCCGGCAGCGATCTGGCGGATCTCCGGGAGCAGGTGCTGGACCTTCGCGAACGTCGCGAAGATCTCGGTGTTCGCATCGAGGAACATCTCGCGGTCGATCGCGTCATGCGTGACGAGGGAGCAGGCCATGTCCCAGTAGCCGGTGACCATGCGCACGTGCGGATTGTGCGGACCGGCCAGCGCGGCTTTCACGTCGTCGATCGTTTCGGGGTTGAAGTCGCGGACGAACCACACGCGCGCTTCGCGCAGGAGGCTTTCGCGGCGCATTTCGAAAATCTGGAGAATGAGTTTGGCGCTTTCGTACGGTGTCGGCATGGGAGCGGACTCTATCGCAATGTCATCCTGAGCCGCCGCAGGCGTCGTAGCCGAAGGCCGAGCGCCGGAGGACGGTCGAAGGACCCCCTTCATGCTGGCGTGATTGCCGCCGCCCGACCCCCGGTTATCAGCTGGGGGTCCTTCGACCGTCCTGCGGCGTTCCGCGCTTTGCGCTCCAACGCCTCCGGCGGCTCAGGATGACAATCACCGCGCGTCGGAGCGCAGCCGCGATGCCGCGCTCGTCGCCCACGTGTACGGGATCTGCGGCGAGTCGAACGGGAGACGGTAGTGATCGGGATCCTCGTAGTCGTAGGCCTTCGTCGGACAGTTGATGACCAGCGCATCCGACGAGCCGAGGTTCTGCAGGCCATGCCAGACGCCGGCGGGAAGGATGACGAATGCCGGCCGCGCATCGCCGGTGTAAAGCTCGACGACGCGGCGATAGGTCGGGCTCTCCTCGCGTCCGTCGAAGAGCACGACTTTCAGATATCCCTGATTCACGAACAGGCGGTCGATCGTCGTTGCGTGACAGCTCCACGCGCCGATCGCGCCGGGAAAGAGCCGCGACTGATAGATGTGCACGATGGGCAGGCCGGTCGGGTCCCATTCCGGCCGGAAGATCTCGGTGATCACGCCGTGGTCGCGCGGGACGTGACGAACTTCGCGAACGACGACGCCGTCGATTTGCTCTTCGATCTTGTCCCACTCCTTTGTCACCAACTGCGGGTCTTTTCGCGCGCCAGACAGCATCCACTCTCCTTGATTTACAAGCCCTTGAAACGACGAACGGAATCGATCACTGCCCCTTTCCGTGGCCAAAGGGTTGCCAACAACTTCGATGGGCGGAGCAACCGGCGGCCAGCGCGAACGAGCATCTCGGGAACGAGCTGCACGACCAGTTCGCGATCGCTCAGACGGCGCACGATGCTCCGTTCCGCCACGATGTCGGCCAACAGCACCGGCTCGAGGTGCGGCTCCGAGGCGATGCGCGCACTCCACGCCGCCTGCTCGTGAGTCGGTCTCGTGCGATAGACGCCGCGGCGCGTCGACGCGGGAAACTTGATCGCCGTCAGCCGCGGTACGAATTTGAATTCGAATCCGGCCGCGCGCGCTCGGCGCCATAAATCGATCTCGGGCGGAACGGTGATCTCGCGATAGTCACGCCATCCGCCCAGCGCCTCCGTCACAGACCGGCGATGAACCGTAGACGACGGCGGCGACCATGCGCCATCCTCGGGGCGCGGCCTGACCGGCCGCGGCGCATCGTCGTCCGGCGTGATTGCGACAAGCAGCGAATACGTCATCGCGGTACCGGACGCATCGAGAGCGGCGACATGTGCTTCGAGGTGATGCGGCAGCCAGAGATCGTCATGCCCGAGGTAGGCGATGAACTCGCCGCGAGCCTGGCGCAGTCCTTCATTGTTCGGAGCGCTCTGATGGCCGCTGTTCGCCGGCAGATTGAACCAGCGGATTCGCGGATCTCCGATTGCGGCAACGACCGCTTCCGAGTCATCCGTGCAGCCGTCGCCGACGACGAGAATCTCGAAATCCTGCATCGTCTGGCGCAGCACGGTGCCGATCGAGTAGGGGAGAACGCTGCTCCAGTTGTACGTGGCGATGATGACCGAAACCCGGGGAGACACTACGCGGATTGTCTCACGCCGTTTTCGCGCGGACGACCACGAACGTCACGTCATCGTTCGGCGGGCGCTCGCCGTTCCAGCGCTTCGCGGCGGCGGCGAGGGAGGCGATCACGTCGTCCGCGGTAGCGCCTTTCGCGGCGGCGATGAATTCGTCGATCGCGGCGGCGTAGCCGAGTTGCTGGCCCGAGGCGTTCTGCAATTCGGGGAAGCCGTCGGTCATGAAGAGCACCGTGTCGCCGGCGGCGAGATCGATCGAGTCGTCGTGATAGTCGGCGCCGAGGGTGCCGAGCGGCGTTGCGCCGCGCGCGACTTCCTCGATTTTCGCCGTGCGGACGCGATGCACGTAGCCCGGCAGCATGCCGGCCGAGGCGACGGTGAGGCGATTGCCATCGAAGCGCGCCAGGAGCAGCGCCATCGCCATGCGCCCGAGGTCCATGCGCTTCACTTTCTCGGCAGCGTCGCGGAGGAACTGCGCCGGCATCACCTCGGGCGTGTAGCCGGAGAAGAGCGCCTTGACCACCGTCACCATCGTGCCGGCCTTCGCGCCGTGACCGGTGGCGTCGCCGACGGTCGCGGTGAGAACGCCATTCGGCGCGACGTGGAAGTCGTAGTAATCGCCACCGACTTCCGCCGCGGTCAGCGTGAAGACGGCCACGTCGTAGCGATCGTGCGCCGGCACTGACTTCGGCAGCATCGATAGCTGGAAGCGGCGCGCTTCTTCGAGGTCGAGCGACTTGCGGTCGTACTCGAGCTCCAGGATGCGCTGCTGGATCTCCTGCTCCTTCCGCGTTCGCTCCTGCTCGACGATGGTCTGCTGCTGCAGGCTGAGGTCCTGCGCCATGCGATTGAATGCCGCGGCCAGCTGGCCGATCTCGTTGTTCGACTTCACCGGCAAGCGCGTCATCAGATCGCCCTGCGCGATTCGTTCCGCGCCGCGCGTGACGAGGTTCACATCGCGCGTCATGTGATTTGCGATCGGTACGATGCCGATGAGCGCGACGAAAATCAGCGCGATGCCGTAGCCGAAATTCTTGCCCGCGGTTTTGCGCAGCTCCTCGAGATTGTCGCCGACCGGCCGCGCCACCCCGACACGAAGTCCGCTCTGCGGATCGCGCGACATGACCACGATCCATTCGCGGATGTCGTTCAGCGGCCGGTTCTTCAGAACGCGGTCGGTGATTCCGGCGCCGTCGAGCGTCTTGCGATCATCCGGATCGCGCGTGTAGACGTTGTTGTCGCGATCGACGGCGAAGGTGATCTCGTCTGCGTCGTCGCCGTGTACACCGAGTACGCGCCGAACGACTTCCGGCGTACTCACCTGCGCGGAAATGTGGCCGACGATCGTCCCCTCTTTGCGCAGCGGGAAGTTGAACTTCTGGCCGAAGAGAAGCGTGGCCTGCCGCTCATGTTGCCGGAGCTGTTCCTTTTCAGCATCGGTCAACTTGCGCTTGATGACGATCCCTTCCGTCGTCGTCGCGACCGCGGGCGCGGCGACGGCAACCGGCGCAGTATCGCGCTGCGCTCTCTCGGACTCACGCGCCTGACGGCGCGCCGCGAGCGCGTCGTCGCGCTGCAGTTGCCGCGCGCGGAAGTACTGATCGCGCTCCTTCTCCGCTGCGTCGAATTGCTCTTTCCATTGCGACTGCGTGGCCTTCAACGATGCGTTCAGGTCCTTCTGCAACTGCTGGATTCGTTTCTCGGCCGCAGTCCGCTCCTCGGGTGACATCGTCTGCGCGCTCATTCCGAGCTTCGTGCCGAGGGTGGAGATTTCGTTGATCAGCGTCCGCTGCTCGGGCGACATCGTGAACTTCGGCAGCTTCGGCGGCGGCGGAATGGCGATCACGACCGGCTCCGGCGAGTCGGGTGCCACATTCACATCGGCGTCGGCCTGGCCTTCCGCGTCCGCCGCTTCGGCGACCTCCGGCGGCGGCGTGGGTGCCGGCGGCTGTTGCACACCCGGCGGAGCATTGGGATTCGGAGGCGCCGCATGCCGGATGGCTTGCTGCACGATGCTCCTGACCTGCGGCATGGCCACGCGCATCGGCTGAATCTCGAGCGAGTCGACCAGCGATGCCGCATCGCCCATCGTCATGATGATGTGACCCACGTCCGGCGTGCGATCGGTTGCCCCCGCTGGCATCGGCAGCGCCGACACCTCGGCCAGACGCTGCTGCAGATCGCCGCGGATCGTGGCCAGCCGGCGATCCATCTGCCGCGTCCGCGCGTCCGCTTCCTTCCGATACGCCGACTCCAGCGCGCTCCGCGACGACCGATACGAATAGACGACGATCACGCTCAACGGCAGAACCGAGAGGAGAAAGCACGCGAGCACAAGCTGAGCACGGATCTTCATCGAAGCGTCGGGATGGTAAGACGAAAGTTGGCGGAGAAGGTTTGGGGACTCTATCCTTCGCCGCCGCGCGTGAATGCGAGTACTTCATTAAATCTCCAGTCGGCGATGCTTGGCCCGAGCCTTCGATGGACAAGCGCGGCGAGCAGCGCAAGGTCATCAAGCCGGCCGGCAAACTCCTGGAGCATGCGCATGCCCGACTCGTCAGCTTTGCGCAGGACGACGACCGTTATGTCCTTCGGAGCAGTGGAGAGATCGCGGTAGGGGCGCTCGACATAGATTTGTTGCAGCGTTGTATCCAAACCCCCGGTCTTTTCCTCCGACTCTGAAAGATGAGCGGCGATCTCGCTGGCGTGATCGGCGAGCTTAGACGTGATGCCGATCCAACCGGACACCTCAAACGATTGCTCATTCCCGTAGCCGTCGTAAAACACAACGGTCGTCACGCGAGTCGTCTGTTCGATCGAGGCTGATTCCTCCGATATGGACATCGTCGAAGGATCGTAACAGCGCAATGGAACTCAATTCACCTCAAGTACCGACAAAACAACTCCGCCACGGGACGCACGATCAATCCACGATCGCGCAATGCCAGCGCGCGCGGGTGACTATCGGTACATGCGATCGCATCGAACAATCCGCTCGACTTAATTTTCTCGAACGCGCCGCCCGGAAACACTCCGTGCGTCGCAATCGCGATCATCCGTCCCGCTCCCGCTTCGCGGTACGCGCGCGCGGCGCTCATGAGCGACGTGCCCGTGCGGATCATGTCGTCGTAGATGACCACCGTCTCGCCCTTCAGGCTCGTGCTCACCGCCGTCACCTCGGTCGATTCCGCGCCGAGGCGGCGCTTGTAGACGAAGGCGGCGGGGACGGCGAGATCGTTGGCCAGCGACTCCACCCACTTCGCGCGGCCGGCGTCCGTCGATCCGATGATGAACGAGTCGCCGCCGAGCTCGCGCGCGAGCGGCTCGATTAGCGGCTTCGCATACACATGGACCGGATGCAGGCTGCCTTCGAAGTAGTGCGGAATGCCCTCGGTGTGCAGATCGAGCAGCAGGATCTGATTGCCGTTCTTCGCAGGCGGAATGGACGAAAACATGCGCGCGCGATTCTTCGCCTTCACAGACTCGCCGCTCTTCGACGCGCGGTCCATCGTCGCGTAGCCGTACCACGGCACGATCAGAGTCAGCGTCTCCGCGCCGTTCTCGACGAGTGCGCAGGCGAGGTCGTACAACTCCAGCGTGGCCGTATCGGAGATCGTCCCGCCGACTGCGACGACATGCTTGTCGATGACGTTCGCCTCGACGCGCAGGTAGTGCTCGCCGTCCGGAAAGTTGCTGCGCGCCACGTCGCCGCGTTCGAAGCAGCCGGCGCGCACGAGCGCCTCGGCCATGTAGTCGTAATCGGCGATGGAGAAGACGAGCGTCACTACTCTTCGTCGATCTCGTCAGGCGGGTCGAAATTCGTCCAGACGTTCTGCACGTCGTCCTGATCGTCGAGCATCTCCATCAGGCGGATCATCGACCTCGCCTTCTGCTCGTCGAGGCTGACGGAGTTCGCCGCGATCTGACCGATCTTCGCTTCGACCGTCGGAATCTTGTTCTTCTCCAGCGCCTCACGCACCTGATCGAACGCATCGGGCGACGTGTAGATCTCGAAGACCTCGGGATCGCCACTCTGCAAGTCGTCGGCGCCCGCTTCGAGCGCGACTTCCATCAGCCGATCCTCGCTGGCCGCACTCTTCTCGACCGCGAAGTAGCCCTTGCGCTCGAACTGAAAACGGACGGAGCCCGGCGTGCCCATGTTGCCGCCGCATTTTTCGAAGATGTGGCGGATTTCCGGCGTGGTGCGATTGGTATTGTCGGTCATCGTCTCGACCATGACCGCGACGCCGCCGGGGCCGTAGCCCTCGTATGTCAGCTCTTCGTAGATCACGCCTTCGAGCTCACCGCTGCCGCGCTTGATGGCGCGTTCGATGTTGTCCTTCGGCATGTTGGCGGCCTTGGCCTCGGCCACGGCGGCGCGCAGCCGCGGGTTGCCGGCCGGATCGCCGCCGCCCATGCGCGCGGCAACCGTCATTTCCTTGAGGATGCGGGTGAAGATCTTTCCGCGCTTCGCGTCGGCCGCACCTTTCTTGTGCTTGATGGTGCTCCATTTGCTGTGGCCGGACATCGGGTTGCTCCTTTTGGTTGAGGCGGGACGATGTCCCGAGAATTTTGAGGGGGCGCGATTATAGCCGAAGGGCCATCATCTGCGAGAGCCGACCGTGGCCCGCAGCGTTCGCAGTCGCAGGTCGAGCTCCTCGGGCGTGATGTGCGCGTACTTCTCCGGCAGCAGCCGCCTGCTGGACGACTCGAAAACCGCGAGCAACTCCATGTACTCGAGCAGTTCCGTGTCGCGGCTGGGGAAGTAATCGGCCGCCGCGGCCACGAACTGATCGGCGGAAACGGTCGTCGACGAACTGCGCGCCGCATCGTCGTTGGCCATGAGGATGACCGCTTCAACATCGGCGTTCGAATAGCCGACCAGCTTCTTCGAGAACGCGTCGCGAATCGAGGTGAAGTCGACCTCCGTGTTGATCCGATTCTTCCGCACGACGGCGCGGGAGATGTTCTCGACCTCCTCGGGCGTCTGCGAGTAGAGGAACGGGATCTTGCGGTCGAGACGCCCGGCGCGCTTCAGATCGACGTCGAGTTTGTCGGGCCGATTAGTCATCACCAGGAAAAGAATCCGCCCTCGGTTGGAAGTGTCCGACATGAACTCTTTGATCCGTGCAATGACTCGCGATGACGTGCCGCCGTCGCCATCGCCATCGGTGTTGCCGAACGCGCGGTCGCCTTCATCGACGATGACGACGACCTGGCCGATAGCACGGATGACGTTGAGAATCTTCTCCAGGTTACCCTCGGTGGCGCCGACCCACTTCGATCGAAAGTTCTTCAGCTTGATCGTCGTCAGTCCGCACTCGCGCGCGAACGCCTCGGCCACGAACGTCTTGCCCGTTCCCATCGGCCCGGTGAAGAGGATGCCCATCGGCACGCGCGCGATCTGCCCGTCGCGAATGCTGCCGGCGATGACGAGCAGATCCTTCTTCACCTCGTCCATCCCGCCGACGACTTCGAAGCCGAACGCGGGGACGACGAACTCGATCAATCCGAAGCACTCGCGCTCCAGGATTTCGCGCTTGCGGCTGGCGATGAGTCGATCGACTTCCTGCCGCGCGCGGTCGCCGCGGTCCGCCACGGCCCGCTCGACCGGCTGCGCGCCGGGCGCGAGGAGCTTGACGATCTCCTCCTGACCGAGCCCCGAGGTGAGCGCGGCGAGTTTCTTCGCGCGCTCTTTGGCATCGCTGCCGCCGAGGAGGTTGGCGATGAATTCTTCGCGTTCGCCGGCCTCGCTTTCGCTGTGCGGCGCGGGCGTGAGGATGGCAATGATCTGGATCGCTTTGAGGCCGGCGGTGATCTCCGCGTATCGATCGGCTTCCTTCGCGCTGAGCTGGTTATCCGCGATCAGCGCCGCGGCGCGACGCGTATCGCGCTCAGGCATCGGCACTTCGACCACGGCTACTTTCGGGTTCGAGATCAGCTTCGAAGCGAGATCGGTGAGGTTCTCCGAGATGAGGATGACGATGTTGTCGGTGTGCTCGATCTCCGGCAGAAACGACCAGCGATGCAGCGTCACGATCGCGCCGCGATCCGATTCGCTTTGAAAGTTGGAGTCGCCGGCAGGAGCGAGCGCCTCCGCGTATTCGAGGATGACCGCCGTCTTCGTCGACGCGATCAGCAGCCGTTCCATCGCCGCCAACGCGCGCGTCTTGTCCTCGGGCAGCAGCAGGTCATCGAGATGATCGACGCCCTTCGCGCGCTTCAAAAAGCGAACGCCGGTGGCCACGTTGTAAACCACCACCGTTTCCTTCGTCTCCTGCAGAAGCACGTTGCCGAGAAACTCGGTGATGCTGAGCGTGTCTCCGCCGCTGATCACCGCGTCGTACACATTTCCATGCAGCACGAACACGGATGCCTCCCCGCGCACGTAGCGACGTCGAAGGTCTTCAGCCCACGCGGGCAACGTTTTTTCAGGCATCTCTCTGCTTTTCTCCGCCTCTCCGCGTCTCCGCGTGAAACCGTTCCCTGTAACGTTCCTCACGCCTCAATCGCGTGCAGAATCTTCTCCGTATCTACCGCCGTCTGCCGGATCGATTCGACACCGTCAAGCAGATCGTCGAGCTGTCCCGACAACTCGGCGGGCGACTGCATCGTAACGATTTGATCGGCGATGAGCTGGAACGAATTCTCGATCAGATCGAGCTGTCCTTTGGCCACGCCGAGGTAGTTCTTGATCTCGTGCAGCTTCTCCAGCCGCTTCAGGATGACCGCCAGATTCTTCCCGGCGATGTCGCGCTCCTGCTGCGTGGCCGTCTTCGCCGCCGCACGCGCGCGCCAGCGTTCGCAGTCGCGCTCGAGCGCGTCGAGATCGATACCGTCGAGATACTCCTCGTATCGCGCGCAAGTCAGAGCCATCTCCAGAAACGAATCGACGAGCTTGCGCGTCTTGATCAACTCCCCGCGCAACAAGTCGCCCGTGAACGACGGATTCTGCGAAGCCAGCCGATTGATGTCCTGCTGCCGCGCCACCAGCCGCTCCACCCGCGCCCGCTGCTCCTCCGGCAGCGCCTTCATCCGCTCATTCCGATCCTGCTCCTCCAACGCCAGCCGGATCTTCTCGAACCGCGGATCCCAAAGCAGTTTTCGCAGCGTCGGATTGTCCGGACCATGCAAAAGCCAGATCGCCTCCGCCCCCAGTGCCCCAAGCGCCAAAACAGGATTGAGCGTCAGAACCGACGCCGCCAACGCCCCGCCCAGCAGCGAAAGGTTGTACGGATTCGAAAACGCCATCTTCAGATACGGCCGCTTCTCAAAGATCGCCTGTTTCGCAAAGTCCGTCGCCGTTTCGCGCACCGCTTGGGCGAGCTTCGGAGACGGGAGCCCCGACTGATTCGGTTTGATGGGGTCAACCACGATGGGGATTGTACCGGCATGAGGTTCGCGAACGTTCGGACGTTCGGCGGGAGGTGGCGGGTTCGAACTCGGTCGTGATTTTCGCTATCATTCTGGCGATCCCTCAAAACGGTGGCTCGGATGAAAAGGCGCGCGTGTCACGGCCTGCGCGAACGGCTGGTCAAGGTGAAGGACGCCCCCGGCCGCTCATTCGATCACGGCGAGTTCGAGATCGTCGTCGAGTCGGCGCAGGGACGTGTCGCTGGCCGGATCGCCGCCAATGCTGAAAGCGGGCCGCATCCCCGTCCCCTCCGTTTTGGCCGCGCCTGCCGCCGCTTCGTACGGGTCGACGACCGCGACGATTGCGCCTTCTACGGAACGATCTCGACGCCGCGGAAGCCGAGCACGAGGCGAACGTGGCGGAGATGCGGCGAACCGCGCAAGCGCGGCGCCGACGCGCTGGCCGGACGCGGCTGAGACGCGGTTGCGCGCGCCGCACTTCGACGTTGTCGCACGTGCGCGCTCGGGGTTCGCGAGTGCGACCTCGAAAATCGCAGCTGCGCGCTTAGCAATCTAAACTGAGCTTTCAAAGATCGCACTTGCGAGTTTAGCAATCGCGGGTGCTTTGTTTGTAATCGTAGTTGCGCGCTGTGTGATCGCAGTAGCACGCTTAGTAATCAGAACTGCGCGCTCTGTGAGCGCAAATGGGCGCTCCGGGAGTACCATTGCGCGCAGCGAGAGTTCGAGGAGAATGATGCATGGCCGCAACGCGGAAACCGGCGCCTGAGGATGTGGTAGAGCAGTTGCGGGCGATCCGGTCGGAGATCGACGACGAGATCAAGCCGCTATCCTTTGCGGAGCGGCGGGACCTTCGCAACAAGCTCAAGACGTCCGACGACGTACTGGAGTCGTCGGTGAGCATCATTCACGCGTCCGACAAAGTAGCGAACGCCATCGGCCGGTCGGCTGAAGACGTTCTCCGTATCCGTTCCGATCGCTGGCGGTGGTCCTTGGTCGAGGATGAAGCGGCTCGCGCGTGCCGAACCTCGTCACGATGTTGCGGCTCGCGATCGCGCTGGACTGCAAACCGACCTCGCTTCTCGCGCCGTTCGACAAGCTCAACGTGACCGCGCTGCTGCGAAAGTGACGCGCTCCGTGCCGCCGAATGACAGGATGTGATGGTGGCTGTGTGATGGGCATCCGAAAAGCCAAAGCCCAATCTTCGCGCAGAACGACGCATCCCGCTCATCGGTAACGAGGGGGATCTGCTCCATCAGCTCCTCAGTCGGTGTGTCGAGATGCACGGCGATCTCGTACAGGGCAGAATACAACCATGACGGATTGTCATACGCGTGAAGTACGTCGCGCGAACATGGCAGCAGTACGCAGCCGCGACACGAAACCCGAGCTGGTCGTCCGGCGTGCTGTTCACCGTATGGGCTTCCGGTTTCGGCTACATGGTCGCGACCTGCCTGGCAAGCCCGATCTCATACTCCCACGTCACCGCAAGGTCATCTTCGTGCACGGCTGTTTCTGGCACAAGCATGACTGCCGTGGGGGGCGGTCCGTTCCTGCAACGCGTACGGAGTTCTGGGCGACGAAGCGAGATGCGAACGTAGCTCGTGACATGCGCGCAGTCTCCGGTCTAACAGCGCGAGGGTGGGATGTTCTCGTGGTGTGGGAATGCTGGACACGAGACATGAGCTCACTCGCCGAGCGCCTGCGCGGCTTTCTCTCCCTTTGACTCCGGTTTCTTTTCGCCGCCCCATAACCGGAGCCATTCGGACTCCACCAATCCGATCCGAGAAAACTCATTTGCAAGCCTCTCTGCGAACCGTTGCGCGTGTTCCCGCTTCAGTTCGGCTTCCCATCGGTATCGTCTCTTCCCGCGCGAAAAAAAGAACTCTGAGGAGCGCACATCAGCGACGACACAGTCCTTCCCAGCTTTCGGATGAAACTCTAGCATCGTCAAGTTCTGCGGCTTGACGTCGATCCGCAAACGTACTGACGTTCGGCCACGTCCCTGAAGGACGAACTGAAAGCCTCCACCCTCAGCGTTGTTCAATTCGAGAAAAGGAAATGTCCGCGCGCTGCTCAGCCGAACCGCATCGCAGACGGGCTGCAGGCATAGCCAGTAGCGGCGCTTCTTTCCGGCGCCAGAGGAGATGATCGTGCCGAGTGTGAGATGAGGCTGCGGCTTGCTGTATTGCGTGCGGTGAGAGGCCAGGACGGCGAACGCTTCGTTCGATCGAGCCGCTTTCTCCTTCGTGTCAGCAAATGCCGCGATCTCGTCGCTCTTTTTGTGTGCCTTTCCTGCTTTTGCGTTCATCTTGGGGAACTTGGCTACGACTCTGTCGGTCTGGGGGGTCTTCGCACCGGAACCAAACTCCAGCAAGTCCATTACATCGTCGATCGAACGGTGCTGCGTTTCGCCGAAGGGTTTGCTGAAGTCGGATTTGCCACGCTTCTCCAGCCATTGTCGCATCGCCCGAGACGAGGCCGCTTCCCTCACGTCTGCGTCATCAAGAATCGCGCGTAGTTCCGCGGAGACGAGGTCGACCAGCTGTTGCTCCGCATCCTGCGGATACAACTGAACTGCACGATGCCAGAGATAACCCGCGTCCAACTCAGGGCCGAGCTGTTTAAGGAGTTGATGTGTGTTCGACCGCAAAGCCGCAACAGACTTCAGTGCTACATTAGAAACGAGCCCGTACATGAACGCTGAGAATTCGTGAATTAGCACATCGGCAAGATCTTCGTAAGAAACGATTTGCTTTCGGGCGCGTGGGCCTTGAACCTGACTTTCAGGTTTGGCCAGGACAACCACTCGAGCGTCGGCCGAATCGAGAGCAAAGTGACCGCGACTTCGGACCGAGCGGCTTTTCGTTTGAAGCAATACCTCTCGAATGCTGTTCACGATCTCTCTGAGGTTCCGCTCAGCGGTGTAAATGGCGATAAGACGCCTACGGTTAGCGCTCACATCGCCACCAAGCACACCGCGAAGTAACTTACGCGCGGTGTCGCCATTGTCAGCGTGGAAATTCCAATCGAGAACGAGAATGTCAGCACGACGAGCGACCTGCTGCGTTCGTTCGCTCGGGTCTTCACCTTCGGCCGGCCTAAGAATCGCGCAAACTATTCCACGCTCAGCGAACGAGTCCACGACTCGCTTCGCATCCAGGATGTTTCCTCCGCCGGCTGAACGATCAGGTATTTTCAACCGAGACTTAGGGAAACGACTTGGCGTGACGATCTCTTGTTTCACTTCAGCGGCCACTCGATGTAAGACAGGAGAATAATCGGCCTCATCGTCAACGATCACCACCGATTCTAAAAAGTGCGACACGATTTCGACCGCCAGATCATCCGCTACGCGCGCTTTCTTTCGCATATCTATTCAGTCCCGTCTTGCTCGGCGTCGGGCTCCTCCGTCACACGGCTGATCTCGAATGTCGCCCCCTGACCGGTTCGCGGTTCGACCACATTCAGGGTGTAACCTTCCTTGGCCAGTACAGCGCGCGAGATGAACAAACCCATGCCTCGGCCGCCTGGGCGACGCGAGAACCCCATTTCGAAGATCGCTTGGCGATCACGAGCAGGGATTCCGGGTCCGTTGTCCGACACCAGCAAACGTTCTCCCTCAACATCCAACCGGATCACTCGTTCTCTCTGTACATCGGAGAGCCAGAACAGTGCGTTGTCGACCAAGTTAACGAACACCGGATAGACTGTCGAAGGCCGGGCGACGAGTCGGTGGCGCTTGAATTTACTCGTGACGTCCAGCTGAACACTGTGGCGTCGAATACGATCGCCAAACAAATCAACGATGAACTTCATGATTTCAGCGCCATGAATCGCCACCCGCTTCTGATACAACCGCCGTTGCAAAGGCGTAAAGAGCGCGAGGTAACTATCCAAGTGGTCGAAGCTGCGTCGTAAGTCGTTGTATAGCCTCTTCAGCTCAGGATTCGTTGCCGCCCAGGTGCTCAGTTCGCGAATCGCTCTGCGCACGCCGCGAATCGCTGCATCAAACTCATGCGTGATGACCTGTATAGCCATACCGAGTTGCGCGAGTTCCAGATCTGCCTCGCTCTGTTCGCGAAGAGCCAAAACCTCTTCCTCGAGAGCCTCAGTAGCATCGAGCTCGGTCATGAGCCCGGCATCCGCATCTGTCTCTACACGAACACGCCGCACCTGCTCTGCAAGTGCTCCGAGCAGTTCGATCTCTTCAATAGATGCTCGCCGCAGATCCTCTTCAAGGTCCGCGCGTGTGGCTACGGTTTGGCCAGGATCCAGCGATCCGATGTCCAGATGCTGCACGCGGACCAAAACGTCACGAACTCGGTGTTCGAGTCGCGCCACTGCATCGCGAGCAATGCCCACTACCCGCTGCTCGGCATCGGCAGCGGCACGACGCACACCCTCAGCCGCGACAGTCACGCCCCGGCGCGCCTCCGCTACCGATTCCGCGACTGCTGCATCGAACCGCAGCCGCCGGTCGACCAGCACATTTGCCGATAGCGTCGCCTCAGTAATGAGCCGTTCGGCCTCTTGAGCGCGTGGCGTGACGAAGTCCGTGACGAGACGCTGAAACTCACGTTGCTGTGCCTGCAAATCGCGCTTCAAGCGTTTCGTAAGTCCCAGACCCCGGGGTACGGAGACCCGATACTCGGAGGTTACGGCTTCAAAACGTTTCCTTGCACGTGATTCAGCAGCGACGATGACGTTTGCTGCTACCTGCGGTTCAGACACTTCTGATGCGGCCGAGAGTTCGGCAGCAAGGTCGCGAATGATTGAGTCGACTTCGCGTGTGGGGTCGCCGTTTTCTATCTTCTTGAAGAATGATTCAAGTTCAACGGAGATCGCAGCGCGACGCGAAGCCGCCGCCTTCTCCTGTTTCTTTCGTGCCTTTTCCACGCGCGAGATCTCAGACCGCTTCTCCACATATGCGCCGGCGCGAAGACCGCCTTCTCGAAAGAAATCGGCTGCGATTTGAACAAAGAAGTTCCCGAGGATGGCGCGGAACTGTCGATAAGCGCGATTCTCGCGGAAACCTTCTCTCCCCGCCTTCTCGGAAAGCGCGGCATTCTCGCGGCTCGTGATTTGTACAACACCAAACATACGGCGATACGAGAAATAGTAGTACGCGAACCCCTTTGTTCGATTAAGCTCAATATCGAGAAAGTCGTAATCAGGGTTGCCATAGGGAAGAACCCGTATACCATCCTTGTAGATGTAGAGTCCGCCAATGCGGTTCATCTTGCGCGTGATCCGGACCCATTCATCAGCGGGAAGCGTGCTCTCAGCGTTCGTGCCCTGAACGATCGCGAGGCTGATGCGAAACTTTCCACACTCCGTGGGCACTCCGGCCGTTCCCAACCAGTTCACGACATGCCCGGTCGTAGGCTCGCCGTAAACAGTAACCGTTCCGTGGAATTGGCCGAATTCGTCAAAGTCGCCCTCAATGTGGTGATCAGCTTCGTCGAATTCAGACGGTGTAAAGAACAAGCCCGGTTCGATAACGTTATCGACTGTTCCATCGAGCTTGTGATCGCGGAAAGCGGCACTAATGAGCGGGATGTCGTGACCCGGCGTCATCGTGTTCGTGAAACCGAGAAGAGTCTTCACGAGTGGTGGTGCGTGCCATTCATCATCCGGTGCATCGATCGCCACCGGCAGTGACTCGTCTGTGGGCAAAATTAGGAAATGCGTTCCGTGGCCTTCGCCTCCGAGTAGCGGCGCGCCGAAAGTGCCGTAGACCTCTACCGGATCAACCTCGAAACGATCCATGAGGTCCCGTACGGTGCGAACAACGTCCATCCGCGGTGGCGCAATCTCCCGCAAATTACGACGTGCCGTTTCAACTAGGTTCGCAACGTCGCGCCGCGTCAGCACGTAATCACCGTCGAACTCGGCCGTGGGAATCTCAATCTGATCGAGATTCACCGCCGGAATCGCGAAGACCGCCCAGTTGATGTACGCGGCGGTGATCAGGCGTACAGAGCCCAATTTGGGGCGCGTCAGCACCAGGAGTTGCGGCCCGATTGCAGCGATGGCAAGACGACCGATTCCCTTTTCCCCGAGGATCGGACGAAGTGCCTTCTGGGGGTCGCGCGGCGGGCCCTGTTTGCCAATGGACAGTTTGCTTTCCGTTCCGATGGTCAACCAACGCTCATCGAAATCTTCCCGCGACATGCCGATGCCGTCGTCGCGCAGAACCAGCAACCCGTCCCGGCGATAGAAGTCGACTTCGACGTGATCTGCGTATGCGTCATGAGCGTTCTTGAAAAGCTCACTAATCGCGGTGGGGATGCCGGCGATCTGTTGACGGCCAAGCATATCGACGGCGCGCGCGCGTGTGCGGAAGCGCGACATCAGGCAGCGCCCTCGTCGGACTGCTCGGCTTCCTGTGCGTGACGAAGGAACTCCTCGCCGAATCGTTTCGCCATCAAGGGGGGAACGGCGTTGCCGATCTGTCGCGCCATCGAGGCCATGGCACCAACGAAGGAGAACCTACGCGGGAAGGTTTGCAGTGAGGCAGCTTCGCGGACGCTGATCGCCCGGTTTTGTATCGGATGGCCGAACCTGCCGTTCGACAGACTGATGCAACGCGTAGTGAGGCCGCTTGCAGGCGCATCCCACCGCATCCTGCCATAGACGTCGCTGTGTCCGGTGTGGCCGTCGTGACATTTGAGTCTGAGGCGGGCAGGCCAGCTCTCTCGGCCCCGTCCTTCAGGCGTAGCAGCAATCCGTTCCAGATTGATGGGTGAAAGGTTCGCCGCCTCGTGGTGGCGGATCCGGGCGTGCTTCTCTCCAGGGCCAAGCGGAGGCAGGTTGCCGATCCATTCACGAACCGTCGCGTATTCGGCGGTCAGGGTGCCAGGGCCGTGTGTCGGCTCAGGTACGGCAATGGGTCCAAGAAGGCTAGCGACCACCACGAGCCGCTGCCGTTTCTGCGGTACACCGTAACTGCGCGAATCCACTACTTCAGCCGTCCAGTGATAGCCCGAGTCGTCGAGCGCGTCCAGAAACAGGCGAAAAGGACCGTCCGACGGATCGAACTCCTGCAGCCCGGGCACGTTCTCGACGAACACAAACGTCGGCTTCAGCTTCTTGACGAACCGTACAAACTCGCGCAACAGGTCTGTCCGGTCATCATCTTCGACCTTCTCTCGCCGCTGTTTCGAGAACGGCTGACAAGGAGCGCACGCGGCGAACAGCAGGTGGTCGACATCCGCAGGCTTCACGAGTCGCCGGACATCTGCGGGCGTGACGTCGCGGATGTCCTCGGCGAGGACGGCAGCGTCAGGGAAGTTTATTCCGAACGAGCGCGATGCGTCGGCATCGCTGTCCAGTCCGAGGAGCACGTGAATTCCCGCGGCCTGCAATCCGAGGCTGGTGCCTCCGCAGCCGCTGAAGAAATCGACGACGCCGACGGCCGGAAGGTCCACTGAGGGACGATTCCGAACAAGGGTCTTCATCTCCTACGCATCGCTCCCGACCCTAAGTCTCAC
>DASYJY010000041.1:0-8569 GCA_035995985.1 Thermoanaerobaculia bacterium | reverse complement strand
ACCTCGCCCATGCCGCCCGCGCCGATGGCCATGAGGATTTTGTAGGGGCCGAGCAGCGTGCCCGGGGCAAGCATGGAGGCGAATCATGTCACGGGATGTGAATGATGGATTAGTGGATTCCGGCAGGCCGTTAACTCTGATCTACTAACCGAACGCTCATGAAACCTGAACCGACCATCCGCCTGACGCCCGGCAAACGCGTCCTCTTCCTCACCAAAGATCCGGAACTGATCCGCAAGCAGTTGCGCGGGGAGCTCGACCTGCAGATGAAGGACCTCTCGGTCGACGATCTGCTCGACGACATCAACACCGACGCCATGACGCCGGCCTGGGTCTGCTTCAGCCACAAGCCGGAAGACATCGCCCGCGACGCGTACGCCGGTTTCATCGTCGACGGCAAGCGGCTCTTCGAGCACGACGCGCTGATCAACGGCAACTTCGAAGTCATCGTCAGCGGCTACCGCAAAGGTGTAGGCAGCTCGCGCGAGACGGCGACGCAGTGCGAAGTCTGGAGCGGCATTCGTATCGCCGTGGCGGCGTCATTCGCGCCGATCCACGCCGGCAACAACATCAATCAGGGATTGCTCATGGCGAATCACGCCATGCTCGAGCGGCTGCAGGCGGGCGAAGGGATCAGCATTGATGAATTCTGCGAAGGGCGCGACGTCATCACCCAGTTGATCATCAAAGAAGGTGGCCTCTTCCCATTCGCGAAGGCTGTCGAACGCGGTGAGCTGCAGGTGCCGGTTCCGAACACGCCGCAACGGCCGATGACGATGGGGGAGAAGATCCTGGCGCGGCACCTGGTCGGAACGAAGTCGGGCGAGCAGGCATACGTGAAGCCGGGCGACGCCGTCGTCGTCGAAGTCGATGGCGGTTACACGCACGAATTCACCACGGCGCAAGTCCACTACTTCCTCGAACAGGAGTACGGGCCCGACTACACGATCAGGAATCCGCAGAAGTTCGCGGTCTTCGAGGATCACCTCATCTACGCCGACGACGTCGCACGCATGCGGCCGTTCATGGGGAAGATCCAGACGCTGCGCGACCTGCAGCGCGACTTTCAGCAGCACACGAACTGCCGCGATTTTTCGGCCACGGACAACATCTCTCCCGGAATCTGTCACGAGGTCGCGCGCGAGTTCATCATCGATCCTGGCGATTTCATTCAGGCCACCGACAGCCATACCTGCATGGGCGGCGTGAACAACGCGCTGGCGTGGGGCGTCGGCGCGACCGAGTACGCGAACCTCGTGCATTCGGGATTTACGCAGGTGGAGGTCTCGGAGTCGATTCGCTTCGAGCTGACCGGAACGCTCCGCGAGAACGTCACGGCAAAAGACGTGATGCTCTACATCCTCCTTCACTACGCCAAACCGCAGATGACTCTCGATCGAATCATGGAGTTCACCGGCCCGGGCCTTCGCTCGTTGTCGCTGGACGAACGCGCCACGCTCGCCAACATGGCCACGGAATGCGCGGCACGCACAGCGATCATCGAGGCGGACGAGAAGACGTTCGCATGGATTGCCGCGATGCGCGCTGATGTCGATATCGAGTCGCTCAAATCGCGCGCCGTCGCTCCCGATCCCGACGCCAACTACGCCGGCGGCATCCACACCATCGACCTCGGCGCGATCCAGCCGATGGTGGCGCATCCGGGCGATCCCGATCGGGGCATCCCGTCCGATCCGACCAACGGAGCGTTCGTCGACGAGTTCGAGAATACGAGGATCGACATCGCTTACGCGGGCTCCTGCACCGCCGGTAAAGTCGACGACTTTCTCTTCTACCACCAGGTGGCGAAGGAAGCGGTCGATGCCGGACTCAAAGTCGCGGAAGGCGTGAAGTTCTACATCCAGTTCGGCTCCCAGGCGGTGGAGACGTTCGCACGCGAAAACGGACTGCTCGACACCTTCGAACGCGCCGGCGCCGTCGTCCTCAATCCCGGCTGCGGCGCCTGCATCGGCTGCGGTCCCGGCGTCTCCGACGATTCCGAACAGGTCACGATCAGCGCCATCAACCGCAACTACAAAGGCCGCAGCGGCCCCGGCAAACTCTGGCTCGCGTCGCCGCTCACCGTCGCCGCGTCGGCATTCACCGGCCACGTCACGGCATACACGCCGGGGATGTTCACGAAGCAGTTGATCGAGGCCTAATCACCAGATCGTGGCGACAACGCCGCTGCGCTGAATCCGCTCGTCCTTCGTAACGAGCGGAACGCCGTGGGTTAGGGCAGTGGCGGTGATGATGCGATCGGAAGGATCGCGGAAATGCGGGATCTCGGTTGCTGACACCGCGATTTGCGGTGTCAGCGGCAGCACCACAACGCGCGTTCTCCTGATCGTCTCTTTGAGCCAGCCGAGCACGTCGCGATCCAGCGTGAGCCGCTTCTTCTCAACGAGCATTGCGATCTCCCAGAGCGTGATTGCAGCGATGCCAAGGGTGTCGGCCTTGTCGAGTGCTGCGGCAGCGGGACGCGATAGCAGGTGCTTGTCCGCCGCCCACCAAAGCCAGGCATGCGTATCAGCAACGATCACTTATCCGCTTCCCACTCCTCGTCCAGAGGACTGACAATGTCACCTTGATAGAGGATGGTGCCGGCCATTGGACCGTCGCTTTCATCGATCGGCGACAGGATATCTCCGAGAACTTTCACTGAGCCGTGGAGGTGCTCCGTCGCACGTTCGCGCAGCTTGCGAGCTGGCGACTCGTGGAAGATGCCCTTCTCTTCCATGTAGCGGAAGAAAACTT
Organism: Thermoanaerobaculia bacterium; assembly: GCA_035995985.1. Taxonomy (GTDB): domain Bacteria; phylum Acidobacteriota; class Thermoanaerobaculia; order Gp7-AA8; family Gp7-AA8; genus JADGNZ01. Next base: position 5,812 of record DASYJY010000041.1, on the reverse strand, counting down.
TGAGCGCGGCGACTTTGCGGCGAATCGACGTGTCGCGATACGGTCCTGTGCCCAGCTTGTCGGCGGCGGCGATGGCACTCATCCACTCTCCTTTGGACGAGACGCGTTCATTCGAACGGGCCGCATCGGACGCGGTGCCTTCCACCCGCACCAACTTCGCCACCGGCTTCCCATCGCGAGTCAATGTGATCTCGCCGCCGTTGTTGGCGAGATCGTCCACCAGCGCCGGGCTGACTTCCGCGATATCGATAAACGTCGTCATGACGTCATCCTAGAACTGCTTCTCTGCATCTTCAACTTCCCGCCGCTCGTCTTTGCGATGGCCGCAGCACCTCGGACATATCGGTCGCGAACCTAAACGCGTCTTGGGTGTCGAGCGAAGCGGTAGTTACTCGGATCGCGGGAGGTGTCTTGATCCGATAACGCTCTCCCGCGGCGACGGCCCATCCGCGCTGGAAGAGCGACTGAATCACGGCGCTTTCCTCCGGGAGCGGAATCCAGACGTTCAATCCCGACGAGCCGTGGGCATCGATGTCGTGAGCTTTCAGCGCGCCGATCAGCGCGGCGCGGCGTTTCGCGTATGTCCGTTCGGCGCGGACGAGTTGCTTGTGCATGTTCTTGTCGCGCCATAACGCAACCACCAGGCGCTGCAGGATATGGCTGACCCAGCGGATACCGAGGGTCTGGCGGCCTTCGACGCGGGCGATGGTTCGCGCGTCGCCGGCCATGATCGCGACGCGCAGATCGGGGCCGAGCGATTTTGAAACGGAGCGGACGATCGCCCATCGTTCGCGCGCGCTGTCGACGAGCGTTACGTACGGTGCGCCGGCGATCGGGCCGGCGTGATCGTCTTCGATGATCAGGAGATCGGGACGAGTCTTCAAGATCGCGCGAAGCTGACGTCCGCGGCGTTCGCTGAATGCGGCGCCGGTGGGGTTCTGCGCGCGTGGCGTGACGATGATCGCCGCAGCCGAGGGAGCGCGCTGGAGCGCCGCGGGGAGCAAGCCTTCGTCGTCGACGGGAACCGCGACGGGGACGAGTGCAAGCGCGTGCAGAAGATCGATGACGCCGGTGAAGCAGGGATCCTCGACCAGGACGCGATCGCCGGGTCGAAGCTGTTCGCGCAGCACGCGCTCGATGCCGTCCAGTGCTCCGCTGACGACGGCAATGGAGCCGGACGGCAGGCCATCCTCATCGAACTGTTTACGCGCCAGCGCGATGAGATCGGGATCGTTCAATTCGTCGCGGTACAGCCGCGGAGTGCCATCCAGCTTGCGGAGAAACGGCGCAAGGTTCGGCAGTAGATCGCCGGCGGGATTGCCGGAGGCGAGATCGCGAACAGTCGGCGGAAGGAATGTGGGCGCCGGCGGCGAAGCAGGGGAGGCAGCGCGGATGATCGTGCCGCGCCGTCCTTCGGCGAACGCGATACCGCGATCGTGCAGGATGCGATACGCGGCGGCGACGGTGGCCGGGCTGAGGCCGAGATGTTGCGCCAGATCGCGGACGGGCGGCAGACGATCGCCCGCGGCGATCCTCCCGGCGGCGACGGCCGCCTCCGCGCTCGCGGCGATCTTGACGGCGGTAGTTCCGGTGAGATACGTTTGTACTGCCATATGAACAATACTGTACTAGAACAAAGCGCCTCATTGCAATCACCGCGGACTACCGTCAAACGCTTAGCCAAGCGAGGCGACTACGACCGCAATACGATCAACGCGATCATCGACGAGGCGCTCATCTGCCATGTCGGCTTCGTCGTCGACGGCGCGCCGATCGTCATCCCAACGATTCACACGCGCGTCGGCGACACGCTCTACTTTCACGGTTCCGCCGCCAGCCGGATGCTTCGCTCGCTGCGCGACGGCGTCGACGCCTGCGTGACCGTCACGATCCTCGATGGCCTGGTGATGGCCCGCTCCGCTTTTCACCACTCCATGAATTACCGCTCCGCCGTCATCCTCGGCAAAGGGCGCGAGGTCGTCGATCGCGACGAGAAGCTGCGCGTTCTCGACGCGCTCGTCGAACACGTCTGCGCCGGCCGCGCGCGCGACGTCCGTCCACCGAACGAAGCTGAGCTGCGGCAGACGCTCGTCCTCGCGATTCCGCTGGCCGAGGCGAGCGCGAAAATTCGCACCGGTCCGCCGATTGACGATGAGGAAGACTATTCGTTGCCGATCTGGGCGGGGATCATCCCGTTGTCAGTAACGCCTTCCGCGCCGATCGATGATGAACGGCTCGTCGCCGGCGTCACCGCGCCCGGCTATGCGACGCGTTACGCGCGTTGATTACTCAGTGCTCCACGGCGGCACCACGTCGTTCATGCGCGCGTAGGCGACGGATTGGCCGAGGTGCTCGTGCAGGTGATTGAGCGCCATCATGAAAGCCGCGCGCTCGGTGCTGTCGGTGCCGAACATCCGAATCGGTTTGTCGAGTTCGGCGTCGCTCGTGCCGATGATCGTGTCGCGCACAAAATCGAACGAGCGCCGCAACTCTTCGAGGACGCGCGTCTTATCGGTGATCCTCTCGAACGAGCGCGTATCGACCATCGTCTTGTCGCCTACGAAGCTGACCAGCGTGTAGTTGCCGCCCGCGATGTGCATGTAGACCTCGCTCACCGAGCGGACGCCGCGCGCCGGACGCCACGAGTACTTCTCGGCCGGGACCGCCATCGCCAGCGACAGGATTTTCTTCTGCATGTCGTCGAGATCGTGCAGCAGCTCCGCGCGCACGCCGGTCCTCGGGACGGCCGGCGCCGCGGACTGTCGTGTGTCGCGCGGAACGCGTACGGCAGCGGCGAGCGGCGTCGCGGCGATGATCACAACTGCAGCGATTGTGGAAAAGCGCATAGGGAGTTCTCGCGGACGCGACAGGTTACTCCCGGCGGATGTTTGCGAGCAACGAATGATCGGGCGCGAAGGTGACTTTGCGCGGAAGGGACGGGAGTTCCTGCGATACCGACTGCTCATTCTTTGTGATGTGCATGAAGAAAAAGCCGGCGCGGCCGCCGTCGAGCTCGATCTTCACCGGCGCAACCATCATGAAATCGTCGCGCACGCCGCTGCGCTTCACGTTGATCGTCAGCTTCACGCCGCCTGTCAATGTCGGTTCGGTCTTGTAGTTCCAGCGAAGCGTGGGAATCGCGGAGTCGTAGACCCACGTATCGAAAAAATAGCTCCAGTCGCCCGGCGCGTCCTTCTCGACCACGCGCTGGAAGTCGGCGGTGCTGGCGTCCTTGCCGCTGTACTCCTTCACGAAGTCGCGCAGGATTTTGACGAAGGTGTCGTCGCTGTGCGTCTTGAATCGCAACATCGTGCGCATCATGTGCAGCACGAGCGGACCCTTGTGATAGGCCTGAATCTCGTAGCCGGCGGGGATGTCTGACGTACCGGCACGATAGCCGACGCCGATCGGCCCAAGGCGCGCGCGAGCGTTGGCGTTCAACTCGACCAGCCATGGACGATTGAACTTGCTGAAGCCGCCGGCGAGCGTGCCCTGCACGATGCCGTCGTACGTGTTGACGATCTCGTCGTAATACTTGTCGCCGCCTTTGACCGTGGCCTGCACGAACATCATCGACGCGTATTCGGCGAACGACTCGCTGAGCCACTGGTCGCGATACGTCTTCCAGCCGATCTTGTGGCCGAACCATTCGTGCGCCACCTCGTGCGCGCGAAAAAGTTCCGTCGCGCCGGGATGCTCCTCATAGGCCATTTCGGAAAGATGGAGGAAGCCGTCGAAGGCCTGGCCATGGCCCGCGGCGATCGCGGTCACGTAGATCTGCGGGTTGTCGAGCTTGTCGTCAAGGAGGTATTCGTAGAAACGCAGCGAGTTGACGACGTCCGCTCCCGCATTGCGGATGCGCGCGCCCGGATCGAGGCCGGTCACGGTGCCGAACGAGATGACCTTCGGAACGCCGGGGATTTCGAGCGGAACTTCGGTAAAGCGCTCGGCGGTCGAGAACGTGACCATCTTCGCGGGCCGCTCGACCAGCCAGGTGGAGACTTTCGTCCCGTCCGGCGCCTCCGTCTCGCTGGTCTTTCGCCCCATGGAGCGGACTTCGTTGCGCTTGCCGACGCGCAACTCGAGCTTTGCGGTGACGGTGTCAAATGCGTCGGGAACGGTCGGGTACCAGACGTTTCCGAGGGCGTAGTTCGGCGTTTCGAGTTCGTAGTGAAAGGTGACGACGTGCGGCTCGTGCGCCTTCAGCGGCGCCGGAAAAATGATCGTCGTCGTGTAGTTGTAGACGTTGTTGTCGATGCTGGCGCTGCGTGCGCCGATGTGGTCGCGCAGGACGGTCAGCGGCTGCCCTTTGTCGTCCGTCGCCGTCACGTTCTTCGCCGTTGGATAGAGGTTGAGCGGAAGCGCGACGAGGCCGTCGACGTTCGCCGTGATCTCTTCCTCCACCGTGTAGTGGCCGTTGAGCATGGACTGCTCGGTTTCGCCGACCCGTTCCGCGTTCCATTTACCTTTCGAGAGATCGGCGATGACGTCGAGGTGGCTGACCGTGGCGGGCCGCACATCGTGGTCGCCCGGTCCGCCGTTCGGATTGCGGTCCTCTGCCCGATCGATACTGACCCACACCTCGGGAGTGCGGCGATCAAAGTGCACGAGTTGGATCTCCTCGCGGCGCGTCGAGTTGTAGTCGTACTCGATCCAGTCGAAATCGGTGGTCTTCATCGCCGCGGTCATCTGCAGCGCGGCCGGGTTCAGCATCGCGGCGATGACTTGCGCATCGACGTCAGTGCCGTAGTCGATGAGCCAGTGGTTATGGCGATTCTCAGCGAGCGAATTCTTCGTGAAGGGATCCTTCGCCGCACCGGGAAAGGCTTTGTCGAGCGCGTCGTCCGAGGTGCGCAGGACAAGTTGCGTGAATTTCTGATCGACCGAGGTGATGTCCTTGCGCGAGAAGCGCCGGAGTTGCGCAATCTCGATGCGGTCCGGGATAGTCATTGTGAAGTGACCATCTCCTTCGAACACAAGACCGGTCACACGGCCCGACGACACCGGCTGCATCAGATGCACCGTGCCGGAGTTGAGCGTGATCGTGGCGGTGTCGCGTGTGAACGTCACCGGCTGCGTCAGCGTGATGGGCGCGGCGGTGAATTGCCACTTCTGCAGCCGGTCGTAGTCGGCGCGCGCCTGGTTAGCATCGGCGGCGAAAACGGATAAGGCAAAGGCTGCAAAGACAAGAATGGTCAAAAGCGACGCACGAAGTCGCATGGCTCTCCCTGTTGGTGTATGGAATTGGATTGCCGGCGCACTGTAGCACGCGACACACATCCATCTCAGCGTCGTGCTATGTAAATCGCGCTGTCGTTTGTCCTGTTGTCCGTAATCGAAGAATAAATGATCAAGTCGCCGAAGAAAGGCTGACAGTCGAGACTGCCACCCGGTGGTATGGCCACTGAGGCTCCGATGAACTCCTGCAGCGGGACCTGTTCAAAATAGTTTGCCGGGTAATTTTTCGAGACGGTCCCGGCTTGCTGCCCGGCGGCATCGTAAAGGAGACATCCCAGGTGTGGGGCGCTGGCGAGTGAACGCACGCCGATGTTCATCCGGTTATTCGCGATGTCGTTCGGGATGACCAGACGGAGCGTCGCGCCTGAGCGGATCACATCCTTCACTGAGACCATCGGCTCAATGAATCCATTCGTTCCATTGCCCGTATCGTTGAAGACGTGCGCTGTGACGAGTGGCGACCAGGCCGCGGAGAGGACATCGACGCTGCCCAGACCCGTTACGCCCATGGCGGAGAGGACGTCGGTGGAGTCGGTTGCGTGAGGCGCAATGACCAGGGTTGTGGATGGATCTG
>DASYJY010000040.1:0-27458 GCA_035995985.1 Thermoanaerobaculia bacterium | reverse complement strand
GACGAGCGCGATGACCATGTTGGCCGGGACGTAGTACTTCTTGTAGAACGCCGCGGCGTCGGTTGCAGAAAAGGTCTGCAGATCCGAGGGCCAGCCAACGGTCGGTTGTCCGTACGGATGGGCGGTGAATGCCGCGGCCAGGGTCTGCTCGATGAGCCTTCCAACCGGGCTGCTCTCCGTGCGCATGCGCCGTTCTTCGTAGACGACGTCGCGCTCTTTGTAGAACTCGCGGAAGACCGGGTGGAGGAAGCGCTCGGAGTCGAGATACGCCCACAACTCCACACGGTTCGACGGCATCGAGTAGAAGTATTCGGTCGAATCGGCTGCGGTGCCCGCGTTCACGCCGACGGCGCCGGCGCGGTCGACGATCTTGCTGAACTCATTCGGCACCACGAATTTCTGCGCGTCGTCGATGGTGGCTTTCCACGCTTTATCGAGCGCGGCGATCTTTGCGTCGTCGTGGTTGACGGGATCGCGGCGGGCGCGGTCGTAGGCGGCGTACGCCTCTTCGACTTTCGCCAGCGCGGCCGACTCCGCGGTGTAGTTCGACGTGCCGATTTTGTCGGTGCCTTTGAACGCCATGTGTTCGAACATGTGCGCAAGGCCGGTGATCCCCGGTACTTCCTGAGCCGAGCCGACATTTACGATCGTGGCGAACGAGAAGACGGCGGCTTCGGGGCGCTCCATGACGATTACGGTCAGGCCGTTGTCGAGCTTGCGCACGGTGGTGCGCTTCTCGAACGACGCCAGATCCTGCGCATGCAGGGTCGCCGTGATCGTCAGAAGCAGGAAGAATGATGTGGACAGTCTTCGAACTGCTCCCTTCAAATGATGCCTCCTTGTGGTTTGTAGGTTTGGTGCGAGAAACGGGAAAGAGGGACGAGGGGAGAAGGGTAACCGAATCCGGCCTTTCCTCGTCCGTCGCCGCTGCCGTGGTGATACGTTGACGCCGGAAGCGTTTCGTTTATTGCACGCCCGTGCGTCGTGCCGGACTCAAGAACCCGCACTCACGGCAACTTCAGTTTGTTGAGATCGATGAGGACGCCGAGGATGACGGATTTATCGTAGGTGAAGCCATCCTTCTTCCCCGAGACGTACTTGATGACCGGCGTGAATTTCTCCGTCACGTCGACTCCAAACCCGACGTCGATCTTCCCGGTAAGCTTCCGATCGCCGCCGGTGGTTGGGTACGTCGCAGAGAGGTTCGCGGTCACGTGGAGCGTTCTGTCGCGGTAGAGCCGGATGCGCGGCAGATGGTTGTCGGCGATGAACGAGAAGGTGATTTTGTCGGCTTCGATGGCGTCGGGAAGATCGCCGATGTCTCCTCCTGATGTGCGGAGCGGATGAAAATATCCGAGGACGAACATCGGCGGTGCTTCGATCGCGCCGTGCGTTTTCTCGGCGTCCTCGAGCAGCTTCTTGCACGTGGGATCACTCTTCGCGTCGTCGCCGATCGCTGCACAGCGAAGTTCGAGATCTGCGCGGACGCACGCGCTGTCTGCCAGGCGCGCGCCGTCGGTCAATTTGTCGCAGTGCGCCAGCACCATCGGCAGCGTTTCCTTCAGCCGGTGACCCTGCATGATGAAGTCGATGAAGAGCGTGGGCACGTATTCGACGGTTGCACCAGCCGCGATCTGATTGACGCGCTCGAAGTGGGAGTTTGCGTCGTTCTCCGCCTGCCCCGTCTTCGCCTGCAGCTGAACGAATCCCGCCAGCCGCGGGAAGAACGAGCTCGGGTCGACGCTGACCAGGCCGAAGCCTCCGCCGAGTGTGGCGTTGTCAGCCTTTTTCGCGCTCGTGTTCGCGACGGCGTCGATGTTGAGTGTGTAGCCCCGCGCGAATTTGTCCGTGTCCTTGATCGAGCCGATGGTGCTGACGTGCTCCCCTGATGCGGTGAGCGCAAGACCGCTGTCGAAGCCGACCGTGAGATCGATCGGTCCTACGGATACTTTTTTCGTCGGAAGGTCGACCGCGAAGGCGCTCATCGCGCACAGCAAAATCGGTACGAAAAGGATGGTCCGCCTCATGACACTTCGTCCGCCGCGTGCGGATCGGCATGCATGTCGGAAACGAATTCGATGATGTGCTCCGTGTGTGCGGCATGCTGCGCGTCCGTCAACGCCATGGGCGAAACGAGCTTGCCGTATGCCAGCGCGATGAGATTTTCGATGAACGTACAGGCTCCGATCTCAGCGGCATCGACGTGATGCCATCCGAATCCCGCCTGACCAGCCATTTGCGCGATCGGACCGTTGAGGCGCGCCTCCCACGCGATCTGCACCTTCGGCAAGCGCGTGATGCCGGAGATGTCGGTACCGATCGCCGGTACCTGGGCGTCGAAGAGCACGGAAACCATCGACAGCGCCATCCTGGCGCGTTTCGCATCGTACGTTGACGACATAGGAACCTCCTGGGCGATGAAATGGGACTACTTAGGAGATGCGCGCGCGGCGTTTTCCCTACCTCGCCCCGGTGACATTCGTGATACCTCTCCGTTGATGCCGGACGACGATGATGCGTACCGAGGGTGGCGCAGACCGGGACCGTTGCCTCCGCGCGGCGTGGAGATCGAGGACGGTGAGTCGCTCGATTACCTCTGCGGCTGGTTTCGCATCTTCCAGTACGAGCGCGGCCATCGCTATTCGACGGACGACGTTCTAACCGCCTGGTACGCCACCCAATGGGCTCCACGCGTTTCCCGCGCCGCGGACCTCGGCTCAGGCATCGGATCCGTCGCGCTGATCTGCGCGTGGCGCCTTCCGGGCGCGACGTTCTGCACCGTCGAGGCGCAGGCGATGTCGGCGCGCGTGGCGCGGAAGAGCATTCGCTACAACGGCGTCGAGTCGCGGTTCACGGTGTACGAGGGCGACCTGCGCTCGTCGGTACTCGCGAACGAAGCTGCGTTCGATCTGGTCACGGGATCGCCGCCGTACTGGCCGGCCTCGGCGGCGACGAGCGCCGCACATCCGCAAGCCGTGCCGGCACGGATCGAAATCCGCGGCTCGGTCGCCGACTACGCCGCGGCCGCGGCGCGCATCCTCGCAACCGGCGGGATGTTCGTCTTCGTCTTCCCGTTCATCCAGCGCGAACGCGCCGAGGAGGCGGTGACATCGAATGGACTGGTCCTGCTGCGCCGCCGCGATGTCATCTTCAAAGAAGGGGAACCGCCGATGATCTCCCTCTTCGCCGCCATGCGCGCCACCGACCTCCCGCCCGGACGCGCAACCTGGATCGAGCCGCCGCTGATCATCCGAACGAAATCCGGCGCCGTGCATCCGGAGTACGCCGCGATCCGTATCAGCTTCGGTTTTCCGCCGGGGGACATTCCGGCGGCGCCGCTATGATGCCGCCGGAGGAGTCTTGAATGCCGCTCGCTAATGCCCTGATCGCGGAGTTAGAACTGGAAGGAAGATCGACGGTGCGGATGCTCGAACGCGTCCCCGCCGACAAGCTCGAATGGAGGCCGCATCCGAAATCGTTGACGCTCGGCCGCCTGGCCTGGCACCTCGTCTCGATTCCGTCCATCGCGGTGCGATTGGTCGGCGAGGGGAAGTTCGACATCACCAACGGCGGTCCGCAGCCGATGCCGGAGCATCCTGAATTCGTGGAGACGTTCCGGCGCAATCTCGTCGCGATTCAATCGACGTTGTCAGGGATGGACGATGACGCGCTGAAGGCGCCGTTCGTGATCTCGCGGAACGGCGACGTTCTCAACGAGACGCGCAAGATCATCTTCATCCGCTCCGTGCTGATGAACCACAGCTATCACCACCGCGGCCAGCTCTCCGTCTATCTGCGCCTGCTCGACGTGCCGCTGCCGGCGATCTACGGGACGAGCGCGGACGAGGCGATGTAGTGCGCAATCGCTGAAATGGCCTCGAATCCGCTACAGTTCGCGTCCGCATGTCGACGACCCTTTTTGAAGAGCTGAGCCGCGTCAAGACGTATGAGTACACGGAGGATGACGTCCGTGGGTTCGAGTTGCTGCACGAGGAGATCCGGGCGCTGAAGAAGGAGCGCAATGCGGTCATCGTTGCGCACAACTACTACCGCCCGGAGATTCTGAAGGTGGCCGATTTCGTCGGCGACTCGCTCGAGCTGGCGTTGATGGCGTCGAAGGTGAAGGACGCGGACGTCATCGATTTCTGCGGCGTCCACTTCATGGCGGAGACGGCCAAGATCGTCAATCCGTCGCGCACGGTGCTGCTGCCGAACCTCGCCGCAGGATGCCAGCTCGCCGACTCCGCGCCTGCCGAGGATTTGAAAAAGCGCATCGCGGAACTGAAGACGGAGTACGACGATCTTGCCGTCGTCAGCTACGTCAACACGACCGCCGCGGTGAAGGCGCTTTCGGACGTCATTGTCACATCGGCCAACGCGGCGAAAGTCGTGCGCACGCTGCCGAACAAGAACATCCTCTTCGTTCCTGACCGCAATCTGGCGCGCCACGTGGCCGAGCAGGTGCCGGAGAAGAACATCATTCCGTGGGAAGGCTTCTGCTATGTCCATCAGCAGATCACGCCGCACGAGGTGGCGCGCATCCGCGAGGCCGATCCGGAGATCGAGATTCTCGTTCATCCGGAATGCCGCGCCGACGTCGCTAAGCTCGCCGACGCGGTCCTCTCGACCTCGGGGATGGTGAAGTACGCGAAGGAGCGGCCGGCCAAGCGCTTTCTCGTCGTGACGGAATGCGGACTCTCCGATCGCTTGGCGATGGAAGTGCCGGACAAGACGTTCGTCAAAGGCTGCAAGCTCTGCACGTTCATGAAGGTGACGTCGCTCGAAGACGTTCGCGACTCGCTGAAGTACATGCGCTACGAGATCGAAGTGCCGGAGGAGATTCGCGTGCCTGCCGATCGCGCGTTGCAGCGGATGTTCGAGGCGACCGAGGGCGGGACGTTGCGCAGCGAGATCTTCCGTAAATGAGAGCGGCTGCTGGAATCGTCCTCGCGCTCATCAGCGCGTTCTTCATCTTCTACACGTGCCGATTGCTGTACGTGACGCGGTTCATGACCGCCGTTCGCGCCGGCGGTCACGGCGCGTATATCGGCCTGATTGTCTTTCCGCTGATTGCCATCGTCACAGCGTGGGCGGCATGGCGATTTTTGCGGCGGCGGTGACTCAGACCGAGGGCGCGGCAGGACGGCAGATGAGTTGATAGACGCCGGCGACGTCGCCGTCGACGTCGTCGAGGTCGGCTTTTATCTTGCCGAGGATGGTCTGGAACTCGGGATCGGTCTGGAGTGTCTGCGTCCAGGGGTGCTTCACCCATGCGAACCAGCTGTGATTTCCCAGCTCCGCGCTGCGATTGACCCAATGCACGGCCGCGTCGCGGTTGCCGAGCTTTGCGTAGACGAGCGCCTGGCGCATGGCCGCCCAGTGCAACCGATTGGCGTCCGGCTCGAACGATTTCAGTTCGGCCTCGGCGTTGGCGCGATCGCCTTTCGCGGCGGCGATCATCGCGCGAAGACTCTTGCCGAGGTAGTGCTGCGGAACGAGCTTCGTAATTCGGGCCGTCTCGACTTCTGCGGCCGGCAGATTGCCGAGGAAGATGAAGGCGTATGCGCGGATATCGCGGCCGGCCAGCTCGGTGTCCTTGGCGGCCAGCGCCGGTTGTGAATTCGTCAGCGCGCCTTCGGGATCCACCGCATTGACGTACCAGTAGCCGCGGATTTTCGCTTCGTTCGAATTCGGATCGAGGCTGATCAGGCGGTCGCCGAGGCAACGGACGCGTTGTGTGTCGCCGACCGAGACGTAGTAGTTGGCGACGTTGTTGAGCGCGCTGGTGTCGTTCGGATTCAGGCGGAGCGCGGCCAGATTTTCGCGGACGGCTTCGCGGAAACGATCCGGCAGCCGGACGAAAACGCGTCCGAGCGCGAGATGCGCGGCGGCGAGATTCGGATCGAGCCGGACGGCCTGCCGTGCGTAGAACTCCGCGCGTTCGGTGACATCGGCGCCGGTGTCAAGTCCGCGCGCCTGTCCGAGCGAGAGGGCGATGGCGAGATCGGCGTACGCGGCGGCGAAGTTGGAGTCGAGAGCGACCGCGCGCCGCAACGCGGCTTCTTCGGCCTGATGCTCGGCCGGCACAAGGCTGCCGCTCAGGGCGCGCGCGCGGAGGTACTCCTCGTACGCACGCGGATTCGACGAGCGCGGTTCCGAGGCGTTGCCGGACTTCTGCACGCCGAGCTTCTGATTGAGGCCCGCCACCGTGCGCGATGAAACGTCGTCGATCAGTTTGATGAGATCGGCGCGCTTGCCGTCGATCGTGTCCGCCCACACGTTGTAGCCGGTGCGTGAATCGGTGAGCTGCAGGTTCACGCGAACGAGCTCGCCCGCGGCGAGGAAGTGGCCTTCCAGAACGCTGTCGACGTGCAGCTGATCCGCGGCTGTCTTCGTGTCTACCTTCTTGTTGTGGAAGGCGGCGATGGCGGACGTTGGACGAACCTGGAGCGACGGAATCTGCTGGAGCTTCGTCACGAGCGCATCGGCAAGACCAACGGAGAGAAAGTCGTCCTTCGTATTGTTCGAGATGTTGTCGAGCGGCATGACTGCCATCGAACGGATCGGCGGCGGAGCGGACGTAGGTTGCGGAGTTTCGGGCGGCTTTGTGTTGCGATTGAAGTAGACGATCGCGCCTGCTCCGATGACGAATGCCAGGATCGTTACGACGAGGCGCATCCAGCGAGGGCGGGCGCGGGTGCGGCCGAGCGAGGAGTGGGAACGGCTGGCTGAGGTCGGGTAACGCGCCGTGAGAGTGTCGAGCTCTTCGAGGTCGGCGAGCAGATCGCGCGCGGTCTGGTAACGATTGTCCGGCTCTTTTTTCAGCAGCTTGCCGATGATCTTCGTCGCCGCCGCGGGAAATGCCGGATCGCGCGCGACGAACGGCTCCGGTTCCGCGTCGCGGATTTTTTCGAGCACCATCAGCGGCGCGTCGGCGTTGAATGGCAACTGGCCCGTGGCCATCTGAAAAAAGATCACGCCGATCGAGAAGAGGTCGGTGCGCGCGTCGGCCGGGATGCCGCGAATCTGTTCCGGCGCGAGATAGTGGAGCGTGCCGAACATCCGGCTGGCCGACGACTCGCGCGAATGCTTCATCTCCGTCGGCAGAATCTTGGCCAGGCCGAAGTCGAGAATCTTCACCAGTCCGGTCGGCTCGATCATGATGTTGGCCGACTTCAGATCGCGATGGACGATGCCGCCTTCGTGCGCCGCCGCAGCGCCGGACGCGATCTGCCGCGCGATGCTCAGGAACTCGCCGGCTTCGATCGGGCGGCGCCGCATCCGCTGCGAAAGCGTTTCGCCCTCGCAGTACTCCATGACGATGAATGGGACGCCTTCGCCGGTCTCGCCGACTTCGTAAATCGTGGCCACGTTGGCGTGGCGGATTGCGGCCGCGGTTCGGGCTTCCCGCAGAAAACGCGCGCGGCGGTCTTCGGCAGCGAGATCTTCCGTGTGTAGAACCTTGATGGCAACAAGCCGGTCGAGACGCTGGTCGCGGGCGAGGTAGACCGTGCCCATCCCGCCTTTGCCGAGAATGCGCACAACATCGAAGCGGTCAACGCTTTGCGGGAGATCGGACACGGAGCGGCGCATTGTACGACGCGGTCATGGTCAACTTTCTGACCACGGTTTCCGAAGGCAGGGTTATATTTGACCCGTTAACAGAAACGTATCAGAGGCTAATGACAACCATCGCTGAGCCGATCCTCGAACCTGCGCTGCAACTTCCTGCGCGGTACCAGCTGCGCGCGATCCTCAAAGAAACGCCGGCCACCTGCGTCTACCGCGTCTTCGACGTCGGCAAGCAGCAGGACGAAGCGATCAAGATCCTGCGCCACGAACTCTCCGAGCCGCAGCAACTGCTGCGATTCAAGACTGAGTTCTCAACGCTCGCGTCGCTCGAGCACGAGAGCATCGTCCAGGTTCGCGAGTACGGATTGCTGCACGATCGCTTTCCGTACTTCACCATGGAGTACTTCGCCGGGAAGAAGATATCGGAGTACTTCGACGGACATAGCTGGCCCGCGCTGTACGACGTGATCCTGCAGATCGCTTCCGCTCTTCACCACACGCACCACCTCGGCATCATCCACCTCGATCTGAAGCCGTCGAACATCCTCGTGGATGACCGCGGCCGCGCGAAGATCATGGATTTCGGCGTGGCCGTGGAGAGCCGTCAGGTGCTCGACCGGCAGATTCGCGGGTCGCTGCACTACATGCCGCCGGAGGTTTTGAAACAGGATCGCGTCGACTCACGCGCCGATCTCTACTCCCTCGGCATGACGCTCTACGAGACGGTGACCGGCGCGCTGCCGGGATACGGAAAGCCGTCGATCGAAGTGATCCGGATGCACCTCGATGAGGACATCCGCCCGCCGTCGTCGATCAATCCGCGCGTGCCGCCGGAGCTCGAGCTGATCATCATGCGGCTGCTCGAAAAGGATCCGCGCCATCGCTATCCCTCGGCCGCCGCACTCCTGCAGGACGTCGCATCCGCCGCCGGAAAACGCGCCGATGCAGGCGAGTTGCTGGTGGGCCGCGGCGAGCTGTTTGCCGCGCCGCTGATCGGACGGAAGACAGAGGTTGGGCAGCTGGCGTCGATGATCGACGAGGCGCGCGAAGGACGCGGCAACGGCGTCATCGTTGCGGGCGCCGAGGGGATGGGAAAGAGCCGCATCGTGCGCGATGCCACCTTACGCGCGCAGCTTCAGGGCGCGCGCGTTTTCTGCGGACGATGCCCGATCAATCGTAAGACGATCTACGCGCCATTCTTCGAAATCTTTCAGCAGATGTTGATGGCCGTGAATCCCGAGGCTGACGTCTCGGGCGAAATCCGCCGCTTGCTGCGGCCCGTCGTCGTCGCCGCGAAAGGGGAGGACGCCGACCCAGGCACCGGGCAGAAGTACCGCCTCTTCAATCGCATCGTGCAGGCGATGCAGGACATGTACGGCTTCCTCAGCGCCAGTTCGACAGACAACGAGTCGGGCGCGTCGCCGCTGATTCTCGTGATCGAGGATGTGCAGTGGGCCGATCCGTCATCGGCCGATCTCTTCTCGTTCCTCATCGGCGAGGCGCGGCAGAACCGGCTGCTGGTCATCGGAACGCTGACGATCGATTCGTCCAGCGAAGCTGCAACGGAACCGGGCGCGCATCTGGCGGCGTGGGAGCTTCGCGCGCGCGAAGGAAACTTCCCCATCATCCGCGTCGACGCGCTGAGCGAGCCGCTCGTTCGCGAGCATCTGCAATCGCTCCTCGGCGAAGACGAGGTCTCCGACGATCTGGTCCGGTGGACGCTGTGGGAATCGGCCGGGTCGCCGCTGATCATCCGCCGCGTCGTCGATTACCTCATCGCGCACGGCTACCTGCGCTGGGAAGCGAACGGCTGGGTCGCGGAGATGGATCGCATTCAGGGATTGCGCATTCCCGGCGGCGCGGCGTCGATCCTCATGGAACGCGTCGAGGCGCTTGTTGCGAAGCATCGCGAGGTGATCGAAGCCGCGGCCGTCGTCGGCGAGTCATCCAGCGTCGATCTGCTGACGAGCGTCGTCGCGCCATCGCGCGAGGAGGCGTACCGCGCGCTGCGGGAAGTCGTCGCGCTCGGACTTCTCGATGAATCGAACGATGGCAAGACGATCACCTTCCCGCAGATTCATCTTCGCGAAGCGGTCTACAACGCGATGACGGAGCGGCGGCGGACGGAGTTGCATGAGCGCGTCGCCGAGGCGCTCGAGCCGATGCTGATCGGCGGCGCGGCGCATCTCCTCGGCCAGGTCGCCTTCCACTTCGCGCGGTCGACCGACAAGGTCAAAGGCATTCGCTACGCGGTCGATGCGGGCGACATGGCCATGCGCACGATCGCGCATCAAGGCGCGACCGACTTCTATCGCAGCGCGCTGGAGCTGATGGATCTCGCCGGCGCGGAGGAAGCGCGCAAAGCGGAGGTCCGCGAGAAGCTCGCCGACGCGTACTACCGCAGCAGCGACAACCGCGCGGCAATGCAGGCGTACCAGTTTCTGCTGAAGAGCATTCAAGCGCGCAACAGTGACGACGCGCCGAACGCCGATCTCGCTCGCGTCATGAAGAAGATCGGCAAGGTGCTGGCCAAACGCGGCGATCAGGAAGCGGCGCTGTCGTACTTTCAGAACGCGATCGATCATTTCGAACGCCTCGGCATGACGAACGATGTGGCCGAGCTGTTGAACCGGACGGCGTGGCTGTACCGCGAAAAGGACGATCCCGAGGCCGCGCGCGCCTCCGCCAGCCGCGCCCTGGAACTGCTCGATCCGAACGAGCCAAACATCGTCTTCGGATACGTCATGAACATGCTCGGTGTTATCGAGTTCAGCCTCGGCAGTTGGCAGAAGTCGCGCGAGCTGTTGATGGATGCGCTCAAGGTTGGTGAAAAGACCGGCTCGGAGCAACTCTGCAAAGTTGCGTCGACGAACCTCGGCAACACGTTGTGGAAGCTCGGCGATTGGACCAACGCACTTCAGTACTACAAGATGAATCTCGCGCTTTCCGAATCCGAGGGCGATCTTTGGGACCTCATCACGGCGTACAACAACGTCGGCATCATCGAGTTCAGCCGCGGCGATTTCGTCGTGGCCGCCGAGTACTTCCAGAAGAGTGTGCGCATCGACGAGAAGGTCGGCGCGGTCGAATACGAGGCGCTGGCGCGCGAGAATCTGGCCGAGGCGTTCGAAATGCTCGGCCATTGGAAGGACGCGCTGGTGCAGTACAACCGCTGCCTCGCGTTGCAAGGTTTCGATGAAACGCGCGCGTCGCGATCGTCGGTGTACATCCCGCTCGCGCGGCTGATGAACAAGAAAGGCGACATCGCCAAAGCGATGGCGTACGCGCAGAAGGCGCTCGCCGCCGCGGAGCGGGCGCGCGATGAGGACCTCGTGGCCGAGGCTTGCTACGTCCTCGCGAACATCGAGGACGAGCGCGAGAACTACGCCGAGGCCGAGCGTTACCTCGCGCGAAGCATGTCGATTTTCGATTCGCACCAGACCACGCAAGGCCTGGCGCGCGCGCATACGGCCGCGGCCAGCATGGCCTTCACGCAGCAGCGCATCGATGACGCCCGCAGCCACGCGGAGCTCGGCGGCAAGTACGCGAGCCAGCTCGACGACCGTTTCACGCTGGCGAAGAACGACTGGATGTGGGGAAAGATCCTGTCGTCGCAAGGCGACCGCGAAGCGGCGAATGCGAAGTTCGACGCCGCGCGAACGACGTTCGAGGAGCTGCAGACGCCGTACGAGTTGGCGCGCCTGCTGTTCGACGTCGGTCTGCTGAAAGATGAGCCGGAAGAGGCGACGCAGACGATTCGCAGCGCCATTCGTATCTTCGAGCGTCTCGAAGCGACCCACGATCTCGAGCGCGCGCGCGGCGCGCTGTTCCGCATCAAGCCGGCCGGCAAAGCGCCGGACAGTGGAGTGGTCGGGCTCTACGAAGTCGTGAAGATCATCAACTCGACGCTCAACCTCGAGGAGGTGCTGAACCGCGTACTCGATCTGGCCATCCGCCGCGTACGCGCCGAGCGCGGCATGATCATCCTGCTCGATCCGATCACCAGCGCGCTCCGCACGCGGATCGTTCGCAACATTAAAGATACCGAGGGCGGGTCGAGGCGGTCGCCGCAGTCGATCGTGAAGGAAGTGATCCAGTCAGGGCAGTCGGTGATCTCCGCCGACGCGCGCGCCGACGCAAGATTCGTCGAGTCGGAGTCAGTGATCGCCGAGAACATCATGTCGATTCTCTGCGTGCCGCTGGTGATCCGCGACCGCATCGCCGGCGCGATCTATGTCGATCATCGCGAGGCGCGGCATTTGTTCTCGCAGAAGGACTTGACGTTCATCGAGGCATTCGCCGATCAGGCCGCGATCGCGATCGAAAACGCGCGGCTCTACGAAGAGCTGGAGGAAGCGCGGGCCCGGCTGTCGCTCGAAAACGAGTCGCTGCGGCGCGAGGTGTTGGTCGAGAAGCATCTCGACTCGGTGGTCGGGAACTCCGAGGCCGTGGCCAAGATCCAGTTCGCGATCCGCAAGGCTTCGGCCGGGCATTCGACCGTGCTTTTGCGCGGCGAGTCGGGCACCGGCAAGGGCCTCATCGCCCGCATCATCCACAACGTTTCGCCGCGCCGGAACGGCCCGTTCATCATGGCCAACTGCGCGGCGATTCCGGAGAACCTGGCGGAGTCGGAGCTGTTCGGACACGAGAAGGGATCGTTCACCGGTGCGGACCGCCGCAAACTCGGACGCTTCGAACTGGCCAACGGCGGCACGATCTTCCTCGACGAGATCGGCAAACTAAGCATGTCCGTGCAGGCCAAGCTCCTGCGGGTGGTCGAGGACAAGGAGTTCGAGCGCGTCGGCGGCACGCAGACGCTGAAGACGGACGTCAAGATCATCGCCGCGACGAATCTCGACATCGAGAAGGCGATCGAGCAGCAGACGTTCCGCGAGGATCTGTACTACCGCCTGAACATCATCCCGCTGATTCTGCCGCCGCTTCGCGACCGGAAGGACGACATCCCGCTCCTGGCCGAGCACTTCATCCGCAAGATCTGCAAGGACCTCGGCGTGGAGACGAAGCGCCTGGAGCCGGGCGTGCTCGACCTCTTCATGCGCTACAAGTGGCCGGGCAACGTGCGCGAGCTCGAGGCGACCCTCCACCGCGCCATCGTGATGGCCAACGACGACACGATCACCCGCAACGATTTCTTCAGCCTCTTCGCCGACGCGGGCGTCACGATGGTGCCGAGCGGACCTCTGCCGATGCCACCGTCGGTCCTGAATCCGATGGTCGGACGGATGGAGATTACGGGCGACGTCTACGACGAGGTGATGTCGTCCGTGGACCGCCAGCTCATCGAGCGTGCCCTGGAATCGTCCGGCGGACGGATCCGCGAAGCGGCGCGCCGCCTCGGACTGGCGCGCAACACGCTGAAGTCGAAGATTCAGAAGTACAACATCGTCGCGGTGCGGGATTAGTGGATTCGTCTAATCTACTGATTCGATAATCCACTGATCTACCTGGAGACGAATGTCTGACACTGCTTCACGTCCCGTGCAATTCACCGAGGATCGCATCCCGCGAGAGGGGATCGAGGAATCGGTCTCGGAACTGATTGAGCTTTACGGCGGCGAGTTGAGCGCATCGAAGGAGAACGAGCGCCGATTCACGCTGCCTCTGCGCCGGGGAATCGCCGCGGCAGGAGGAGTGGAGTGCACCGTTTCGTGGGCAGCGGGGGAGGCGGGCGACGCCGTGGTCACGCTCGTCTGCAACCGCGACGTCGACGCGCCGAAAGCACAACGGATCGCGTTGCTCGTCGCGGGCGTGATCGGCTCGCTGCTCTTCATGATCTGGCCGTTTTTCCCGCACTCACGCGAGCTGGGCGCCTTGTCCTGGATCGGCGGCATCATCGCGCTTGCGGTCTACCTCATGACATTGCGCAAGACCAGCGGTGGCATCGCCTACGACTTCCTCCAGCGCCTGGCCAAGACACAGCGGGGCCGAGCGACCGCGGTCGAATCGTGATCTGGATCATTGTTCCGCTCCTCGCGCTCGTGATCTTCGGACTTTACGTTCGCCGCGAGGCCGAACGGATTCGCGCCGAGGATTTACGGCCACGGATCCTCGTGAAGCTGAAGTTGGCGGGCGACGGGATGGCCACGCCCGCCGAGTTGCATGCGCGTCAGGCGCTGGAATCCGACATCGAGAAACGCGAAATCGGCTCGATCGTGGACGCGAGCTCAGGCCAAGGCTGGACAAGCGTGCAAGTTGCGGTCGCGGATGTCGAAGTGGCAGAGGGAAAGATCCGTCAACTGCTCGCCACGCGCGGAATCGAAAATGCGATCGTCGCGGCTACAAGCGCCCTGCAATGATCGACTTAGCGATCGTGGCCAGCTGCATGTTCGATGTCCCCTCGTAGATCTGGCCGACCTTCGAATCACGCCAGAACTTCTCGACCGGGTACTCCTTCGTGTAGCCGTTGCCGCCGAAGAGCTGGATCGCGAGTGACGTCACCTTCTCCGCCACCTGCGATGAGAACAGCTTGGCCATGGCTGCCTCGCGCACAAATGGACGCTTCGCATCCTTGAGCCGCGCGGCGTTGTAAACCATCAGCCGGGCCGCTTCGAGCTGCGTCGCCGCCTCAGCGATCTGGAACTGGACGCCCTGAAAATCCGCAACCGCCTGTCCGAACTGCTTCCGTTCCTTCGTGTAGGCGATCGCGTGCTCGAGCGCGCCGCGGGCCACGCCGATCATCTGCGCGCCGATGCCGATCCGCCCTTCGTTCAACGTCTCGATGGCGATCTTGTAGCCCTTGCCGGGCTCGCCGACGACGTTTTCCTTCGGTACCTGGCACTCTTCGAAGATCAGTTCGCACGTGGACGAGGCACGGATCCCGAGCTTGTCTTCCTTCTTGCCGATTTTGAAGCCAGGGAAGTCGCGCTCGATGAGAAAGGCGGTGATTCCTTTGTACCCCGCCTCGGGATTGGCGTTCGCAAAAACGATGAAGATGCCGGCCTCGTACGCATTGGTAATCCACAACTTCTGACCGTTCAGGACGTAGTGATCGCCGCGATCCTCGGCTTTGCACGCTAATCCGAACGCGTCCGATCCGCTGCCAGCCTCGGAGAGCGCATACGCGCCGACGGTGTCGCGCGCAAGCATCGGCAGGTATTTGGACTTCTGATCCTCGCTGCCCCAGCGGATGATGGCGTTGTTGACGAGCGTATTCTGGACGTCGACCAGTACGCCGCAGGAAGCGTCGACATGCGAGAGCTCCTCGACGACGAGGACCGCGTTGAAAAACGTCGAGCCGGCGCCGCCCCACTGGTCGGGGACTTCGATTCCCATGATGCCGAGGTCGAAGAAGGCGGAGATGAGGTCCTTCGACATCACCGCGTCGTGGTCCATCTGCTGGACGAGCGGGCGGATCTTTTCGTGGGCGAAGTCGCGGACGCTCTCCTGGAACATCTGCTCTTCTTCGGAGAGGACGGTGAGAGGTGCTCCCGTGGTGATTTCCAAGGTATCGGCGGTCATCGGCGCATCATATCGAAACGGTTGGTGCCCCGGGCCGGACTCGAACCGGCACGCCACTTTCGCGGCAGCGGATTTTAAGTCCGCAGCGTCTACCGATTTCGCCACCAGGGCAGGCGCACAAAGGTAACACGTTGACGAACGCGCGCGGTCGGGTTACCGTTCGCGTGCACAAAGTTCGTTGCACTGCTGCGAAGGCCTTAAAAGCGTTGATCAACGGATCGGAGGCGAGAAGTGGGGAACCCGCTCTCGATCCCGCGTCGGATTTCTCTGCCGTTGATCAACGCCTTCGCAGCGGTGGTGAAGGGGAGGCGAGGAGATGGGAGTCTGCAACTGGTGTGGTAGTGCGTTCCCGCTGACACGGTCGACGCGCAAGTACTGCACGACGCGCTGCAAGACCAACGCGTGCCTCGGGCGGAAGCCGAGCCGCATTCGCGCGGCCGAGGTCGAAGCGCTCCACGAATTGCTGCAGGCGGAGCTGCCGAGCGCGGAGCTGTTCCGGGAGCGGCTGCGGGCGATCATCGCGCCGCATCTGCCGCCGATCGCGGCCGAGGGAGCGTCTCTAGTTCCAAGGCTCGATTGAATTTTGATGCTTGGACGCTTGGTGGCGGAGGCTTGGCCAATCAACGCCGTGCCGCGTTGGCACAAAAAGGGCGCCGTTTCCGGCGCCCTTCCGGGGTGGAGACCAGCCCGTTTAAGAGCTAACCCCCTGAGTTTTACTAGGACAATCCATCGAAATTAGTACCTCCTCCCCCATGAATTTCCGGCGGACCCGCAACAAGCGCCGCTGCCATGGTTCAGCAGCCCACCTCGCCAGCGTCGCGGACCGGATCGACCGCTCCTACTCGCCCTGTGGTGGAAGGGAGGAGCGGGATCTTGATGACTCGTCTAAGACTGATTCAAAGAGCGATGCGGCCAACCGCCGCATCCGAAACGTATACTCGCAGGTAAACGCGTGGCGAGGCTGATTGTTCCAGCTGACCCTCCCATAACCTGTCGAGCATGCTGGAGATGATACGGGTTTCGTACGCAATAGCAATACACAATTTGGATACGCGGTTCTGCTCGCAGACCGTGCTTCAGAGCGCCCAATCCCCTGTGCTACCATGCCCGCTTTCCGGAGCCAATTGAGATGAAACGACTTCCGCTCATTCTCGCGGGATTCTTCGCAATCGCCGCGCTTCCCCTCGCTGCTGCAAATGTCACCGGGAAGATTTCCTTCGTGACGAAGCGTGGGCAGAATCCCGTTCCGGCCGAAACCCTCATTTGGCTCGAGCCGCTCAGCGGCAGGGTTCCGCATCGCGCTCCCGGAACATTTCAAATCGTGACGCGGAACAAGATTCTGGTTCCCCACGTGCTGGCCATTCCCGTCGGCTCAACCGTCGCGTTTCCGAACGACGATCCGATTTCGCACAACCTTTTCTCTCTCTCCTCGAACAATGCCTTTGATCTCGGGCTCTACCGGAAGGGCGCCGGCAAGACACAGAAATTCGATGCGCCCGGCATCGTCAACGTCTATTGCAACGTCCACCCGAACATGTCGGCGGTCATCCATGTCCTCTCGACGCGGTATTTTGCCTTCGCAGGCGCGGACGGCGCTTTTTCCGTTGACGATGTCCCGCCGGGCAAATACCGTCTCGTGGTCTGGAACGAACAAGGCGGGCAGAACGAAGCGCCCGTCATCGACGTCACGGCCAGCGGGCTGAGCCAGGCCGTCACGCTCACGCTCGACAGCCGCAACTACCGCGCAACGGTACACATGAACAAAGTCGGCAAGCCCTATCAGTCGCCGAGCACGAGGGAATACTAAGTGACGGCTGACCCGATCACAGGCCCCGCGCGGACGACGAGCGGGGAGATGCCCGTGCCGCGCAAGACGCCCGTCGTGGAGAAGGCGAAGTTCCCGCTGGTCTGGAAGCTTTTCGGTCTGACGGCCCTCCTGATCGTCATCGTCGTCGGTATCGCGATCGGAATCACGATCCAACGCGCGAATGCGATCGCGAAAACGACGGTCGACAATTCGATCGCCGGCGCGGCCAAGCTGTTCAAGGAGTTCGAGCGCCAGCGGTTGGGGAGATTGGCGCTGCCGGCGGAACTGCTGGGAACGGATCCAAACTTCGCCGCCTACATTCAGAAATCGCTCGCGGGCGAGCCGCCGCCGCCGCTGCCCAGTACGGCTACTGCGCAGGCGGCCGCGGCACAGGTTCCACCCGCAGCGCCGACGCTCGATCTGACCAGCATCGCCGATCAGATCGAAGAACGGCGCCAGGCCTTCGGCAGCGATCTCTTCATCCTTCTCGACGACCAGGGCCGCGTCGTGGCTAGGACCGATCAGCCTTCGGTCAGCGTGCCGACGTACGAAGATCTCTACAAGGAAACGCCCCTGGTCAAGAACGTCGTCGACGATGCCTCACTCCCGATCTCGACCGGCGTCATGTCGCTGGGTGGAAAGCTGTATCACGCGGCGGTCGCGCCCGTCGGCACGGGGCAGAACAAGGTTCGTGTGGCGTATCTCGTCAACGCGTACCTGATCGACGACACCTTCGCCAATCGCATTCAGCAGTCGACGAATGCAGGAGTCATGTTCGGCAGCGTTGGTTCTGCCTCGATCATCCGCTCGACGAGCGCGCCAAGCTTCGGTATGCAGCAGATGTCGGGCGTCAATACGATCTTCAATACCGGCAAGTCCATGCCGCCGTCGACCGGCGACATCGAAGGTAGTAAGTACGTCATGACCGGTGAGCCGCTGCAGTCCGGTACGCAGACCGTCGGCGCCGCGGTGTTTCTCCGTTCCCTCGACCGCGAACTTGCTCCGTTCCGCGAAATTCAGAAGGCGCTGCTCGTCGGCGGCGGCATTGCGCTGCTGCTGGCGTTCATTTTTTCGTGGCTCATCGCCAAGCGCGTCACGCATCCGATCGAAGAGCTGGCCGGCATCGCGCAGGCCGTGACGGGCGGCGACTACACCGTCCATCCTCCAATCGACCGCAGCGACGAGGTCGGAATCCTCGGACGCTCCTTCGCCAAGATGATTACCGCCCTTCGTGACAAGGCCGAGATCGAAGAGCTGTACGAGCAGATGGCCGCGCGGTCGCAGGAACGCGATTCTGTTGGCGGTCCTCGGCAGAACGAAGCCGCCAAACTCGATGAGGGGACGATCCTCGTCACCGATCTTCGCGAGTTGCCCGCCACCGTAGGCGAGGGCGACGCCGCGAACGTCATCGCCGCCGTCAGCAAAGCGATGAAGCTGCAGGAAGCCGAGGTGGCGCGGCAGGACGGATTCGTCCGCGAGATCATCGGCCACCGTCTCGTCAGCGTTTTCCGCGGCGACCGCGGCATCCTGCACGCCATCCGTGCCGCCCGCGCCATCAATGAGGAGTTGGACACGATGGGTCCGGGGCACATGACCATCGGCGTCGGTATTGCCACCGGCGAGTTCGTGACCGGCTCTGTCGACCTCGAAGGCGACAACGGCATCGCCATCGTCGGCAACGCGCCGCTGCTCGCGGAGCTTTTCGCGTGGCATGCGCCGACCGGCTACGCCTACATCTCCTACGAAACCGCGCAGGCGGCGGGCGGCGAGATCATCTCGACCTCGACGCGCGAGCAGGTTCAGCTCAAGTGGCTTCCGAATCCGCTGCCGGTGGCCTCACTGCCGCTGGTCAGCCTGACCCCGAACATGATGCGCACGATGGGGCAGACCTCCAGCTCGATGGCTACGATGCGCATCGGCGAAACGATCCCGGGCGCCACCGCACCGGGCATCGCCGCGCAGGAGCTGACGCCGGGTTCGACCTTCGCGAACCGATATCGCATCGAGTCGATCATCGGCCGCGGCGGAATGGGCGTCGTCTACAAAGCGGTCGACGCGCAGCTCGATGAAACCGTTGCCATCAAGACGCTGCCTGGCGACGTCATGTCGCGTTCGCCCGAGGATCTCGAGCGCTTCAAACGCGAGATCCGTCTGGCCCGCAAGATCACGCACCGCAACGTCCTGCGCACCTACGACTACGGCGAGGCAGAAGGCGTCTACTTCATTTCGATGGAGTTCGTGCGCGGCTACACGCTGGCCGAGCTGCTCGAGGAAGCGCCGGCGCATCAGATGGTTCCGCGCGTCGGAATGGGTATCGCGCGCCAGATCTGCCGCGGCCTCGAAGCGGCGCACGAGCAAGGGATCATCCACCGCGACATCAAGCCGCAGAACGTTCTCATCGATCACAAGGGCGAGGTCAAGCTCATGGACTTCGGCATCGCGCGGATGGCCGAGGCGCATGAAGGGATGACGCAGGCAGGGCTGATCATCGGGACGCCGCACTACATGAGTCCCGAGCAGGTGCAGGGCAAACAGCTCGATCCGCGAAGTGACGTCTATTCGATGGGCGTGATGCTGTACGAGATGCTGTCGGGGCAGAAGCCGTTCACGTCATCATCGGTGACGGGTGTGCTGACGGCGCACATCACCGAAAACGCGAGGCCGCCGATCGAGCTGCGGCCGGAGATCGGACGCAGGGTCAACGACATCGTGATGCGTTGCCTGGCCAAGGATCCGAAAGCACGCTACGGCAACGCCGGCGAGCTGCTGCACGACCTCGACACGGTGCAGATGCAGACGCGTTCCGCGGCGGCGTAACGCGGGTCGTGCGACCATAGCGGACATGTCCGCACCGCTTTCAGCGTCACTCCGCCGCGACCTCGGCGCCGTCGAATCGTACGCAACACTCCTCGGCATGCTCATCGGCGCCGGGATCTTCAAAGTCACCAGCGACGCGTGGGAGCTGACCGGATCAAGCGTGATCCTCGGCTACCTCGTGCTGGCGCCGGCCATCCTGGCGACGTCGGTCGCGTACTCCGTTTTTCTCTCCACGCCGCTCGGCCGCGAGCCCGGCGGCGAGTACACGCACCTCTCGCGCACGTTCGGCGGCTACGGGTTGGCCTTCATCGGCGTCTGGCTGAAGGTGATCTCGTACATCGGCGCGCTGGCGTACCTCGCGCGTGCTCTCGCCGATTACCTGATCGAGCTCCTCGGCGGCGCGCTTCCGAAGAGCGCGGCAATCCCGCTCGCTGCCGCTTCGCTCCTTTTCTTCTATGGGATCCACGTGGCCGGAGTGCGCTGGTTCGGCCGGATCCAAGTCTGGATGTGCATCTTCCTCGGCATCTCGATCGTCGTGCTCGTGGTGCCGGGACTCTTCAACATCCACGTCGCCAACTACAAACCGTTCTTCACGCATGGAGCGGGAGGATTCGCTGCGTCGCTGCCGCTCGTCTTCTTCGCGTATGCCGGATTCGAATCCCTCGCGCAGACGGCGGGAGAAGTTCGCGACTCGACGCACCGGCTGCCGCGCATTTTTCTGCGCGGGATTCTGGCGACGACGGTCATCTACTTTCTGATGTCGGCCGTCGCATTCGGCGTGCTGCCGGGCGCTGAGCTGCGCCGGTCCGCGGCGCCGATGGCCGAAGCGGCATCGCGGTATCTGCCGATCGGCGCGGCGTGGTTCGTCACGTTTGGTGCGGTAATGGCTCTTACGACCTCGGTCAACGCCACGATGCTCGTGCCGTCGCGCGTCGGAATCATGCTGGCCGAGGATGGGCTCGCGCCGCAGTTCATCGGAAGGATTGCGAAGAAGACCGGGACGCCGATCATCGGACTGACATTGACACTCTTCGTGACGCTGCTGCTTCTCGTCAGCGGGCAGATCTCGCTGGCGCTGAACATCGCCGTCTTCGCGCTGGTCGTCCTCTACTTCCTGCACAGCGTCGCGCTACTGATGCTTCCGCGCGCGAATCCGTCGCTCTACGCGAGCGTCACGCTGCGCATGCCGCTTGCGGTGCAGCGAATTGCCGCGGTGGTGTCGCTGCTGTTCATGGGAACGCTGATCGCCGTGCAACTCGCCAGCGACGTCAGCGTTCTTCGCCGCCTTTCGTTTCGGGAGCGCGTCGAGCACGCATCGCTGACGACGATCGAGCTGGTGATCTTCTGGGGAGCGATCGGCGCGGTGTTGTACATGCTCGCCGCACGGAAGCGCCGCGTCATCGTTCAATGAAAAGGGCCACCCTCCGCGGGTGGCCCTTTCGGTTGATGCGGTGTTCGAACTACTTAGAAGATGATCTTCGCCGCGAACTGCATCTGACGCGGGCTGACTTCGTTCGAGTAGCCTTGGATCACGCCGAACGTGTTCTGCTGATTGGCCGTTTGTCCGGCCGGAGCCACGTTGTTCGTGAAATTCGTGATGACGTATCTGCCAACCAGGCTGGGCTGGCCGGCAGCGGCGGTACAGGTGGCGCCGGCAGCGGTCGCGCAGTAGGTCACGCGGTAGAGGTCCTGGTTGACGCCGGTCACGACGCCAATCCTCTTGTTGAAGACGTTGAACATCTCACCGAGCACTTCGAGCTGGACGCCGTGGGTGAGGTTGAACAACTTCGAAAGGCGAACGTCGCCGTCCCACACGCTGGGCTGCCGGAAGGTGTTGCGGCTGATCAGGTGACCGCTCTGTCCCGAAAGGAACGTTGCGAACTCGGCCGGCGTCGATTTGTTGGCCTTCGTGATGTCGATGATCTGGCCGCTTCCGTTGATGAATACCGGGGTGAAGTTCGCCGCGACGCTGGTCTGGGCCTGGCCGGTGAGGCTGTTGGCCGTGCAGCCGTTGCACGTGAAGCTTACCGCGCCGGTATAGGGGAAGCCGCTGTGCCAGAAGCCGATGGCGGAGACGCGGAAGCCGAACGGAAGGCGATAGGTGAGGTTGCCGACGACGCGGTGCTTCACGTCGTTGTCGCTCGGCCCTTCGCTGAGAGCCGGGTTGTTCGGGTCGATGAGGAAGGTCGTCGACGTCGAACGCGAATTCGTCTCGTTATCGATCGAGGCCGCGTGCGTGTAGCTGAGGTCCCACGACAGGTTCGAGTTGTTGATGGCGAGTTTGTGGAACTCAAGGGTCTGGGCGCGGTACCACGCGTCTTCGTTGCTGGTGATCTCGCGGATGATGCCGAGGTCCTTGTAGGGGCGCGCCGCGTTAGCGGAGCTGTTGTAATCGTAGACCGGCATGTTGCCGAGGATGACGCCGGTGGGAACGACATTGATGTTCTTCGTGCCCTGCACGTGAGTCAGCTTGGAGTAGATGCCGCTGATTCCCGCGCTGTACGACTGCCCGAGCTGCTGTTCGAACTGCAGGCTCGTGCGCCACGCTTCCTGCGCCTGGTAGTCCGAGCCGATCGTGACGAGGTTTGCGCCGAGGCTCGCCTTCGCCAGGAACTGGTCGGTTGTAAAAATGTTCGGATACGCCGGGCAGGGATTCGTCGCGCTGGTGTTGCAGGTGAACGTGGCGGTCCGAAGCGCGCCGCTGATCCCCTGAATCGGGCTGGCCAGAAGGATGTCAGGCATGTAGCTGAAGAACTTGCCGCTGCCGCCGCGGAGAACGGAACGGCCGGTGCCGAAAACGTCGTAGGAGAAGCCCAAGCGCGGGGCGATGTTGTTCGAGTCATTCTTGATCTGCGAGAGGAACTCAGGGTGCGCCGGGAACGCATTCGACGGCGGGCGAGGCGTGGCTTCGTAGTCGTAACGGAGGCCGGCGTCGATGTTCAGGCGCGGTCCGATGTGGAAGCTGTCGTTGATGTACGCACCCCACAGGTTGGTGTTCCACTCGACGTCGCCGTTGTTGACGCCGGCCGCCTGCTGGAACGTGTTGGGGGTGTTGTTGACGAAGTTGAGCAGACTGCTGAAGGCATACATGCCACCGGCGAAGCGCGGGAACGAGTCGAAGAGATTGCGGTGAAGCAGCTCGCCGCCGACTTTGAGCGAGTGGCCGTGCGTCTGGTAGCTCAGCGTGTCCTTGACCTGATACTTCTTTTCATCGGCAGTGTTCGGCGTGGTGTCGTTCGCACCGAAGAACGGGTTCGGGGTCTGGCCAGTGTTGATCGAGAACTCGGTGCCGCCGTACTGCGAAGTCACCGGTCGCTGATCGCGGCCGAGCTGTCCGATGAACTGGTTGTACAGGTTGTTCGTGATGACGGAGTCGCCTTCGAGAACGGCTTGGTAGAACTTGTCGACTTCGTTGGTCTGGTTCAGTCCAAACGCCGACGTCGCGCCGCTGTTGGTCGTGTCGAACTTGGTGATGTTGTCGCGGAATGACCAGTGGTTGTTGGAGCCGATGCTGCCATCTAATTTGAAGAGGTAGGCGGTGAGCTTGTTGTCCTGCGAGTAGTTCAAGCCGGTTTCGTACGGCACGCCGACTGCGGCTTGGATCTTCGACAGAACGGTTGACTGCTGTGCCGCAGTGAGCGCAAGAAACTGCGTCGAGGTGCGGAGGTCGTTCCCGATCGTGACAGGCTGGCTCTGTTTCTGTCCGTCAGCATTCAGGAAGTAGAACAGCTTGTCGCGCATGATCGGCCCGCCGACGGCGAAGCCGGGCTGCGACGAATCCTTCGCCAGGAAGCTGTCGGAGACCGCCAGCGGGAACGTCGTCCCGTTGATGTTCGTGTTGATGACCAGCGGGCGCGTCGACGCCCACGACTTCTTGCGCAGGAAGTAGAAGGCCTCGCCGTCGACGTCATTCGTACCGCTCTTGGTGATGGCGTTGACGGTGGCGCCGACGCCGCGGCCGTACTCTGCGTCGTACTGCGTGCGGATGACCTGGAACTCTTTGATCGCGGCCTGCGAGAAAGTGAAGGGAGGACGGGCGCCGCCCGTCTGCTGGCCGAAGAAATCGTTGTTGGAGCTGGCACCGTCGATGTTGAAGTCGGTGGACAACGCGCGTGCGCCGTTCGCGGTGACTGCGCCGTCGAACGAGGCAGTGCCGACGCCTGGCGTCAGGGCAGCCAGCGAGCGGAAATCGCGTCCGAGGAGCGGCAGATTTTCAATTTGCTGGTTCGTGACCGAGGCTGCCAGTCCGGAACGCTGGGTATCGATGACCGGCGCGCCGGCGGTGACGGTGATGGTCTCGCTGACTTGCGGCGCGAGCTTTACATCGGCTCTCGTCGAGTTGCCGAGGAGCACGGTGAGCGTCGGCGAGGCAGCTTTGCCGAGGCCGGCCAGCTCCGCGTCGACGCGGTAGCGTCCCGGCGGAAGCAGCGTGAACGTGTAGTCACCGGTGTTTTCGGTGACGCGATTCCGCGTCAAACCGGTGTCGAGGTTGGTGGCCGTCACGGTGACACCGGGCAGACCAGCGCCTGTGCTGTCGGTAATCCGGCCATTGATCGACCCCGACGTGGCGCTGTCTGACTGCGCGAACGCCGCCGTGCACATGACGATGCAGAGCATCGCTACGAACAGACATCGGATACGGCTATGCATACAAAACCCTCCTGAGGACCTGCGTTTTTTGGAAGACCGATTCAACGGCGCGACTGACCCACACGCCCAAAAACTTTCGGCGGACACATTACCGTATGATCCCGGCTCGGCCAAGCCTTTTCGGTTGATTTCGCGTGCGCCGGTTGTGAATCTTTCCAAGGTACCTTGATGTCTCGTCAGAAGCTCTGCTGGAACGTCCTACTCGATCGGATTCTGCCCGTGCCAGCACATCCGGCGGTAAGTTCTTGAAGTGAGCACCCGGCTAGGGGCTTCGGTACGCGGCTCCGCGCTTGACGTCTTCGCCCACGACCCAGAGGCGCCGGGGCGAGAGCCTTTCGGCAATCACCTCTTGCCTCCAGATCGCGAGTAACCAGCGCAAGCTGACTCTCCTAGCGAAGAGGACGCGACTGGCGAGGAGGCGAGGAGGCGAGGAGGCGAGGACGGAAACACATATTGACAGCATGCAGGAATGTTTCTATTGTTCAAGTGCCTGCACGAAGCGATCATCGTCTTAACCGCCGGATGGCAGCGCGTTGAAGGAGAAGCGATGCGTAAGTGGCTATCTGTTGTTTGCGTCGTCATGCTTTTGGCGTCTTTCGCGAGTGCGGCACCTGCGTCGCCCGACACCAAGACTCCCGGCAAAATCAGCCCAGGTATCCGTTACCAGCTGATGGGCGCCTTGGACGGGAGTTCGAAAATACACACGATCTTCTTTGTGCTGTACGACACCGCCGGCAAAATGGTGGTCACCGAGAAGTTTACCGGGCGTATGCCAAAAGCGTTCGCGAATCCGGTCTTCGCACTCCTTCGAGACGACGACGCGCGTGCGGCGGTGATGGCGCGCGCGACCTCGATGATCGTGACCGTGGACGGCCAACTCGTCGATAAGATTTCGATGAACGAGTTTCTAAGGCGTGCGGGCGATCTGGTGGCGCTGGACTCTTCCCTGTCTCCATTCACGAGTGCGCGCACAAAAGTGGACGCCGCTCCTTCTCGGCAGGCGCCGAAGGCGCCCGGGACCGCGAGCTCAACGCTGCACCCTAGGCGGGAAGACACGTGGCAAGGATGTGCAAACGATGAGTACTGCGCGGCACAGTGGACCTACTGCAACGACAACTGCTCTCCGTGGGATCCGTACAACCCATGCGAGGCGTGTAATTCCAACTACACAGAGTGTACAGGCGGAGTAGAGCTGGACGCTTGGTCGGAAGATACGCTAATTTCGAGCACGGCCGAGCCGCTGCCCGTATGTGGAGACCTAACTCAGATCTATGCGCAATTCAAGACTTATACGCAGTATACGAACTATACCCATCATCAGGAGTTTCAGTACTGGCGCTGCAGCGACGGGGAGGGTGATCACTATACGGTAGTCACCACGGTCGATAACTACTCCTACTCATATTGCTACCATCTGATCGACGCAGGGGCATGCAATTCAAACTTCCGTTACTACATCAGTTGTACTTTCTAATCGATGACGGCAGGCTGTTCGTCTCTCAGGGCGCGCAGTCTGCCGTCAGAAGCTCTTCAGGAACGCGTCGTTCGACGGGAACTTCTGCAGCCGTTCCAACAGCATCTTCATCGCGTTCAATGGATCCGTTCCGGCCAGCGCGCGCCGCAGCGTATGCGTCTTCGGCAACACGGTCGGCGGAAGCAGCTTCTCCTCTTTCCGCGTGCCGGTCTGGGCGATGTTGATGGCCGGGAAGATGCGCCGCTCGAACAGTCCGCGATCGAGCACGATCTCCGTGTTACCCGTTCCCTTGAACTCCTGGAAGATGACTTCGTCCATGCGCGAGCCGGTATCGACCAGCGCCGTGGCGATGATCGTCAGCGATCCCCAATCCTCGGCGTTCCGCGCCGCGCCGAAGAAGCGTCGCGGCTTCTCCATCGTCCGCGCGTCGATGCCGCCTGACAGGATCTTTCCCGATCCGCGCTGCTCGTTGTTGTACGCCCGCGACATGCGCGTGATCGAGTCGCAGAGGATGACTACGTCCTGCTTCATCTCCACCAGACGCCGCGCCCGTTCGAGCACGACCTCGGCGATCTGAATGTGGTTCTCCGCGGTTTCGTCGGAGCTCGACGCGACCACTTCGCCCTTCGCGACGGAGCGGCGGAAGTCGGTGACTTCCTCCGGACGCTCGTCGACGAGCAACACGAAGAGGACGACTTCGGGATGATTGAGGTTCAGTCCGTGCGCGATGTCTTTCAACAGCGTCGTCTTGCCCGCTTTCGGCGGCGCGACGATGAGACAGCGCTGTCCTTTACCGAGCGGGGAGAGGAGATCGATGACGCGCGTGGTCAGCCGCTCCGGCTCCGTCTCGAGCTTGAACATTTCGTTCGGATCGATCGAGATCAGTTCGGAGAAGGGGCGGCGCGACTCGCGATACTCCTCGAGCGCCATCCCTTCGACCTGCTCCAATCCGACGAACTCGATGTTGTTGCCGGCGCGGCGTGCGCTACCCGCGAGCATCAGGCCCGCCTGCAGGTGCAGCCGCTCGATGACAGGCCGAGGAACGATCGCGTCGCCGGGCGTGGGAACGTAATTGTTCGCCGGTTGCACGAGGAGGCCGGTGCCGTTCGGCTTGATCCAGAGCACGCCGGAGACGGGCGCAAGCTCGCCGGCCGGAAGATCGATCGGCGGCGCCTGCTGCATGTCGCCGGAGTAGCCCTGCGGCTTGCCTCCGCGGCGGCGGGAACGGCTGCGGCGCCGTCGGCCCGCGCCTCCGCTCCCATCATTGTTGAAGGGTTGAGAATCGCCCGAAATGGCGACGTTGCCGTTTGGCTGGCTCTGCGGTGCGACGTTTCCCGGATTTTCTCCGGGTGCGCCCGCTCGCCGTCTGCGCCGGCGGCGCTTACGCGGTTGTCGATTGTCTGGCGTCATGCGAACTCATAAAAACTTACGACCCTTGATGTAATTTGCTCGACCTTCGAGACTGGCCGGAAAGCCGACGATCAGGGCGGAGAAAACCGTTTCTCTGGAACGCCCGGCGTAGAAGCCTTACTGAGATCGTCGCACGAAAGGTGCGGGACGCAGTATGGGGAAGGTCTTTCGTAAATGCAAGTGGGGGGTGGGGAGTAGGGTGTGGGGAGTGGGAGTAGAAACAAAATCGCGGCGATTCTTCGCGTGCTT
>DASYJY010000039.1:0-7478 GCA_035995985.1 Thermoanaerobaculia bacterium | reverse complement strand
CCAGAACGAAGCGGGTTCGGCGGCTGTCCGCGAGAAGATCGCGGGTGAGGACATAGTCGTCTTCGTCGTCTTCGATCAGGAGGATCCTGATCTCCCGGTTGCCGATCAACGCGGTGGCACTCCGTTAGGAAGTTCGACGATCTCGATCCAGTAGCGGCCGATCTCTTTCATGACTTCGACGAGGGCGTTGAAGTGGACCGGCTTGGTGATGAACGAGTTCGCGCCGAGGTCGTACGTGCGATAAATGTCCTCCTCGGCTTTGGACGTCGTGAGGACGATGACGGGAATGCGGCGAAGGTTCGGATCGGCCTTGATCTCGCGCAGCGCTTCGCGGCCATCCTTCTTCGGCATGTTGAGATCGAGCAGGATCAGTCCCGGCGACGGCGCGGCCTCGGGATCGGCGTAGCGGCCGCGCTGGTAGAGATAGTCGAGCAACTCCTCGCCGTCTTCGACGAAACGGAGATCGTTGACGACGCGGCTCTCCTCGAGCGCGTCCGAGGTGAGCATGCGGTCTTCTTCGTCGTCGTCAGCGAGGAGAATGACGATTGGTTTTGCATGTGCGGCCATAGGTTCCTCTCGTCAATTCGTTCGCCGATCTGATTCGCGGCGAGTATAGCAACCGCTGAACATGCGACGATGCGCGGATGAAGAACGCATTCCTCCTCCTTCTTCTGGTCTGCGCTCCCCTCTTCGCCGCGGATGAATTCACGCTGTACGACCTGCTGCCGCCGGAGAGTCATCAGTTCGCGATCACCTACGACGTGACGCAGGACCGCGAAGGGGCGGAGTTGTTTTTCAATCCGATTCGCGTCGGCTCGGTGGCCACGAAAGAGCGGGTGCTCGCGCGCGCGACGGGAAAAGAGCTGCAATTCGAAGTCGTCAGCGGCAAGGTGGCGAAGGAGAGCGGACTCGTTTCGCCGAAGACTGCCGATGACGCGCAGTTCATTCGCGTGCATCTCCCGTCGGCCGTGCCGAAAGGCGGCGAGACACGCATCCGCATTCTGAAGACGTACACCGATGCCGCTTCGTACTACCTCAAGGACGGTAACCTCGTATTCGAGCGGCCGCTCGGCATCAAACGCAATGTGGTTCTGCTGCCGAAATCGTGGGAGGTGATCGAATGCGCGTCGCCGGCCATCGTCTCCACCGATGCCGACGGCCGGATTCGCATCAGCTTCCTCAACGATCGCAACGATCAATTGCCGGTGAAGATGGTCGCGCGGAGGCTGCCATGAAGAGAGCGCTGGTCCTTCTCCTTCTTTGTGCGCCCGCAGTTTTCGCGCAGGAGTCGTTTCATCGCGCCGAGCAGGATCGCGAGATCACCTACTGGCTGCTCGATCCGTCCACGCATCAGTTCCGTATCTCGCACGACTTTACGGTCACGCGCGCCGGGCAGAAGTCGGTGCACAGTTTCGTGCGCAAAGGGAGCGTCGTGTCGCCGGACGCGAAGATGATCGACCTCGATACCGGCGCGGAGCTCGTCACGCACAGTGTGGCCGGCAAGGACGTGAACGCGCTCGGCTACTACCCGAACAAAGTCGAGCCGGACTCCGTCGCCGTGCAGGGCGATCTCGCGCATGCGATCGAGGAAGGACAGTCCGCGCGCATGCGCGTGCAGGAGACGTACACCGATCCGGTCGGCTACCTTCTCGACAACGGCGAACTTCTTTGGAAGCGAACTCTTGGACGTCCGCTGAACATCGTCACGCTGCCCGCGGGATGGACGCTGACGTCCGTGAATACGCCCGCGATCATCTCGCTCGATGCCGAGGGCCGCGTGCGGCTGCGGTTCACGAATGTGCGGAATGATGAGTTGTCGGTGGTGATTCGCGCGAAGAAGAAGGCGGCGAAGTAGAACGCCGCGATTTCGTCGGCGAAGCCGGCGTAAGAACCGTAGCCCACGCTTTCAAGCGTGGGAAATCGAGCGTTCGTCATCTCCGTGAGCCCGCTTGAGCGGGCGAAAGAAAGCTTTCTGTCGCGCGCCAAGGCGCGCTCACAAATACCGATACATTCTTTGCCCCACGGCTCGAAGCCGTGGGCTACGGTTCTTACGCCGGCTTCGCCGACGCGCTGGCGTTACGTTTTCTTCTTCAACGTGAATACCCCGAGGCGCCGACCCTCGGCCGAATCGTCCCTCAGCGTCGCCAACCGCCGCGCGCGCGTCTCCTCTTTCTTCGCGCTGGTGATCCAATAGATGGCGTGGTGGCGGTAACCCGGCGGTTGCGCGTTGAAAAACTCCCACGCCTTCCTGTTCGCACGAAACTTCTTCTCATCGTCAGCGGACAACGTGCGCGACGCATTCTCGTACGAGTAGATCGCCGACTTCTCCTCGCGGCGGTGCTCGAACGCGCGCAGCCCGGCGGGCTGCATCCGATCGAGCTTCGTCAGCTCCGCGACGCGCGCGATGTTGATCGCGCTCCAGGTGCTGCTCTTCTTTCGCGGCGTGAAACGGATGCTGTAGCTGACGTCGTCGATGCGGCGCCGCACGCCGTCGATCCAGCCGAAACAGAGCGCCTCATCGACCGACTCCGGCCAGGTGATCGACGGCTTGCCCGAGTCCTTCTTGTAGAAGCCGACCAGGAGCTCCGTGGCCGAGGCGTGATTCTTCGCGAGCCATCTGCGGAAGTCAGAGGGCGTTTTGAAAAAGTGCGGCTGCATCGCGGCAAGGATAAATATTTTGTCGACGCGTTGTCGATTTCGCGCAGCGTCGTTCGACTACATCGCAAGGAGAAGAAAACCATGGAATACCTGCTGCTGATTTATGAGGACGAGAAGCGCTGGCAAGGGATGAGCGAGGCCGAGATGGGCGCCGGAATGGGCGAGTACGAGGCCTTCGGCAAGGAGTTCGCCGGCGCGATCAAAGGTGGAAACGCGCTGCAGCCGACCGGCACAGCCACGAGCGTGCGCGTGCGCGAAGGCAAGCGCATGACCACGGACGGACCGTTCGCGGAGACGAAAGAGCAACTCGGCGGCTACTACCTCGTCGAGGCGCCCGACCTCGATGCGGCCATCAACATCGCCGCGAAAATCCCCGGCGCGAGCTCCGGCACGATCGAGGTTCGCCCGATCATGACGTTCTCGTAACTATCATTGGTGGCTTGACCGCCATCGAAGAGATCTTCCGCTCCGACTGGGGCCGCCTGCTATCCGCCCTCATTCACCTCCTCGGCGATTTCGACGTCGCCGAGGAGGCCTTGCAGGACGCGTTTGCAATCGCGGTGACCGAGTGGGCGGACGGCGTTCCGCAAAATCCGAGCGCGTGGTTGTACGGAACGGCGCGGCACAAGGCCATCGATCGTCTGCGGCGGCAATCGCGGTTCGCGGAAAAGCAAGTCGAGCTTGCGGCGATGACGCCGGCAGCAACGGAGTTTATTGAGAGCGCTGAGGAGCCCGCGGTGCCCGACGAACGTCTGCGCCTGATCTTCACCTGCTGTCATCCCGCGTTACAGGAAGACGCGCAGGTCGCGCTGACGCTGCGCACGCTTTGCGGGTTGACCACCGAGGAGATCGCGCGCGCGTTTCTCGTTCCTGTGGCGACGATGGCGCAGCGCCTGGTGCGCGCGAAATCGAAGATCCGCGGTGCCGCGATCCCCTACCGCGTTCCGCCGGCCTCGGAATTGCGCGAGCGGCTGTCGGCGGTCATGGCGGTCGTCTATCTCGTCTTCAACGAAGGCTATGCCGCCGCGAGCGGTACGACGCTCGTCCGCCACGATCTCTGCGCCGAGGCCATCCGCCTCGGCCGCATGCTTCGAATGCTGATGCCCGATCCCGATCTCGACGCGCTATTGGCGTTGATGCTGCTCCACGATTCGCGCCGCAACGCGCGGATGTTCAACGGCCTTCTCGTGCTACTCGCGGATCAGGATCGGAAGCTCTGGGATCGCGCCGAAATCGACGAGGGCCGCGCATTGCTGCAGTCGTCGCTGCGGCGTTCGGCGCCGAGCACCTATGCGCTTGAAGCCGCGATCGCCGCCGTTCACGCGGATGCGACGGTCGCTGCTGACACCGACTGGCGCCAGATCGTGATCCTTTACGCCCGCCTCTACGCGCAACATCCAACGCCGATCGTCGCCCTCAATCGCGCCGTCGCGATCTCGATGGCCGACGGCCCCGCCGCCGCGCTCCCGCTCGTCGAAGCACTCGCGGACTCGCTCGACGCGTACCACCTCTGGCACGCCGCACGCGCCGATCTGCTACGCCGCCTGGGCCGCGCCGATGAAGCGCTCGGAAGTTACCGCCGCGCGTACGAGCTGACGTCGAACGAAGCGGAGCGACGGTTTCTCGCGCGACGCATCGGAGAGCGGTAGACCTCTCGCGGTTGCCGTGCCTCGGCTTTTGCATTACAAAGCTCTCCGCCAGGAGAAATGAATGCCTATTGATGTCGTCATGCCCCAGATGGGCGAATCGATCGCTGAAGGAACCATCGTCAAGTGGCTCAAGAAGGTTGGCGAGAAGGTTGAGCGCGATGAGCCGCTCCTCGAAATCTCCACCGACAAAGTCGACGCCGAGATCCCTTCGCCGTCGTCCGGAACACTGACCGAGATCGTCGCGCAGGAAGGGCAGACCGTCGGCGTCAACACCGTCGTCGCCCGGATCGGCGCTGATGGCGAAGCGGCCGGCGCAAGCGCACCGCCCGCTGCCGCCGCCCCGCCGCCGCAGCCGGCTGCCGAGGCCGCGAAGCCGGAGCCGTCACCGGCGCCGATTGACACGGCGCGTCCTGAAACACGCGTCGATGCTCCGCCAGCCGAAGTAGCTGCAGCGACTGAGCAGAACGAGGACGAAAACATCGCCTCGCTCGATGAGCGACGCCGTACGAAGTCTTCCCCGCTCGTCCGCAAGATCGCGCAGGAAAACAACGTCGACATCTCCAAGCTCCAGGGTTCCGGAGTCTCCGGCCGCGTGACGAAGAACGACATCCTCGATTTCCTGCAGCAACCGAAGCCCGCGGCGCCGCAAGCCGCGCCAACGCAACCGCAGCCCGCGCCGCGTCCGCCCGCGATGACCTTCGCGTCCGGCGAGAACAATCGCATCGAGCCGCTGTCGGTGATGCGCAAGAAGATCGCGCAGCACATGGTGCTGTCGAAGCAGACCTCGGCGCACGTCACCACGGTCTTCGAAGTCGACTTCACCGCCATCGACAAACTCCGCCGCCAGTACAAAGACGCGTACGCCGAGCGCGGCACCAAGCTCACCTTCCTGCCGTTCATCATCCAGGCAGTCGTGGCCGGCCTGCGCGAGTTCCCCATCATCAACGCCTCGATGGACGACGCCTCGGTCATCTACCACCGCGACCTCAACATAGGAATCGCCGTCGCCCTCGACTGGGGCCTCATCGTCCCGATCGTGAAAAACGCCGACGAGAAAAATATCCTCGGGCTGTCGAAGACCATCAACGACCTCGGCGAACGCGCGCGCACGAAGAAGCTCGCGCCCGACGACGTGCAGGGCGGCACGTTCACGATTACGAATCCCGGCGTTTACGGCGGCCTGTTCGGCACGCCGATCATCAACCAGCCGCAGGTTGCGATCCTCGGCGTCGGTGGCGTGAAGAAGCGCCCCGTCGTCGTCGAAACAAAGGACGGCGACTTCATCGCCATCCGGTCGATGTGCATCCTCTCGCTGACCTTCGATCACCGCCTGATCGATGGCGCCGTCGCCGATCAGTTCATGGCGCGCGTCAAGGCGTTCATCGAAGCGGGGCAATTCACGCTGTAGTCGAAACTGAGAGGCGCCGCCGCAACTTGCGGCGGCGCCTGGATCGACTACGGCAGTTGTCCGGTCGCGACCATGATCAGCTCCGCAAATCCGAAGTGGCCGCTGCGCGTGAGCTCCTTGATCGGACGCCAGCACGGCTGCTGCGACAAGTACGAATGGTTGTCGCCGAGGATCAGGCCGGCGATGACCTCCGTGACGATGCGGCCGCCGACCGGTCCTAGCGTGATCGGCGTGTCGTCATCCTCGAATTGCAACTGCGGCTCGGCCAGGATGTAGTACCAGAGCGGCGCGCTGTTCGCGAACGACGCGCTGACGTCCGTGATCTTCTTGTTGTTCGGAAAATCTTCTTCCGTCAACTTGCCGACGCGCAGATCGTCATCCGCGATCGGCTCGATGCACATGTGGCGCGCCACCGTCTGCCCGGACGGCAAACCGAAGCTCTGGCCCCGCAGCAGATTCCGCTGCGCCAGCGACGGAACGCCGTCGGTGATGAACGGCAGATTGCGCAGCGGATCGACGAGCGATGAGTCGATCTTGTACGCCGGCTGCACGCGCGTCGGACCGACGTCGGGCGCGCCGGAGTGAATGTGGAAAAAGAGCGGCCACTCGATCGCCCACGGCGACGGGAACTCGTTGAAGCCGCGCAGGTTGGGAAAAATCGGAAAGCGCGGGTCAGGCAGCGTCGAGTTCAGCCGGTATTGTGGCCGCACCATCGAATGTCCGAAGCGGTACGCCGCCACCGAAAACTCGATCGGCATGAACGGCGCGAGGTGCCAGTGGAAGAAGCGGAGGTCGGGCTCCTCGTCGTACGGCGACTTGTCCTTCCCGTCCTTGCGCACGTGCGGCAGGACCGAGCGGACCATGTCCCAGCCGGCAATCGTCGGCAGGAAATCGTGGAGCACGGCCCACTGATAATGCCAGCGCACGGTGCGCTGGACGTCGGCGAACGTAGAGCCGGCGCCGAGGAGATCGGCGATGGCGTTGTGGAAACGGATGAAAATGCCTTGCAGCTGCGAAACGATCACGTTCTCGTCGTTGCGCGGATCTCCGATGATCGCGCGGCGCTCGCCGGCCGCGCGCGTGTCGCGAGGCAGATCGAACGTGTTCGGATCGTTCGGATTGCCGGTCAACTGCCGCGTCCCGTGCAGCAGATGGATGCCGTCGGATTCGTACAGATACGGCTGATCGTCGGGACCGCGGCCGTAGACCGAGTCGAGATCGAAGCGCGGCGTGCGGAAGTCGACCAGTCCGTCCGGATCGTTCGTCTTCTGCAGACTGCTGGCGGGATCGAACGTGATGTCGTGGTCGATGAACTGACCGACATACGTGTAGCCGGCGGAGATACCGCGATTCTCCTCCGGGTCTGGCGCCGCGTCGCCCGGATCGGGCTCGGGATCGGCCGTCATCGCGTTGGCGAGATCAATGAGCGCCTGGCGCGGATGATCCGCGCCGGGCAGACTGCGGAACATCCGTCCGAAACGCCCTTCGTACTGCTCCGATCGCCGCGGAACATCGAGTCCGCGAACTCCAACACCGTGTGCGCGAATCACGTTCGCGAGGTTAAAGCTTGCACTCTGGTCAGTAGGCATACGTCCCCCTTAAAGAAGTAGTGACGGACAATGTGCGTCCGTTTCACTCCTTTTGGGGACTTTTCCTCACGGATTGCGGCGAAGCAGCACGGCCCAGTTGGCTCCGTTCTGCCATCGCCCGATCGGCCTGTACTGCCGGCGAATGAAGCCCGCCACCCGCAGATCGTAATCAAC
>DASYJY010000038.1:0-2153 GCA_035995985.1 Thermoanaerobaculia bacterium | reverse complement strand
GACGTTCGGGGCCGATCGGTACCTGTTGACGAACCCGGCCGGGCACGACGGCAACTTCGTTGGCGCCGACATGATCGGTCAGGTGCAGGCGAACCGCTTCTTCTTCATCCTCGGCGCAACCGCCGGCCGCTCCGAAGGGCTCGCGGCGAACCGCGGATTCGGGCCGCTCGAAAACGATGCGGGACTGCTTGGCGAAGTCTTCGTCAACCCGAACGCGCTCGCCCACGCGCAGGGGCGGCTCTTCACGGAGCGCGGGTACACGATCAAGACGGCGATCACCTATCAGTTTCCGCGCGACACGACGCTCGGCATCGCGGCGCGATATCAGGACGGGCAGCACTTCGCGCGGCTCGTGATCATGCCGGGGCTGAATCAGGGACCGGAGGCGGTGCGCGCGTTTCGCAACGGCCGGACGCGCTTTTCGTTCACGTCCAACCTCGATCTGCGCCTGCAGAAGCACTTCACCGTCGGCGGACGGCGCCTGACGGCGATTCTCGATACCTACAATTTGTTCAATGAGTACTTCGAATACGAGGAGATTTCGGTCAGTGGCGCCACGTCGCGCCAGCGGTCGGCGGTGCAGCCGCCGTTCGCCATGCACCTCGGGTTCCGTGTAGGATTTTAGCCGTGTGAAGATCCGGCTCGCGACGCTCCACTGCACGCGCGGCTTCATTCCCCTGTCACTGCTGTACTTGAAGGCGTTCCTCGTGCAGCGGCAAGGCCGCGCCGCGAGCGACATCGAGATCCACGAGTTCCACGGCAAATCGGCATCCGACAACATCGTGGACGCGCTGGTCGCCGGCGCGCCCGACGTGATCGGATTGGCGATTTACGTCTGGAACGTCAAGACGCTGATGGCGGTCGCGCAGCGGATCAAGGCGCTGAGTCCGCAGACGACGATCGTTCTCGGCGGACCGGAGGTCGGACCGGTGGCCACGTCCGTTCTGCGGGCCCATCCCTACATCGACATCGTCGTCAGGAGCGAAGGCGAGATTCCGTTTTCCGAGATCGTGTCCAGCCTGGAAGCAGGACGCGACGTCAGCAGCGTCAAAGGCATCTGCTATCGCCGCGCCGACGCGATCGTCGAGAACGAGGATGCGCCGATCCTGGCGGACCTCAACGAGCTCGCGTCGCCCCATCGCGCCGGCTACATCGATCCGAAGGATCGCATCATCTGCATCGAGACGCAGCGCGGCTGTGTGTTCCGCTGCAACTTCTGCTTCTACAACAAGGACCTCTCGATTCGGAACCGCCGCTTCGATCTCGATCGCGTCAAGGCGGAGATTCTCTACTGGCTCCAGCAGGAGGTCGTCGAGATCTACATGATGGATCCGATCTTCAATCTGAACGCGGAGCGCGCGAAGGACATCTGCCGCTTCGTGATCGCGCACAATCACCGGCAGGTCGCGTTTCACGCGGAGTTGTGGGCCGAGTTCGTGGATGAGGAGCTCGCGCAACTGCTGGCGGAGGCGAACTTCCAGTTTCTCGAGATCGGGTTGCAGACGACGGATGAATCGGCGCTCGCGACGGTGGAGCGGCGTCTGCGGGTCCGGAAGTTCACGGACGGCATCGAGCACATGAAGCGCTACCAGCTGAAGTTCGAGCTGCAGCTGATTTACGGCCTGCCCGGAGAAACCCCCGACACCTTCCGCCGCTCGCTCAACTTCGCGCTCTCACTCGGCCCGTTCGAGCTCGTCGTGTTTCGTCTCATGATCTTGCCGGGCACCGAGTTGTGGCGCAAGGCGGAGGCGCTCAGGCTCGAGTTCGATCCGGAGCCGCCGTACCTGGCGCGAGCGCATTTCTCGATGACCGCGGCGGACATGGCGTATGGGTTGAAGATCGTCGACGCCGTGCCGCTGCTCAGCAGCTCGAAGACGATCCGGTTCCTCTGCAGGGAGCCGAACGTGACGTTCGCAGAGGTTGTGGACGCCTGGATCGCGTGGCAGGACGGCCAGGCGCCCGACACGCCGGTCAACGTGCGCGCGCGTCGATTCGTTGCGGACTACTGCGCCGCCAAACAGATTCCCGCGGAGTTCTACGCGGGGTTCGCGTCGCTCGAATTCGGCGGGGACCCGATGCCGTCATACCACGCAGCCGTCCGGGCGTCGTAGCGTCGGGCATGGAACCGTTTCCGCGAGC
The DNA here is from genome assembly GCA_035995985.1 of Thermoanaerobaculia bacterium. Classification (GTDB taxonomy): domain Bacteria; phylum Acidobacteriota; class Thermoanaerobaculia; order Gp7-AA8; family Gp7-AA8; genus JADGNZ01. The sequence continues at coordinate 14 of DASYJY010000038.1, read as the reverse complement.
TGGCATCGCCCGAA
>DASYJY010000037.1:0-6199 GCA_035995985.1 Thermoanaerobaculia bacterium | reverse complement strand
GTGCTGGGGTGGCTGTTTCACATGCAAGCACTGAGGGGGTCCTTCGACCGTCCTCCGCGACTCCGGCTTCGCCTACGTCGCTCCGGCGGCTCAGGATGACACCCGTCACTTCACCAGCTTCACATCCCCGAACGGCGCGATCTGATCCTTGATCTGTTTGTAATCGCCGACGACCACGATCGCGCTGCGGTACGTGTCGAAGTACTTTGACGCGGAGCGCTGCATGTCAGCCGGCGTCAGCGCGGCGACTTTGTCCCGGAACGTCTGCAGGAAATCGCGCGACAACTCGTCGACATAGATCGTGCTGACGCGAGTGGCCAGACTGTTCTGCGATTCCAGCTCCAGCTCCATGCCGCCGATGCTGTACGTCTTCGCCGACTGCAGCTCCTCGGCCGTGACCGGTTCGACGCGCATGCGATCGAGCTCGTAGAGCATTTCCAGGATCGTCGGTCCGGTGACCTCGTTGCGCACCGAGGCGCCGGCGGTGAAGGCGCCGGCAGCGCGGCGAAGATCCGCGGAGCTGAATGGCGAATAGGTGTAGCCCTTTGACTCACGGATGTTGCGCGTCAGGCGGGAGTAAAACGCACCGCCATAAATCATGTTCGTCGTGCGCAGCGGGATGTAGTCGGCCGAACGGCGCGGCGGCGCGGGCGCGCCGATGAGGATCGTCGACTGAACGGAGCCGGGACGATCGATGACGTAAATCTGCCGCTTGTCGCGTACGGGAAGCACGAGCTTCGGCGCGGGCGGCAATGGAACGCGCTTCCACGATCCGAATGCTTTCGCGACGTCAGCGCGCATCGTCGCGACGTCGAAGTCGCCGACGATCACGAGAGCCGCGTTGTTCGGAACATAGTATGTCGCCGCAAACGTCTTCAGCGAATCGCGGGTGACCTTCTTGATTGCCGCGGGATCGGGAACGTTGAAGCCGTACGGATGGCCGCCGAACAGCGCTTTGTCGAGCTCCTCCTGTGCCAGAAAATCGGGCGAGGAACGCTCCTCCTCGATCTCCTGCGCGAAGTTCGTCTTCGCCAGCACGACCTCGGAGTTTGGATACGCGGGATGCCGCGCCACGTCGCTGATGATGTCGAGCAGCTTCGGCGCGGAGTCGGAGAGCGACGATGCGGAAAGCGTGGTCGCGTCGTTGTCGACGCCGACGGTGAGTGAGCCGCCGATCGAGCGCAGCTCCTGCTTGATCTGCAAACTCGTGCGCGTGGCCGTGCCTTCATTGGCGACGCGTCCCGCCAGCTGCGCCACGCCCGGCTGTGTCTTGTATGCCGTACCCCGTCCCGCGAGTAGCGAAAGGACGGCGGTGATTTTCGGCACGTTGTGCAGCGGAACGAGGACGACGGTCAATCCGTTGTCGAGCTTCGATTCAGAAATGGCCGGCCAGTTGATCGGACGCGGCGGCGCGGGCGGGGGAGGGGTGGCCTGCGCGAAGACGTTTGCGGCGAGCGTGATGATCGCGACTGCGATGAAGCCTGTGTGGCACAGACACTCTCGTCTGTGCTGTGGATGCTCGCGACGCCCGAGAAACTTCAGCCACTGCAGCTTGCCAAAGCACAGACAAGAGTGTCTGTGCCACATCGCGCCAATCATTTCGCCTCCTTCGCCGCCGGGACGCGGTCGATCGATGTTCGATTCGATGGCGTGAGGTACTTCTGCGCGGCCGACTGAATCTGCGCGGCGGTCACCGCGTCGAACACCGGCAGCACCTTGTTGATCTGCGAAGGGTCATCGCGGAACAGCGCAAACGAAGCCAGCAGATTCGCCTTGCCGCCGGTCGTTTCCAGGCTGTCGTAGAAATTCGAGCGGAAGCGAACTTTCGCATCGGCCACTTCGCGCGCAGTCGGTCCGTGCTGCTGAAGATCGGCCACGATCGCATCGACTTCGTGCAGGATCTCCTCGGCCGAGTGTCCCGGCTTGTACGTCGTGCGCGACACCATCAGCATCGGACCGTCGTAATCGAATTCGTTGCCGAGCTCGTAGTTGATGCCGCCGCCCCAATCGATCGACGTCTGCTTTTCTTTGACCAGACGCTGATAGAAGCGCGAGCTGTCATCGCCCTGCAGGATGAAGTCGAGCAGCACCGCTGGCGCGTAGTCGGCCGACAGCTGATCGGGGAGGTGATAGCCGAATGCGAGCGCCGGCAGGTTGGCCAGTTTGTCGGTCTGATTGATACGCTTTTCTTTCGATTGCGCCGGCTCGCTGACGTCGGGTCGTTTCGGAATGGACTGCTGTGGAATGGATGCGAAGTATTTGTCGATCAGCTTGCGCGCCGCGACGGGATCGACGTCACCGACGATGGTCAGCACCGCGTTGTTCGGCGCGTAATACGTCTTGAAAAACGTGCGCACGTCCTCGATCTTCGCGGCCTCGATGTCGTGCAGGTCGCCGTAAAAGTTGTGTGCGTTGAACCAGTTCTGATTTGCGTTCTGCCAGAGGTCGAGCCACTCGAACGCGCCGTACGGCTGATTGAGAACGTTGGCGCGCACTTCCTCCGAAACGACGTTCTGCTGGTTCTTCAGATTGTCCGCGCTGACGTCGAGCGAGCGCATGCGATCCGCTTCCAGCCACAGCGCCGTCTCCAGCCCCTCGGCCGGCAGCGTCTCGTAATAGTTCGTGTAATCGAGCCGCGTAGAGCCGTTCAGATTGCCGCCGTTCGCTTCCACGATCTTGGCGTGCTCGAATTTCTTCACGTGCTCCGAGCCCTGAAACATCATGTGCTCGAAGAGATGTGCGAAGCCGGTCTGCCCCTTCGGCTCGCCGCGGAATCCGATCCCGTAATAGACCGCGACGGTCACCGCCGGCGCCACATGCGCCTCGGAGATGACGATTTTCAATCCGTTCGGAAGCTTGTCGTAGACGACCGGAACGTTGACCGCCGCATGTGCGTGCGCGGCGGCGAGGAGGGAAACGGCCACCCAGAGTCGGACGTTTTTCATGCGCGGAATCGTACATGGACGGGCGGCGATGCAAACGTGAACTTTGTGGCACAGACACTCTTGTCTGTGCTTGTGAGGTCGCGCGGGTTGCGACCGAAATTCGAGCCTCAAAAGCACAGACAGGAGTGTCTGTGCCACACCTTACTCGTCCAGCGCTCCGTCCGGCAACGCCACGCGCGCGCCCTGAATCGCGGCCACGATCCGCGGCACGTGCACATGACACGTCTCGACGATCACGGTCACCTTGCGCGGCGGGGTTCCCGCGACCGCGGTGCCTGCGACGAAGACGCCGGGCACGTTCGTCTCCATCGTCTCCGGATCGTAAGCAGGTTGACGATCGTTGCCGCGCAAGTCGACCCCGAGCTGATCGAAGAGTGTCGAATCCTGCCGATAGCCGGTCAGCAGGAGCACGAAGTCAGCGTCGATTTCGAACTGAGTATCGTCATCGACGGAACCCATGAGCAAAGTCCCGTTGCGGATCTCCAGCGGCACCGTGCGAGGCAGATACCGGATCCGATTGTCGCGAATCAGCGCGCGCACTTCCGGCAGCAGCCAGAACTTCACGATCTTCGGATCGAAGTCGTCCTGCCGGTAGCTGAGAGTCACATCCGCACCGGCGCGCTGGCACCGCACCGCCGCTTCGACTGACGAATTGCGCCCGCCGACGATCAGCAACTTTTTCTGAAAGTACGTGTGCGGATCGTGAAAGTAATGGCTGACGTGCGGAAGGTCTTCGCCCGGAATGTCGAGCATGCGCGGCGCATGAAACGCGCCGATGGCGATGACGACCTGCTCGACGCGATAGCGATGCTCGCCGTCGATGGCCTGCGTCACCAGCTCGAATCCGCCTTTTACTCGCGACGCATGCGTCACGCGCTCGTACGACCGAATCTCCAATCCGAACTGCACTACCAGCGCGCGCAGATAGGCGAGGTACTCCTCGCGCGTGATCTTCTGCTGCGTCGCCGTCTGAATCGGAACTCCCGCCAGCCCGAGCCGGTCCGAGCTCGAATGAAACAGCATCTCGATCGGATACCACGCGATGGTGGTCCCGATCTGCCCCGCATCGAACTGGATGTAGTCGATGCCGAACTGTTTGAACGCGACGGCGAGCTCGAGTCCGATCGGTCCCGCGCCGATGATGGCTGTCTTTCCCACCACGCAACTCTATCCTGCGGCGGAGCGCGCAGGATCTCCGGTCGCGCCGCGAGATCGTTCGTTTTCAGTCGGAAGGTTGCAAGTTGCGCCGGAGGTCAATCATCCGCGCACAAGCCGCCATCATCGCGGCGCGACCCGAGATCCTGCGCGCTGTGCCGCAGGATGAACTACGAAAGCCAGCGCGGCGCGACCGGAGATCCTGCGCGCTCCGCCGCAGGATGAACTGCTACGAAGTCGCCAGCCCCAACTCCTGCAACACGCTCACCTTCGCGTCGATCATCACGTGATGCTCGAGCCCGAGGAGGTCGGCGAGTTTGCGGACGAGGTAGTTCTCGTATTCGGTGAGACGTCCATCCGCGTAGGCCATGCGCCACATCGTCTTCACGATCTCGATGCGGTCGGTGAGCGTCGCATTGCGGCGGATGAAATGCGTCAGCGCGAAATGGTCGATCGTCTGCGCGCGAATTTCGGCGGCCGCCTTCACCAGCTCCTGTGCCATCGTGTCGTCGAGCGCGAAGGTGCGCTTGAGATACGTGACGAGATCCTCATCCTCTTCGCGGCTCAGCGTTCCGTCCGCGTAGCCGATATCGAGGAGGACCGCTGCCGTCGCCAGGCGAAGCGGATCCTGCTGCTGCGGCGGCCGGTCGTCCGTGCAGACGCCGCCTTTGAAGCGTTGCATCAGTTTCGCGAAGGACATTAAAAGGATTCCGATTATCCTTCACTTCAAACCCATGCCCAGAGTCGATATCAATTCTCTCCCTCCCACTTCCCGCACCTGGCTGTTCGGTATCTCGCCTGCGCTGAACGAAACGCAGAGCCGCGAAGTCCTGCAGCAGGTCGATGCATTTCTCGACGAATGGGCCGCGCACGGCGCGCCTGTGACCTCGGCGCGCGAGCTCCTCGAAAACAGCTTTCTCGCCATCGCCGTCGACGAGCGGAGCGAAACGTCCGGCTGCTCGATCGATCGGATGTTCGGACTCCTTCGCCAGTTCGAGCACGACCTCGGCGTCCAAATTCTCGACTCGAATCGCGTCTTCGTCCGCCACGCCGACGTCCGCGTCGAAGCGCTCAGCCGCGCCGATTTCCGCGACCGCGCCGATCGCCACACCACCGTCTACGACACCCTCACCGAACGACTCGGCGACATCCGCAGCGGCCACTGGATCCGCAAAGCCGAAGATGCGTGGCCGGGGAAATTGCTGAGCGCGTAGCGGGCTACGCCCGAAACAAGATCGCGCATTCGCGCGGCACTCGCAGCGGCGGCGTCATGTTCATCGATGACGTCCCATCGCTCGACCAGGCCACGGCCGATGTTCCAGCGAGCAGCGGCTCGTCGATGACGTCCATCCGAAGTTCATCGCCGAGGTTCACGATGAGCAGGTGAGTGTCGTAGCGGAGGATGAACGCGTCGCGACCGATCACCGCGCCGCGAACACGTCCGCGCAATTCGCGCCGCAGCCGCAGCAACTCGCGATGCATGGCCACGACCTCGGCATTCGAGGTCCGCTCGCGATGATCGAGTTTGCATCGCTCGAATGTCGCGAGGTCGTGTGGCACCGGAAGATTGCCCCGTAGTTTCTTAATCGAGGGAAACTGTTCGAGGAACTCGCGCCGTCCCTTCGAAACTTTTGCCGCCAACTCCGGCTCGTGGTCGGCGAAATAGAGGAATGGTGCTGATGATCCGAACTCCTGACCCTGAAACAGCAGCGGCGTGTTCGGCCCGAGGAGCAGCAATGCCGTAAGTGCGCGATAGCGGCCGGGACTCGTCAGAAACTGCAGCCGCTCGCCGCGCGCCGAGTTCGCGAGCTGGTCGTGATTTTGGACAAAACAGACAAGACTCCCCGGCGGCAAATGCGCCGATGACGTCCCGCGATGTTTTTTCTGCCAGGCGTAGTACTGACCCTGATACAGGAATCCCGACTGCGCCATCGACACGAACTCCTGCGGCGTCCCGCGGTAGTCGGTGTAGTACGCCTCGCGTTGTCCTGTCGCCGCGACCATCGCCGCGTGGTGCCAGTCGTCGTTCCAGAGCGAGTCGAGGCCGTACTCTTCGATCAGCTTCACTTCCTGCGGCTCGTTCTCGCCGATCAGCACGA
>DASYJY010000036.1:0-24046 GCA_035995985.1 Thermoanaerobaculia bacterium | reverse complement strand
CAGGCGCATCTCTCCACGGAGCTCGGCCGCATCATCGCGTGGCAAGTCACGATGCAGCCGCAGTATCGCAACGACTACTTCCGCCTGCTCGATGAGCAGCGAGACGACGTCACGAAGCTGCGCGCGCTTGCGCCGAAGCTCGGGCCCGACGTCGAGGCGAAGCTTCAGGCACTGAGCAAAGAATCGAACGAGTGGCACGCGGACATCATCTCCAACGAGTTTCTTTCGCGGCAGATCCCGGCCGAGGTGGCGATGGCGCGGCTGATGGAAAAACATCCGTCGCACGAAGAAGCGCTGAAAGCCTCGGCTGAACTTGAAGTCTCGATTCAAGGTGCGATCGATGACCGGCTGGCCGAGATTCGCGATTCCGAGAAGCTGAGCCAGTTGATTACGATCGTCCTCACACTCCTCGCTCTCACGTCAGCGATGCTCGTGGCCGGCCTCGGGCGGCAGATGCGGCTCCTGGCGCGCGAGGCGATGGGGCGCCGCCAGGAAGCAGAGCGCGAGGCGGCGGAAGCGAAGCGCGCGCGCGCCGCGGCGGAGCGCGAAGAACGGCGCGCGGCGTTTCTGGCAGGGGCGGGACAGGAGCTGGCATCGTCGCTCGACTACGAGCATGCCATCGCCACGCTGGCGCGGCTGATCGTCCCGAACATCGCCGACATCTGCGTGATCGATCTCGCGGAGCCCGATGGCGCACTTCGCCGCGCCGCGGTTTCGCACCGCGACGCAGAGCGCGAGCACGAATTGGGAACGCGCGTCGGCGAGGTGATGCGCGATGTCCCCGAGGCGCTGGCGCTGGTGATCCGCGAACGCGAGTCGCGCATCATCGGTTACGCATCGTCGCTGCTGGAGTACGCCGGCGTCGCGCCGGAGGAGCAGCGCTCGCTGATGGCGGTGCCGCTGGTCAGCCGCGGCCAAACGCTCGGTGTGATCCTGACGGCGGCGGCGGTCGGAACTCTTTTCAAGCAGGAGGATGCGTCGCTGGTCAGCGAACTGTCGCGCCACGGGTCGCTGGCGATCGACAACGCGCGGCTGTATCGCGAGTCGCAGCAGGCGGTGCAGGCGCGCGAGGAAGTGCTGGCCATCGTCTCGCACGATCTCCGCAATCCGCTGAACGCGGTGATGCTCGCCGCGTCGTTGCTGCAGACGTCGGACAAGATCGCGCCGGACGACAGCGAGCAGCTCGAGATCATCGACATCTCGGCAAAACGGATGCAGCGTCTGATCGAAGACCTGCTCGACGTGACGCGCCTCGAAGGCGGCAAGCAGCTGCCGATCGATCCTGCGCCGCTTGATGTGCAGTCACTGTTCGAGGAGACGTACGAGCTGTTCAAGTCGCAGGCGGTGACGGGATCGATCACGCTGCAATGTCACGCGCCGAAAGATGTGCCGCCGGTATACGCAGACCGCCATCGCGTGCTGCAGGTTCTCTCGAATCTCATCGGCAATGCGATGAAGTTCACGCCTCGGGGCGGGATGGTCACGTGCCGCGCGGAGTTGGAAGACGGGAAGGTGCTAATCGCTGTCGCCGATTCGGGTCCCGGCATTCCGCACGAAAACCTCGGCGACATTTTCAATCCGTACTGGCAGGCCAAGCGCACCGCGCGCCTCGGCGCCGGCCTCGGGTTGCCGATCGCGAAGGGAATCGTTGAGTCGCACGGCGGCCGGATCTGGGTGGAGAGCGAGCCGGGCAACGGCACGAAGTTCTTCTTCACGCTTCCCGTCGCAGTCGACGCGCCCGCGCCGGTCAGCGTGCGATGATCGACGCCTGCATCCGCACCGAGGCCAGGTAGCGCTTCTGCACGCGCTGCCGGTAGAGCTTCGTGCGCGTCGTGACGCGTTGCACGTAGTCGATCGTCTCCGGGTATTGCGGAATCCCGCCGCCGAGGCGCTCGACCGTGCCTTCGCCGGCGTTGTAAGCGGCCAGCGCGAGCTTCTCATCACCGAAACGATCGACGAGGTAGTGCAGATAGCGCGTGCCGGCGGCGATGTTCGCGTGCGGATCGAACGGATTGTCGCAGTGCATCAGGCGCGCGGTCTCAGGAATGATCTGCATCAGCCCTTGCGCGGCCTTCGCGGAGACGAGACGCGGACGAAAATCGGATTCCGATTCGACGACGGCGGCGATGAGCTCGGGCGACAGCTGATTCTTCATCGCTTCGCGATAAATGATCGCGCCGTACGGAACTTCGGATTTGAAAAACTGCTCCTTGGTCGTGTCGAAGGTGAGCGTGTTCACGACGCGGTCGGGACGGAGGAACGCGTCACGTACTTTCCGCGTGGTGAAGACTTGCAGATCGTGCGTGCCGCTGCTGCTCATCTCGATCGCTTGCTGCGCGAGCGCCGGCAGCGAGACGTTCATCGCTTCCATCCCGATGGCACAGAACGCGAGCGGCACCGTGACGAACAAGGTGACCGCGCGTTTGCGCGCACCGCGAACGGCGCGCCGCCACAGCGCGCGCTCGCGCCGCGCGTGGCGCTGACAGGCGCAGATGTCGCGGAAGTCGCGTGGCGGCGTCCAGGTGTAATCAGCGGTGCGTCGTTTCTGCTTCATTTGAGTCCGCCAGAGGGCAAAACCCGGACCACCTCTTCCGTGGCCGGTATCAAGTCGTTTGTTCGTCGTGAGATAGACTTCCGTGTCATGGTCTTCGACAGCATCGATCGCAGACGTTTTCTGCTGCTTGCCGCCGCTCCGTTGCTCGCCGCGCAGAAGGCGGCCACGCCTCACGCTCGTGAATCGATGCTGCAGATGAATGGGTATGCGGTGAATGCGGAAACGCCGCTCGCGCTGTTGACCGACTACGTGACGCCAAACGAACTTTTTTTCGTCCGCAGCCACTGGATCCCGCGCACGCCCGACCCGAAGAAGTGGAGTTTGATGATCGACGGCGAGGTCGAACGTCCGGCACAGCTTACGCTATCGGACTTAAAAAAACTTCCGCGTGCCGAGACAACGTGCGTGTTGCAGTGCGCCGGCAACGGACGCGGACTCTACGCGCCGACCGTTCCGGGCGTGCAGTGGCGCTACGGCGCCGCCGGCAACGCGCGCTGGAGCGGCGTGCGCGTGCGCGACGTGCTCGAACGCGCGGGTGTGAAGCCGTCGGCGAAACATCTGCACGTCTTCGGCAGCGACGATCCGCCCGGCAAGGTGCCGCCATTCCAGCGCAGCATCGAGATGGAGAAAGTGCTCGCCGACGGCATCCTCGCGTTTGCGATGAACGGCGAACCGCTGCCGGTCGTTCACGGCGCGCCGCTCCGCCTCGTCGTTCCGGGCTGGGCCGGCGATCATTGGATGAAGTGGCTGGTCCGTCTTTCGCCGCAAGCCGAATCGCAGAAAGGCTTCTACATGGAGACGGCGTATCGCTATCCGTTGTCCGTCGGCGCGCCCGGCGTGGCGTTCAAGCCGGAGGAGATGTCGCCGGTGACGGAGCTCTTCGCGAAGTCGAACATCACGACGGCGCCGAAGAAGGCGAAGGCCGGTCACGCGTACGAGATCCGCGGCTTCGCATTCTCCGGCGCGCCCGACATCGCGAAGGTCGAGATCAGCGACGACGGTGCGACATGGACTGCCGCATCACTCGATCCGCGTCACGATCCGTACGCGTGGCGGCTCTGGTCGCATCGCTGGACGCCGTCCCGCGCGGGCGCGGCGCGCATCTGCGCGCGTGCGACGGATAGCCGCGGAAACATTCAGCCGCGCGACGCAGCGTGGAATCAAAGCGGATACCTTCACAACTCCTGGCACTTCGTCGATGTGGAGGTGACGGCGTGAAGCGGATGGTGATCATCGTCTTCGCTCTCGCCCTAACGGCCGCAGCGGCGAAGAAGTTCGATCCATCTCTCCCCATCCTCGGCACGAAGTTCCATTCGCTCCCCGCCGGAAACGGACGCCAACTCGTCGAAGCAAGCTGCCTCCCCTGCCACTCGCCCGACATCCTCGTCCAGCAACGCCTCACCGAAAAGCAGTGGACGGCGGAAGTCGACAAGATGGTGCGCTGGGGTGCGGTGATGAAAGACAGCGACAAGCCGGTTGTCGTCGCGTACCTGTCGAAAAACTTCGGCGTCACGAACACCTTCACGCCTACGAAGACGCGGCCGGTCGGCTACTGACCGATGGAAGTTCTCCCACGCCCGCTCGGTTCATGCCGCGTGCGGATTACAATGCCGCCCCGTTTTACGGCCCGTTGGGATGAGCCCGGGTCCTGTGCAGCAGGCGCACCGAACCTCGTCAGGTCCGGAAGGAAGCAGCGATAAGGTGTTCCCCTGTGTGACGCAGTACGGCCTGGGCTCTTCTCAACGGGCGGTGAGACCCGCACTGGTTTTCCATCCCGCCGCAACCTAGACTCCACGCCACATGTCCTACCAGGCGCTCGCGCGCAAATACCGGCCGCAATCCTTCAGCGACGTCATCGGGCAGGAGACGGTCGTTCGCACGCTGCAGAATGCAATCGAGGGGCAGCGGATCCATCACGCGTACTTGTTTGCCGGCGTCCGCGGCGTCGGCAAGACGACCGCCGCGCGCATCCTGGCCAAGGCGCTCAACTGCGTCAAAGGTCCGACCGCCGAGCCGTGCAATGAGTGCACGATCTGCCGCGAGATCACCGAAGGTATCGACATGGATGTGCGCGAGATCGATGCGGCAACCTACACCGGCGTCGACAACATCCGCGAGCTGCGCGACACCACGCAGTTTCAGCCTGCGCGCGACCGCAACCGCATCTTCATCATCGACGAAGCGCACATGCTCTCCACCGGCGCATGGAACGCGCTGCTGAAGATCCTCGAGGAGCCGCCGCCGCACGTAATTTTCATGTTCGCTACGACGGAGATCAACAAAGTCCCGCAGACGATCATCTCGCGCGTTCAGAAAGAGCTGCTGCGCAAGATCACACTCGACGATCTGATCGCGCGCGTCCGCAAGATTGTCGATGCCGAGGGGATCGAGGCGGACGATCGCGCGATCGAGATCATCGCGCGGCGTGGCGAAGGAAGCGTTCGCGACTCGTTGTCGCTGCTCGATCAGGTGATCGCATTCGGTGGCCGTTCCATCACCGCCGCCGACGTCGCCACGGTCCTCGGCCTTTCCGACACGACGTTTTTCGCGCGCATCGCCACGTTGATCGCCGACGGCGATCACGGCGGGATTCTGGAAGCGCTCGACGAAGCGTCGGAAACCGGCCGCGATTTCAAGATGCTGTATCGCGACCTGCTGAGTTTCATGCGCAACCTGCTGCTCGTGGCGGGCCGCGCGAACGAGTCGATGCTGAACGTTGCACCCGAGGATTTGCCGGTCATTCGTTCGACGGCAGAGAAGTTTTCGTACTCGGAGCTGCTGCGGATCGCTAACCTTCTTCTTCGCGACGACGAAACGGTCAATCGCGCCGAGCATCAGCGCCTCGCGGTCGAGATTGCGTTGTTGAAGGCAGCGACGTTTCCGCGTTTGCGCGCTGTGGAACAGGAGCTGGCAGGCGGTGCCGCGATTCCGCAGACTGCAGCGCCTCGGCCTCGCGCGGCCGCGGAACCGAAAGCCGCGCCCGCACGCCGCGAGGCGGATGCGGTGTCTTCCGCAAACGCCACCATCGACTCGTTCATCGAACGCGTCCAGAAAGCGCGGCCGCTCATCGGCGGTTACCTCGGCGCGGCGAAATCGCGCAAGCGCGACGGCAACAAGCTGCTGCTCACGTTCGCCGACTCATTCACCGCCGATCAGGTCAGCGGCGCGCGGCCAGCTCTCGAACAGATTGCCGCCGAGGTTTTCGGCGAAGCGATGTCGATCGACGTGAAGACCGACTCGCCCGCAACCGGCGCGCCGGCTCCGAAATCATCCTCGCCTCTTCGCGACGATCCGGTCGTCCAAGCATTCCAGAAGCACCTCGGCGCCGACATCGTCGAATCACGAAAGCGTTAAGGAGAGCGCATGAATCCGAAGCAGTTGATGAAGCAAGTCCAGCAGATGCAGGAACAGATGCAGCAGCGCATGACCGCGCTGAAGGTCGAAGGATCGGCCGGCGGCGGCATGGTCAAAGCGACGATGAACGGCTCGAAGGAGCTCCTCGCCATTACCATCGACAAAGAAGCCGTCGATCCGAACGACGTCGAAATGCTGCAGGACCTCGTCGTGGCAGCGGTCAACGAAGCCTCGCGCAAAGTGGACGAAGAGATGGCCAGCAGCGTCGGCGCCATGACCGGCGGGATGAAGATTCCGGGACTCTTCTAGATTGACCGCTCCTCCACTCGCAAACCTCATCAACGAACTGTCGCGCCTTCCCGGCGTCGGCGGCAAGTCGGCGTCGCGCATCGCGTATCACATCCTCAAGCGCACGACTGGTGAGGCCGAGGCGTTGGCGAACGCGATCGTCGACGTGAAGTCGAAGATCTTCCGCTGCTCGATCTGCAACAACATGACGGATGTCGAGCCGTGCGCGATCTGCGACGATCCGCGGCGTGACGCCGCTGTGATCTGCGTGGTCGAAGAGGCGTTCAACATCCCGACGATTGAGTCGACGCGCGATTTTCGCGGACTCTTCCACGTGCTCCTCGGCGCGCTCTCGCCGTTGAAGGGAGTCGGCCCGCACGACATCGACGTCGCAGGACTTCTGAAACGAGTCCAGGCCGGCGGCGTGCGCGAAATCATCGTCGCAACAAATCCGAATGTCGAAGGCGAAGCGACCGCGCTCTACCTCGCGCAGCAGCTCCGTCCGTTCGACGTAAAGACCACACGCCTCGCGTTCGGATTGCCGGTCGGCGGCGACCTCGAATACGCCGATCAGGTCACGATGGCGAAGGCGCTGGAGGGCCGACGCGAGATTTAGTGCGAGGCGGCTAACTCACCACCTGTGCTACCTTTGTCCACCCAGTCCTCGCGACAAATTGGTGAAAAAACAACATGGCGTCTCCTGATCTCGTGATGTACGAGGAGGAGTACCAGCAGATCAAGGAAACACTCCAGCGACTGCAGGTCGACTCCAATTCAAAAATCGTCTTTCTGGTCGACAAGAACGGCCAGCAGATTGCTGTTCACGGCGACATGCGCGGCGTCGACGCGACCTCGCTCGCCTCGCTGACGGCCGGCAATGTCGCCGCCACCGACGGCTTGGCCAAACTCATCGGCGAAAAAGAGTTCTCGATCCTCTTTCACGAAGGGGAGCGCGACAACATCCACATCTCTCTCGTCGCCCAGCGCGTAATTCTCGTGGTGATCTTCGACGACCGCTCCTCGCTCGGCCTCGTGCGCCTTCGCGTAAAGAAAGCCTCGGCGGAGTTGGAGAAAACGTTCGAAGTCCTGCTGCGCAAATCCGAGGCGGAGCTCGGCAATCTGGCCAGCCGGTTTGATTCTCCGTTTGCGGAGATCACCGACGAGGACATCGACAGCCTTTTCAGCGAATAGCGCATGACGTTCATCAACTACGCAGCGCGCGAGATCAACTGCAAAATCGTCTACTACGGCCCAGGCCTGTGCGGGAAGACGACCAACCTGCAGTGGATCTACGACAAGACCAATCCGCAAGCCAAGGGGAAGCTGATCTCGCTGGCGACGGAGACCGACCGCACGCTCTTCTTCGACTTTCTCCCGCTCGACCTCGGCACCGTGCGCGGATTCAAAACCCGCTTCCACCTCTACACCGTCCCTGGACAGGTTTTCTACGATGCGTCGCGGAAGCTGATTCTGAAGGGCGTCGACGGCGTCGTCTTCGTGGCCGACTCGCAGGAAGCGCGCATGGAAGCGAACAACGAGTCGCTCGTCAATCTCGACAAGAACCTGAAAGAGCAGGGCTACGAGCTGAAGTCGGTTCCGTACGTGCTGCAATTCAACAAACGTGATCTGCCGACAGCCCTACCCGCCGACGAGATGTACCGCCAGCTGAACTTCAAAGGCGAGCCGACGTTCGAAGCCGTGGCGATGAACGGCACCGGCGTTTTCGATACACTCAAAGCCGTCGCGAAGCTGGTGCTCACGGAGCTCAAGAAGAAATAAGCACAGTTCGGAAGCCCTTACCGCCTCCACACCATGAAAGTCGCATTCGTCAAACCGCCCGTCGGCGGCATCCTCGGCCTGGAGATGCTCACCTTCGTCGAGCCGCTCGGACCGATCTGCGTTGCCGCGTGTCTCGAAGCCGAGGGCCATGAGTGCAAGGTGTACGACCTGCGCATCGATGGTGAAGAGCACGGCCTCGCGCTCTGCAAAAAGTTTGCGCCGGACGTTGTCGGACTCCAGTGCAATTTCACGACGGAGCGCAACCGCACCGTGCGCCTGGCGAAGCGGATCAAGCGCGAAAATCCCGGCACGTTCGTCGTCGTCGGCGGTCACGACGCGTCGCGCGATCCGAACTGGTTCAACGACGACGTCATCGATGCGGTCGCGGTCGGCGACGGCGAAGAAGTGATGCCGGCGATGGTTGACGCGATCCAGCGCGGCCACGATCTGGCAACCGTTCCCGGGCTGATGCTGCATCGCGAAGGACGTTGGATCAGCACCGGTCATGCGCCGACGCGCAAGAACCTCGACGATTATCCGCTGCCGGCCCGCCATCTCATCGAGCACTACGCCGATCACTACTACATCAACTTCCACAAGCCGCTCGCGCTGATGGAAACCGCGCGCGGCTGCCCGTTCAAGTGCAACTTCTGCTCGGTCTGGAAGTTTCATGAATCGACGTTCCGCGAGAAGTCGCCGGCGCGCGTCGTGCGCGAGCTGCAGGCGATCAAAGCGGACGCGATCTTCATCACCGACGACATCTTCTGGATGAACGTCAAGCGCGGCGAAGAGATGGCGCGGCAGATCAAAGCCGCCGGCATCAAGAAGTTTTTCACCGTGCAGACGCGCACCGACATCATCTGCAAGTTCCCTCACCTGATCGAGATGTGGAAGGACTGCGGCAAGCTGGCCATTTTCCTCGGCCTGGAGTCGGTGACCGACGAAGGGCTGAAGGCGGTCAACAAGAAGAACACCGCCAACAACAACGAACGCGCCATCCGAATCCTGCAGGACCTCGGCGTCGGCTTCACGCCGAACTTCATCGTCGATCCCGCCTGGACGCGCGACGATTTCAAACGCCTGCGCGATTGGATCGATCACACCGGCGCATACAACAGCGGCTTTTCCGTCCTGACGCCGCTGCCCGGCACCGATCTGTGGGACACGGCCAAAGACAACGTCACGACGCACGATTGGGAGATGTACGACATCGTCCACGCGGTGCTGCCGACGACTCTCTCGCTCGACGACTTTTACAAAGAGTACTCGGCGCTTTGGCGCCACGCGCTCGACGTCCGCTACCGCTATCGCGGCAAGTGGAAGACGTACATGCAGCTCGGCGCGGCACTGGCCACCGGCAAAGTGTCGCTGAACAACGTCCGCCGCGGCCTCGGCATGGCCAAGACGTTCAGCAAGCCCGAGACGTTCCTGCGCGCGCACGAGTAGCGCGGGGTAACGGGGTTGCCGCCTTTCCGTTGCGGTTATCAAGATCAGGCACTGCATCCTGCCAAAGCACAGACACTCTTGTCTGTGCTGGTGAGGCTCGGGACCACTTACAATCCGCCCCGAATGCGCCATCACGGCCTCAACATCGTCGCCATCGGCGGCGGCACCGGGCTTTCGACGCTACTTCGTGGACTGAAAAGCTACGTCGATGCCGACGGCCCGTGGTCGATCGCTCACCTCGGCGCGATCGTGACGGTGACCGATGAAGGCGGTAGCTCCGGCGCGCTCCGCAAAGAGTTCGGCATGCTACCTCCGGGCGATATCCGCAACTGCATCGTCGCGCTGGCCGAGGAGGAGCACCTGCTGTCGCGCCTCTTCAGCTACCGCTTCGAAAACGCGGAGTCGTCGTTAGGCGGACATTCGCTCGGCAATCTCCTGCTGGCCGCACTGACAGACATCACGGGAAGTTTCGACGAAGCGATCCTCACCGCGTCGGAGGTTCTCAACATCGCCGGAGAAATCTATCCATCGACGCTGGCCGACGTGCGCCTGCGCGCAACGCTCGCCGACGGTTCCGCACTTCTGGGCGAAGTCGCCATCAGCGGCTCCTACCTCGGCGAAAAGAGTCCCAACGTTCCGCGGCACGCACGGATCACGCACCTCAGCATCGATCCCGCCGACGCGCAGCCAACCGACCGCGCGCTCAAGGCGCTCCACGAAGCTGACCTCGTCCTCATCGGTCCCGGATCGCTTTACACATCGATCCTGCCGAACCTTCTGATCAAGCCGATGGCCGAGGCATTGCGAGTTTCTCGCGCGCTGCGCGTCTACATCTGCAACGTGATGACGCAGCCGGGCGAGAGCGACGGCTACACCGCCGAGGAGCATCTGGAAGCGATCATCGAACACGCGGGCCTCGTCGTCGACGTGATGGTCCTCAATGGCGGCCGTCCCTCGGAGGCGATCCTCGGCGCGTACGCGTCGCAGGGACAGCATCCCGTCGCCTTCGACGTCAACGCGATTCGCGAGCTCGGCGTCACGCCATTTTTCGGCGACATCATCAAGGAAGGCAACTACGTGCGCCACGATTCCGTCGCGCTTGCCGACACGATTTTTCGCCTCTACGAGCGGTATGGCCGGACGCTTGAAAGGATGCGGAGCACGGAGGCATGACTCTCTTGAACGACGACATCGACGTCATCATCCTCGCTGCCGGCCAGGGCACGCGTATGAAGTCCGCTACGATCAAGGTCCTGCACGCCGCCGCCGGCCGCCCGATCATCGACTACGTCCTCGACCTCGCCGGCGCGATTTGCGATCGCACGCCGATCATGGTCATCGGCCATCAGCGCGAATCGGTTCAGAAAGCGGTCGGCGAGCGCGCCCGGTTTGCCGTGCAGGAAGAGCAGAAGGGAACCGGCCACGCCGTGCTGCAGGCCGCGTCGCTCGTCGATGGCGCGCGACATGTCCTGATCCTCTCCGGCGACGTTCCGCTCACGCGCCCCGAAACACTACGTCGTCTGCTCGACGAGCACGCGCGCTCGCAGAACGCACTCACGCTGCTGACGATGGTGCTCGACGATCCCGCGATGTACGGCCGTATCGTGCGCGATGTCGACGGCGCAGTCACACGTATCGTCGAAGCGAAGGACGCGTCCGACGACGAGAAACAGATTCGCGAAGTGAACGCCGGCATCTACGTCTTCGACGGCGCACACCTCTTCGACAACCTCCGCAATCTCTCCACCGACAACGCCCAGGGCGAGTACTACCTGACCGATCTCCTCGGCGTGTTGCGCGGCGCCGGTCATCGCGTCGGTGCCGTGATCGCCAGCGATCCGATCGAAGCGCTCGGTGTGAATTCGCGCGCCGACCTCGCGTCGGTCGAAGGCGAAATCCAGCGGCGCGTGGTCACGAAGCTGATGGCTGACGGCGTCACCTTCCGCAATCCGGCCACGGTAGTGATCGATTCGACTGTGTCGATCGGCAACGACACGGTCGTCTATCCGTTCGTCACGATCGAAGGTGCGACTTCGATCGGCTCGCGATGCGTCATCGAGCCTGGCGTGCATCTGACGAACGTGCACATCGGCGACGACGTCCACCTCAAGACCGGGACTGTGGCAGAGGACGCGGTGATCGAAGACGACGCCGCGGTCGGACCCTACGCGCATCTGCGTCCCGGTTCGAAACTCGGGCGCCACGTGAAGATCGGCAATTTCGTGGAGACAAAGAAGGCGGTGTTCGGCGAAGGCGCGAAGGCGTCGCACCTGTCGTACATCGGCGACGCGGAAGTCGGCGCGGACGTGAACATCGGCGCGGGCACGATCACCTGCAACTACGACGGCGTGAATAAGAACAAGACCATCATCGAAGACGGCGCCTTCATCGGCTCAGATACGCAGCTCGTCGCGCCCGTTCGCATCGGCAAAGGTGCGTACGTCGGCGCCGGGTCGACCATCACGAAGGACGTCCCCGCCGAGGCGCTGGCGCTTTCGCGCACGCCGCAGAAAATCATTGAGGGTTGGGCGACTCGAAAGAAAACGAAGTAGGCGGCGGCGCTTCGAGCACTCCGAAGCTTGCGTGCTCCAACTTCCAAGCGTGCAACATCAGCCGCGCAGCGCGTCCGCCGGAGCCGTATCGGCGATCGCCAACCACAGGATGGCCGATCGACTGCGCGTGAATGCGAATCTGATGCGTGCGGCCTGTCTCGATGGTCGCTTCGACGAGCGTTGAGTTGCCGTCGGTGCGGAGCGGCCGGAACGTTGTCCGCGCGCTTTTTCCCTGCACCGGCGTCTCCACCACGAGTTCCTCATTCAACTCGCCTTCGAGAATCGCCAAATACGTTTTCCTGATCTCGCCGTTCGCAAACAGCGCTGACAGCTTCGCCGCAGCGGCTGCGGATCGCGCAAACAAGACCACGCCGCTCGTCGGAGTATCGAGCCGATGCACGAGCCAGATCTCGCGAAAGCGCAACCGCAGCAGTTCTTCCAGCGATCGCTGCTCGCGATCCCGCGTCGGCTGCGTCGGCATACCTGCCGGCTTGTCGACCGCAATCCACTCTTCGCTCTCGCGAATGATCGACAGCTCCGGCAACTCGTCGACGACCGCGATCCGATCCTCAGCATCAACCTCGCGCGAAGCGATGGACACCGCCCGCTCATTCACGAGCACCCGCCGCGCCGCAATCAGCTCGCGCGCCTTACGTCGCGAGAT
This sequence comes from Thermoanaerobaculia bacterium, assembly GCA_035995985.1. Lineage (GTDB taxonomy): Bacteria > Acidobacteriota > Thermoanaerobaculia > Gp7-AA8 > Gp7-AA8 > JADGNZ01. The sequence goes on along the minus strand of DASYJY010000036.1, from coordinate 11,409 downwards.
ACTCGGATAACGCGCCGCAATGGCCTGATCGAGCCGCATTCCGCGTATTCTTGCCTGAATCACGCAGGAGGTTCGCGATGAAACGAATGGCCGTGACCGGCTTCGTCATCTGGGCCGTCGCAACGATCGCGCTCCGTCTCGGCGGTCAGTACGTATTCGGCCGCCTTCCCGCTCTTCTTCTGCTGCTCATCACGATTCCCGTGATGGCGTCCGTGGCCCGTGCTCTCCTATGGCATTTCCCAACTCGAGGTGAGCGTGCACTAGCTGCGATCGCTTTGGTCACGCCCGGCATGCTCCTCGACACGATCAGCACGATTTGGTTCTCACTGATCTTTCCCAATATCCGCGCCGGCTGCTCCGGACTCTTCGGCGGCTGGCTGCTCTTCTGCAACGTGGTCGTGTTGTTGACGGCGGTATCGTCCCGACCATCAGCGGCCTGAAAACAAAAGGCACAGCGCGGACGCTGTGCCTTTGTTTGAACGCTGAACAGAACTTACTTTGCTGCTACTCGTGCCGGCTTCGCGGCGGCGGGATCGCCGCCTTCGATGACGGTCAGCTCGGGGGTGCCGATGCCGAGAGCGCGGCGGACTCGGGCTTCGATCTCGCCGGAGAGGTCGGGGTTCTCTTTGATGAAGAGCTTCGCGTTTTCGCGGCCCTGGCCGAGGCGGACGTCGCCGTAGGAGAACCAGGAGCCGGATTTCTCGATGATCTTGTTCTCGATGCCGATGTCGATCAGCTCGCCGGTCTTGGAGATGCCCTCGCCGTAACCTACGTCGAACTCGGCGTGGCGAAACGGTGCGGCGCACTTGTTCTTGACGACCTTGACCTTCACGCGCGAGCCGACCACTTCCTCGCCGTCCTTGATCTGATTGGTGCGGCGGATGTCGATGCGGATGGACGAGTAGAACTTGAGCGCGCGGCCGCCGGTGGTGGTTTCCGGGTTGCCGAACATCACACCAATTTTTTCACGAATCTGGTTGATGAAAATAAGCGACGTTTTTGACTTCGAAACGATGGCTGTTAATTTCCGCAGAGCTTGTGACATTAATCGGGCGTGTAATCCCATATGAGAATCGCCCATTTCGCCGTCGAGCTCCGCGCGCGGGACGAGCGCGGCCACGGAGTCGATGACGATCACGTCGATTGCTCCTGACCGCACCAACACCTCGGCGATCTCCAGCGCCTGCTCACCGCTGTCCGGCTGCGAGACGAGGAGGTTGTCGATGTCGACGCCGAGCTTCTTGGCGTACTCGGCGTCGAGCGCGTGCTCGGCGTCGATGAATGCCGCCAATCCGCCCGCTTTCTGCGCTTCGGCGATGACGTGAAGAGAGATTGTGGTTTTACCCGACGATTCCGGGCCGAAGATTTCGATGATGCGTCCGCGCGGCACGCCGCCGACGCCGAGCGCCGCGTCGACGCCGATCGATCCGGTAGAGATCGCGCTGATCGGCACGAACTCCTTCGCGCCGAGGCGCATGATCGACCCTTTGCCGAACTGCCGCTCGATCTGCGTCAGCGCTGTTTCCGCTGCCTTGAGTTTGTCTGATGGAACAGTGGCCATGGCTACTCCTTCGATGATTCGAATGGGTGGATAGAAAAGTAGTGACGGATCCTCGGATCGGCGGGCATTCGCGTGGTGAAGCGAGTGTACGCCGCGTTTTTTTCAGCCGTCAAGAAACTCTACTAATGGTGGGATTTTAGGGGGTCAGAGCGAACTCCTCGGGCTCAAACTCCCATTTGTCTATGTCGGGATCCCAGGAATCCCACGGCACGATCGCGGCCATCCGGTCGCGCAGCCCTGGCGGGATGACCTCGGGGACGATGAAGGCTTTCTGTCGGCGGAGTTTGTAGGGATTGCGAAACTCGAAGCCGAGGACGCCGAGGATGTAGCGGGCGATGTACCAGGTAGCCTGCGGGTTCCAGCCGTGCGCGATTTTGACGACGACGCCGAGGCCTTCGGGGTATTCGGGATGCTCGATGGCAAGGCCGAGGAGGCCGTCGGCGCCTTCTTTGGCGAGGACGCGGCCGTGGCAGGCTTTGAGGACGGTGGAGTCGAGACGGTTGAAGCCGCCGATGAGGTCGGGATGCTCGACCATCGCTTGCCAGATCCAGTCGTCATCTTTTTCTGTGACTAAATTAGCGAACAGTTTAGCGAGATCGGTTACCGTCATCGAAACGGTGGGCAATCCGCAGCCGTCCTTGGCGATCGTCCCCTGCTTCCAGTCGCCGCCGAGTGCATGACGGATGTAGGCGAGGTAGTCCTGGAAGAAGGGATGGTGCGGCCAGACATAGCCGACGCGCGACCATCCTTTCAGCTTGCAGCCGCGAAGGATGGCGGCGTGCTCGCCGGAGCAGCAGTGGTACCAGCGCCGTGGACGACGCACCTGCCGGCCGAACTGCACGAGCGGGACGTCGAGCGGCGCCTGCATGAGTCCCCATTCGCCCTGCAGGAGAATCGACCGCGCCACGCGAACGTGCTCCGTGTCGCCGTTGTGCGAGGCGACGGAGATCGCTTTCTGCTCGCCGGTCAGCGCGCGCGCGAATTCGCGCGTGAAGACTTTCATCATGATCGGCTTGACCATCGAGCGTCCGTAGACCTCGACGTTGCCGCCGAACGAGTAAAGGACGTTGCGGCCGGAAACCCAGGAGACCGCGCCATGGATAGTGTTCTCCGCGACGCCGTTGCGCCGGTATTCGACGAGCGGTTGCCAGTTCGGCATGGCCCGCGCGAAGTTCACGGGGAGGTTTTCGTTGAAGGGCACGGCGCGATTATAGGGACTCGCTATAGGATCGCGCCTGCATGGAGCTCGACATCTTCTTCTCCATCTCGCAGACCGAGGTCGATGGGTACATGCCGTCGGAGCGGGTCATGTTCGAGAACTTCTTCGAGCAGGTTGTGCTCGCGGACCGGCTTGGATTCGGAACGGCGTGGGTGGCGGAGAGCCATCTGTCGACCGAGGTTCAGAAGATGAATCCGGGGGCGGTGATCCCGCACTTTGTCGGCGAGATCGGGTTGAACACCGACATCCTGCAGCTCGCGCATCGCATCTTCGCACGGACGACGCAGATCGGCGTCGGGTCGGCCATCATGAACATTCTCTGCAACGGCGGGCCGATCGCGGCTGCGGAGCGGGTGCGGACGTTTCTGACGCTGCATGGACTCGATCCGGAGGAACGGCGGCTGTTGACCATCGGCTTCGCGGCGGGGCGCTTTCCGTTTATCAACATCCCGTACGGAATCGTGCCGCGGAATCCGGTCGAAGGGGCGGCGTGGCCGGTGGTGAAGAACAAGATCTTCGAGGAGGCGACGGAGATCTTTCTGCGCCTGCTGAAAGGCGAGGTGCTTAGCTCATCGATGATCGCGACGCGATCGCTGCAGCGAGAGGATTTTCGCTCCGATGGCGACTGGCAGCGCGTCGTCGAGGCGTATGGACAACCTGCCGACGCCATTCCGCTCGCGCCGCGGTGGGTGTTTCCGAACCTGAAGATCGTGCCGCAGGAATCGCGGATGGAGCTGCTGCGGCTTTCGATCGGATCGCACGACGCGGCCACGCAGATGTTCGCGAACACGATCCTGCCCGTGGGCGTTTTCAATCTGTCGATCACGCCCGGCGATGAAATTCGGAAGACGAACGAGCGGATGGCCACGGCGTATCACCCGGACGGGAGCGGCTGGCACCGGCGGCTCATGCCGCGCACCGTGCTCGTGTTCATCAACGACGATCCGGCGCGCGCGGCCCAGGAGGCGCGGGCGGCGCTGACGAACTATTGGCGCGCGCTGGAGGGAACGCTCGACGAGGAGAAAGTTCGCCGAGCCTCGGAGAACGCGCTGATCGGCGATGCGTCGATGATCGCGGCGCAGGTTCGCGAACGCTTCCATCCCGAGGACCGGCTGATGCTGTGGTTCGACTTCAACAACCACGATTCGAAGCGCGTGATGAAGAACATGGAAGACTTCATGACGAAGGTGGCGCCGGCGATCGCATGAAGAGACTTGCCGCACTGCTGCTGATTGCCGTCGCGTGCGCGACGACGCATCCGCCTGTAGTGCGGAGCGCGGCCGAGTACGACGGGCTCGTCGCAGCCGATCCCGACAAGCGGCTGGTCGAGATCACCGATATCCCGCGCGACGTCCGCTACGCAACAACCGACAACTTCATGCACCAGAAGCTGTATCCGGTGGCGAAGGTTTTCCTGCGGCGTCCGGCAGCGATCGCGCTGCACGACGTCGAGCGCGAGCTGGCGCGCGAGGGATTGGGGCTGAAGCTCTTCGACGGCTATCGTCCGTATCGCGTGACAGTGCGGATGTGGAAGCCGATCCGCAATCTCGATTTCGTCGCCGATCCAGTCAAAGGGTCACGCCACAATCGCGGTGCAGCGGTCGATCTGACGCTGATCGATCTGCGCACCGGCGCCGAGTTGCCGATGCCGACGGGCTACGACGCCTTCACGCCGAAGGCACGGCAGGATTACAACGATCTGCCGGCCGAGGCGATCGGTAATCGCGCCAGGCTGCGCGACGTGATGACGCGTCACGGCTTCGATCCGCTCCCTTCCGAGTGGTGGCACTTCGACTTCCGCGGATGGGAGAAGTTCGAGCTGCTCGACTTGCCGCTGGAAAAACTGTGAACCACAGAGACACTGAGGACACAGAGGACTTCTCTGCGATCTCTGTGTCTCTGTGGTGAAACGCCTTAGAAGCGGGTCACCATCGAGATCGAGCCGACCTTGAACAGGTCCGAGCGGTCGTACGCGGCGTCGATCTGGAAGCGTGGCCAGGCCAGGCCGGCACCGACTGAAATGTGGGTGAGGTTCTTTGTTTTCGGGAAGAGCACCGCGGCGGCGACCTGGTCCGAATTCGTCAGCGGACCGGAGTAGGTGATCGAATGCTGCGGATCGCGCCAGGCGCCGGCGCGGACGGCGAACGGAATCTTGGTCGAGAAAAAGTACTCGGCCCCGAGGTGGATTTCGGTGGCGTCCGCGGCGGTGTAGGCCTTGTCGATCTTGCGCACGTTGGCGTTGATCGAGACGAAGTTGTCGACGAGGTTCGAGTACTTCACGCGCACCGCATCGGCGTTGATGGTCAGGACCGGGATGGGACGAAAGGAAACGCCTGCGCCGTAAACGTCGGGCATGTGGAAGGTCGTGTCGAAGACTTTGACGTAGTCGAAGTTCGTGTTCTCCGTTGCGGCGAACGTCGGCGCGGCGAACTTCGCTCCCTGCTTGTAGACGCCGCCGATCGAAAACTTATCGTTCGGTGCGAACTTGAAGCCGCCGGCGAAGGTGATGTCCGACTTGTCCTTGGCCACGTCGTTGTTCTTGCGGATGTCGCTCGTGGCCTGGACGGAGATGCTGGAGAAGTCCAGCGTCGGCGTGACGCGGAACGTGAACGCGGTTTCGTTGAAACGCTGCGAGCGCGCGGTGGCGCCGAACGAGAACTTCCCGACTTTGAACGCCATGGCCAGGCCGAAGGTCTTCTCCTGAATCTTCACGGTGCTGAGGAAGGGGAGGATCGTGTATTCGAGGCAGGCGAACGGATTCGTCTGCCGCAGTTTCTGGCATGCCGCGGACGTGATCGGGCCTCCGGTGGCGTTGCCGTTCGCGTCGACGGGCAGGAAGAAGTTGGGAACGTCAGTCTTGATTTCGCCGGTGAACGTATTGCGGACCGGGACGACCTGGCCGGTTCCTTCGTTGCGCAGCGGCTCGTGATAGTACGCACCGATGGTGAAGTGCTTGGTGGGATAGACGACGCTGGCGAACGTGGCGTCGATGCGCTGGCTGTAGTGGCTGAAGCCGGTGCGCTGGATATCGGGAAAGGTTCCGCTGGTGGTGAAGACCTGCTGCTCCTGATAGTTGCGCCCTTCGAGTGTGACCTCCGGCTTCCTCAGAATCGTCAACCCCGCCGGATTGGCCTCGGCAGCCGAGGCGTCGTCAGCGAGGCCGAGGAACGCGCCGCCCATGCCCAGGGAGCGGGCGCCGGGATTGCCGAAGTTGAACTGGAGCCCGGAGAGCGATTCGATGTCGGTGTTTTGTGCGGCCAGCGGAAGCGCGATGAGCGTGCAAACGATCGCCGCGAAAACGAATCTGCGCATTGAAATCCTCCGATTTGGAACTGGCCGAAAGGATAGCAGGTGGAGTGGTCAGTGGTTAGTGGCCAGTGGTCAGGAAAGAGCTTCCCCGGCCTTCGTTCGAACTCCTGACCACTGGCCACTGACCACTAAAAAGTGAGGCGCGGCGGAGGGTGAGTTCGCCGCGCCTCGAATGCGTAGGAGGGAAACGCCGCTATCGTCGAGCGACGAGGACGATCATCAGCGCGCGCTGGCTTTGTGGGCCCTTCGCTGCGCCAAGAATGTATGGTTGACCGATGGTGAGGTTCAGCGTCGTCTTCAGCAGCGACGTGAGCTGATCCTTCTGCGCTCCGGTGAGCCTGGAGATCTGCAGATCGTTGACGGCGATGGAGTCGCTGGCCGGATCGTATTCGCCGAATTTGAAGTTGGCGCGATAGCCCGTAGACATGTCGATGAGGCCCGGGTCGCCTTCCTTCCCCTGTGCGGTCGCTTCGCCGACGCTCTCGTACGAGTTGTACGGCAGGATGGCCAGCTTGCGGGCGACGTCTTTGAGATCGTCGGCGATCTTCGGCGTCCCCTCAACGCGCGCGGCGGCGACGATGCGGACGTAGAGGCGAAAACTCTGCGGCTCTTTGTCGAAGTCGCCGATCATTTTGGCGACGGCTTTCATGTTCTCGGCGCGGTCGGTGACGACGAGCGAGTTGCTGGACGGCTGGATCGACATCGAGCCTTCCTTGCTCAGCAGCGGCTTGATGGCGGCGGCGGCTTTGTCGGCCTGCTTGAACTTGAACGAGAACGAGCGCACGGCCAACGCGGGCTTCGCATCAGCGGTTGCCGCGGCCGGCTCGGCAAATGCGACGCCGGACACGGCGAGCATCATCGAGATCATCAGGAAAACGCGTTTGAATTTCATAGGTCCGCCGGCAACTTGTCGTCGAAGATCATCACGACCTTCGTGTCGCTGCCGTCGTTCGGCATCTCGACGATCGTCGCGTCATGGGATGAATACGTTTCGACGAACGATTTCGTCGCAGTGGCGGTGGGCCGGGGCTTCGCGGATGCCTGCACAGACAAGAGTGTCTGTGTCACACGCGGGGCAGGATGCTCGTAACGATACGCGAGCGTCGCGCCGGTGACGCCGGCAGCAACGGTTGCCGCGATCGCCCAGCGCTGCCACGCGCTCACGTTGTGGCGTGGCGCCAGCGACGCCTCGGCATCATGGACGCGCACCTGCGACATGACGTCGCCGACGAACGCGTCGATGCCGCCGGGCGGAATGAGATCTTCGCCACCGAGTGAGCGGAAGAAGAGGTCCGGATCGACGCTCATCGCGAAATCGAGGCAGGCATCGCAATGGCGAAGGTGCTCGAGCATCGCGGCGTCGGCGTTACCCGGCTGCAGATTCGTGCGGAAGTAGTGGCAGGTCATCATCGCGATTCCTCCCACAGCCGCGCGTACTCGGGGAAGCGTTTCCTCAGCTGCGTCTGCATCAGCTTGCGGGCGTTGAAGAGGTGATTGCGCACCGTCGACTCACGGCAGCCGAGGACTTTGGCGATCTCGGAGGAGCGGAGGTCTTCCATCTCGCTCATGACGAAGATCGTCTTCTGCTTCGGCGAGAGAACGTTCGAGACGGCGTTGAACACCGACTCGACTTCCTTCCGCGCCACGGTCACGGTCTGCTCCGGATCGACGGAGGTCTTGACCAGCCGCAGGTTGGAGTTGACGGCGTTGTCGCGCGACTGCTTGCTGCGCATGAAGTCGATGGCGACGTTGGTCACCATGCGATACAGCCAGGTGTCGAAGGCGTACGTGGCGTCGTACTTTTCGAGGTTCTCCCACAGCTTCAGGAAGACCAGCTGCGAGATGTCCTTGGCGTCCTCGCCATTGCCGATGACGCGGTAGCAAAGGCCGTAAACCTTGGAGGTCTTGCGGCGGATGAGCGTCTCGAAGGCTCCGTCATCGCCTTGGCGAATCTGTTCGACCAGCTGACGATCGTCGAGCTCCACGGTCTCTTTCGTCGGGATCATTCGGAGGACTTCCGCGGCCATCGTGACACATGTACGGCGGAGCACTTGGGAACGTCCAAGGCGGTCTGCCGATTTCTGCGATGACCCGCATGCTAGAATCCGCCGCACCTACCTCATGCGCGTTCTGGTCGTTGGGCAAGGGGCACGCGAGCATGCGATCGCGTGGAAACTCCGCCAGTCTCCTCTCGTCAAAGAGCTCTATGCGGCCCCGGGAAATGCCGGGATCGCGGCTACCGGCGACTGCGTAAACATCGGCGTGGCCGACATCATCGAGCTCGCCGATTTCGCCGAGAAGCTGCGCATCGATCTCACCATCGTCGGTCCCGAGCTCCCTCTCACGCTCGGCATCGTCGACGAGTTCCAGAAGCGCGGCCTGGCCATCTTCGGACCGACGCGACTGGCCGCGGAACTGGAAGGCTCGAAGGCGTTCTCGAAAGAGTTCATGCGCAAGTACGGCATCCCGACCGCCGAGGCGAGGGTGTGCGCATCGATGGATGATGCGAAGAAGGCGCTGAAAGAGTTCGGCTATCCGTGCGTCATCAAGGTCGATGGCCTGGCCTCGGGCAAAGGCGTCGTCATCGTCGAATCGAAGGCGGATGCCGAGGAGTACCTGAGGCTTGTCTTCGAGGAGAAGAAGTTCGGCAACGCCGCGAACCGCATCCTCATCGAAGAGTTCCTGACCGGCGAGGAAGTGTCGTTCATGGTGCTGACGGACGGGACGAAGTTCGTCTCGCTCGCGCCGGCCAAGGACTACAAGAAAGCGCTCGATGGCGAGACAGGGCCGAACACTGGCGGCATGGGCGCGCACTCACCGGCGGTGGTGCTGACCGGCGAGACCGCCGCGGAGATCGTGAAGACGATCATCATGCCGACCATTCAGGGCATGTCAGACGAAGGCCGCCCCTACACCGGCTGCCTCTACGCCGGCGTGATGCTGACGCCGAATGGTCCGAAGGTCCTCGAGTACAACTGCCGCTTCGGCGATCCCGAAACGCAGGTGCAGATGCTTCGCCTCGAAGACGATCTCGCCGACGTCTGCCTCAAAGTCGCCCGCGGCAACCTCGGCGACACGAAACTGAACTGGGTCAAAGAAGCGGCGGCCTGCGTCGTCATCGCCGTCGACGGCTATCCCGACGAGTTCGTAAAAGGGCAGGAGGTCGTGATCGACCCGATCGACGATCCCGCCGTCACCGTCTTCCACGCGGCCACGGTTCAACGCGGCGACAAGATGATCAATGTGGCCGGCCGCGTAGCCAGCGTCTGCGCCCGCGCCGCTACGCTCTCCGAGGCGCTCGCAAAAGCGTACGACGCCGCGCCGAAGGTGCGCTTCGAAGGCGCGCGATACCGCAAAGACATCGGGTATCGGGCGTTGGAGAAAAAGAGCGGAGCGGTGGAAAAGTAAGATCACGCGAAGTGATCGAAGCCGCGCGGCTCCAGCAATTCGCCGTTGATGCGAACGCCGCGCTCCTCGGTGATGCGTCCGACCGCGTAGACCGGGCGTCCGATGCGCGCACTCAACTCCGACTCACGCAGGGTTGACGTGAAGAGCAGCGCGTACTCTTCGCCGCCGTCCAGCACCGCGTCGCGAACGTTAATGCCGAGGCGCGGGCCGAAGCGCGGAAGGTCGGCAAACGCGGGAATGCGATCGCCGTCGATGAGCGCACCGACCTTCGACGCGTCGCAGAGGTGATGAAGGTCGGTAGAAAAACCGTCGGAGACGTCGATGCAACTCGTGGCGAGGCTGACGAGTTTCATGCCGAGGGCGACTTCCGCCTCGGGTTCGAGATGCCGGCGCTTCGCGGATTCGATGAATTCGCGTTCGGCGTAGTCCGCGCCTTCCGTTCCGCGTTGGAGCAGCGACAATCCAGCGGCAGAGCCACCGATCGGACGGCTGAGGTACACGCGATCGCCGCGACGCGCGCTGCTGCGCAGAATTGGCTGGCTGGCTTCTCCGATCAGTGTGATGGAGATGAAGAGCTGTTCCGATCGGGAGAGATCGCCGCCGGCGACCTCGACGTCGTTCTCGTTCGCTGCGATCGCCAACTCTTCGATGATGGTCGATGCATCTTTCGCGTCGGGTGAACCGATCGCGACGATCGCGTACCGCGGCCGCCCGCCCATCGCAGCGATGTCGGAGAGATTGATAGTGAGACTCTTCCGCGCAATCAACCTCAGCGGGATCGCGCGCGTGAAGTCGACGTTCTCGACGAGCACGTCGTTGGTGATGACCTGACGGCCGATGACGGCGGCGTCGTCGCCGGTGCGCGGAAAGAGCTCGCGGATGCGGGCGATCAGATCGCGTTCGCTCATCGCCTGATGACGGGCACGATCGGTTCCAGCGGCCGATCGAAGGTCTCGCCGCGATAGATAACGGCTTCGAGAAAGAGTCCGGACGGCGGCGCGGTCGGCTCGACGTTCGCGGCGTTCGGGTGAAGCCTCGCCGCCATCTCCTCGGGAGTCGCATTGCTGCGGCCGATCTCGACGAGAAAGGCGGTCAGCTTGCGAACCATCTTCCAGAGAAAGTGCGAGGCCTCGATGCGGAAGAGAATCAGATCGCCGCTGGCCACGGCCTGACATCGCTCGACGACGACGATCCGCGACTCCTCTTCCTTCAATCGCTTGTCGCTGAAGGCGCTGAAGTCGTGCCGCCCTTCGAGCAGCGCCGCGGCACGGGACATTTCCTTAACGTCCAACCGATCTTTGATCCACCAGACGAACGGCTTGGCGAACGCGGTGCGGCGCGTGGCGATCTGGTAGAGGTAGACGCGCGAGACGGCGTCGTGCCGCGCGTGAAAGCGATCGTTGGCGCGCGAGCCCGACACGATGCTGATGTCGTGCGGCAGCAGATCGTTGATTTTGCGCGACAGCAGCAGCGGTTCGACCATCTTGTGCGCTCGCAAATGCGCGACCTGCGCCGCCGCGTGAACGCCGGAATCGGTGCGGCCAGCGCCGCCGATTTCGCAGTCGCCGAGGACCTGCATGGCCGCGCGCAGCAGGTGGCCCTGGATCGTTTTCGGCGTGTTACCCTGCGCCTGCCAGCCCGAGTACCGCGTTCCCTCGTACTCGATCGTGAGCTTGTAAGTCGGCATGCGGCCCGCGTCGTTCCAGGTAGTCGGTGATCTCTTTGCGGTCGTCTGGGACGACGGCCACGAATCATACTATCCGCTCGAGTCGCTGCGCCGCGCCTGCCCCTGCGCCGCCTGCTCCGGCGAGCCCGATCTCTTCGGCCGCATGTCCTCCGGCCCGCCCGCGCGCTACACGCCGGCGTCGTTCCAGATCGAGAGCGTCATCCCCATCGGCAACTACGCCCTGCA
>DASYJY010000035.1:0-68695 GCA_035995985.1 Thermoanaerobaculia bacterium | reverse complement strand
GCCTTAATGTAGTCCCACACCTTCTTGGTGATCTCGCTGCGCGGCATCGGGTTGCTGCCGACGATTGCCGACAGATCGCTGCTCGGGGTAACTAACGCGGACAGCCCGCTGCCGCCGCTCTTCTTCTTGCTCGTTGTCGCCATTCGTTTGTTCCTCTCCTACTACGTTTTCGCGCGATTGTGCTCTACCGCACTCTCCGCGTCAAACGTCGATTTTCGGTGTGTATGCCGAAAGTCATGATGCGGACTCCGTTCTTCCTGCACATGCGGTGCCTCCGGCGGACGCCTAGATTGGGCGGCGAAGGAGATACCGATGCACCTACAACCTCTCGTACGACTGCTCGATGTGGCGCGAACCTACCCGCTGGGACGCGTGAATGTGCGCGCGCTGACGGGCGTCTCGCTCGACGTCGACCACGGCGATTTTCTGGCGCTGGCAGGCCCGTCCGGCAGCGGCAAGACCACGCTGCTCAACGTCATCGGCTGTATCGACAAGCCTGACTCGGGAAGGATTCTGATCGATGGCATCGACGTTACGCCCGTCCCGCTGCATCGTTTGGCATCCACCCGCCGCGACACCCTCGGCTTCATCTTTCAGACCTTCAATCTGATTCCGGTGCTCACCGCATACGAGAACGTCGAGTACCCGCTGCTGCTGCAGCACGTTCCCGCCGCGGCGCGCCGCAAGCGCGTGCTCGATTGGCTGGAGCAAGTCGGACTGAGCGATCAGGCCCGCCAGCGTCCCGACCAGCTTTCGGGCGGACAGCGGCAGCGCGTGGCCATCGCGCGGGCCATGGCCGGCCAGCCGAAACTCGTCCTGGCCGACGAGCCGACTGCGAATCTCGACTCCGTCACCGCCGCGAAGATTCTCGACCTCGTCGAAGACATCAACGCCCGAACGCGCTGCACCTTCATCTTCGCCACGCACGATCCAGCGCTGATGTCGCGCGCCGGACGCTGCATCCGCATGCACGACGGAGCGCTCGTAAACGAGGCGCTGCTCGAAGCGCGCGCTTCATAAAAGGAACGAACATGCTGACCAAACTTGCTCTTCGCAACGTCTTCCGCAATCGCCGCCGCTCGGCCATCACGCTGCTCGTCATCGTCTTCGGCGCGGTCGGGCTGATTCTCTTCGGCGGCTACAAAGCCATCACCTTCCACGGCCTGCGCGAGAGCACCATTCGCAATCGGCTGGGACATCTGCAGATTTACAAGGCCGGCTTCGAGCGCGCCGAGGCGAAGAAGCCGCTGGAGTACGGGCTGGAGGATGTCGCTCAACTCCGGCGCGCCATCCAAGCCGACAAGCGCGTACGCATGACCACCGCCCAGATCACGTTCATGGGCCTGGTCAGCAACGGCGACAAGTCCGAGACCTTCATGGCCACCGGAGTCGAGCCGAAAGAAGACAAGGCCATGAATGCGCAGCGCCTCGTCGCCGGCACCGATCTCCCCGCGAACGAATCCGACGCCATCATCCTGGGCCGTGGCCTCGCCGCGTCGATGCACGCGAAGCCGGGCGACTATCTGACGCTGATGTCGACCACGACATCAGGCTCGCTGAACGCGATCGACGTGCGCGTGGCCGGCATCTTCATGAGCGGCGTGAAGGAGTACGACGATCGCGCCATCAAGATGCCGCTGGCCGGCGCGCAGCAGTTGCTGCAGACGACGAAGGTGGAGCGCCTGCTGGTGATGCTCAACGACACCGACGACACCGCTGCCGTTCGCGCGGATCTCGCCACGCTCTTCGCGAAGAATCATTGGTCATTGGAGATGAAGGATTGGTCGCAGCTCGCGACGTTCTACCACCAGGTCGTGGCGCTCTATAACGGCATCTTCGGTTTCATCGGGATGGTCGTCTTCGCGATCGTGATCTTCAGCGTCGCGAACACGATCGTGATGTCGATCTTCGAACGGACGCGCGAGATCGGCACGATGATGGCCATCGGCACGACGCGAGCGTCCGTTATGAGACTCTTCCTGGCCGAGGGGCTGATGATCGGCGTGATCGGCGGCGTGGCCGGGCTGCTGTTCGGCTTCGGGATCTCCAACCTCATCAACCGCGTGCACATCATGCTGCCGCCGCCGCCCGGCTACACGCAGGGCTATCCGCTGCGCGTGATGCTGCAGCCGGGCATCCTCATCACCGCCTTCCTCATCGCCGTCATCACCTCGACGTTGTCTTCAATCCTTCCCGCACTGAAAGCGTCGCGGCTGAAGATCGTCGATGCGCTGGGACATATCTAAATGGGAGTGGGGAGTAGGGGGTGGGGAGTGGGAGCAGAGGCCGGCGAAAGGCGCGCTTGCCTTGACGTTGCCTTTTCTCCCACACCCCACACCCAACTCCCCACACCCCGGAGAAAAAATGAAACGACTCATTGCCATTGCATTTCTTTTCGCCGCACTGCCGTTGATCGCGGATGACAAAGCCGCATCCGTACTCGCACGCGCCGATGTCTTTCGCAATCCGATAGAGAGCTTCTCCGTCGACGTGGAGTTGACCTCGTTTGTGCCCAGCGGCAAGACCGACACATCGCGCTTTCGCGTCTATGGAAAGAGCAGCGACCGGAGCGTGGTCGAGTTCACCTTTCCGCAGACGGAGAAGGGCAAGTACCTGCTCATGCTGCGCGACGCGATGTGGATCTACATCCCGACCGCGAGCCGTCCGATCCGCATCTCGCCGCTGCAACGATTGATGGGACAGGCTTCGAACGGCGACGTGGCTCGTACGAGCTTCACCGTCGATTACAACGCGACTGCGGTGGCCGACGACGGCGACGCATTCGTCATCGACCTCGTGGCCAAGGATCCGTCTGTCGCCTACAACCGCGTGCGGCTGTGGATCGACAAGCAGTCGTACGAGCCGCGCCGCGCCGATTTTTACGTCGTCTCCGGAAAGCTGATCAAGCGCGCGACGTACAAAGCCTACGGAACGATGGCCGGCCGCCGCGTGGTGACGGAGATCGAGATCGACGACCTGCTGCGTCCGGGCAATCGCACGGTGATGCGCTACGCGAACCTGACGCCGAAAGAAAACGCCGAGAAGATGTTCACGAAGGACGCGCTGGGCAAATGGTGAAGACGATTCTTATCGCGGCGATGTTGATCGCCACGACATCGTTGCACGCCGAAACCTTCAAATTCTTCGGCTCCGCCGGCGCGGAATGGCAGCTCACTCCCGCGAACGCAGCGTCCGCGCTGAACCCGCGCAACATTGCCGGACTGCCGTACAGCAGCGGCTCCGGCGATGCCGTCGCTTTCCTCGACGCCGCACCCGACAGCCGCGGGTGGAAGTTTCACCTCAAGCTGCGCGGCGATGCCGCCGAGGGAGGATCGCAACGTGCGGATGTCGGAGAAGCGTTCGTCCAGCTCAATCCGAAACCGTGGCTCGACGTCACCATCGGCCGCGTCATCGAAAAGTGGGGCACCGGCTACGCCTGGAATCCAACCGCGTTCGTCAGTCCGAAAAAAAATCCTGCCGATCCATCGGACCGCCGCTCCGCGAATGTTGGTGTCGACATGATCCGCACCGATCTCTTCATCCGCGGCACGAACGTTTCGCTCTACGCGCTGAATGACGGCGCGGTCGCCGGACGCGTCTACCGGCTCATCGCCGGAACCGACGTCTCCCTCCACTTCCGCCGCGACGACGACGGTGTCCAGCAAGGCGTCAGCGCCGCGCGCGTCTTCGGCGATGCGCTCGAACTGCACGGCGAAATCGCGCGGCGGCATGCGCTCATCGGCGGCCAGTTCACGTTCCGCGGCAACGTCAACGTCGTCGCCGAGCTGTATCACGGCGGCGATGGACTCGACGAAAACGCGTTCCGCGCCTTTCGATCGGCGGCCGATTTCGCGCACGACGCGAAGTCCTTCCGCGCGGTCAACGCGGCGTATTCGCCGTTACGCATGGCGCGCAACTACGGCTTCATCCGCGTCGACGTCCCGCACGACAAACTCGACGTCGAGCTCATCGCCATCACCAATCTCCGCGACCGATCGCTGCTCGCGCGCGCTACGCTGTCGCTTCGCATGCGTCCCAACGTCAGCATCTACGCCATCGACACCGAATTCGCCGGCGCGCGCGGCAGCGAGCTGTCGTACATGCAGGTGCGCCGCGTGACCACCGCCGGCGCGCGGGTGTATTTCTGAGCGCGATGAACGTCAACGAACAGAAGATGAAGTGGGTCGGCGTGATGACGTGGGTCATCGTGGCCATCCCGAGCGTGCTGTGGGAGGCGCAGTACCGATCGCTGGTTGCCCCGCGCGCGGCCGTGCTTTTCGTCGCGTTCGTCGTTTTCATCATCGCGTTCCTTTTTGGAACGCGGCCGGGATGCGGCACGCCGACGAAGATTTCGATGCTCGTCGTCGAAACACTGGCCGCGTACGTCTGCATCTCGATGCAGCCCACCGGCTTTCAACCCGTACTGCTGGTGATCATCGCCGCGCAACTCGGCGCCTACCGGCCGCGCGTCGCCATCATCGTCATCGCGATCAACTGCATCGTCCTCGGCATCATCGTTTCGGCCACCGACGGTTCGCCGGTCATCTACGCGCTCGTCTACTTTGCGTTTTCGCTGTTCTCTCTTTTCTCGATGCACGTCGCCCACTCGGAGGTGGAGGCGCGGAAGGCGCTGGCCGAGGCCAATGCGGAGCTGCGCATGACCACGGAGTTGCTCGAGATCAGCAGCCGCACCTCGGAACGCCTCCGCATCGCGCGCGACCTCCACGATCTCCTCGGCCATCACCTGACCGCGCTCAGTCTCAATCTCGAAGTGGCCGGGCATCTCGCGTCGGGCGATGCGAAGGAGCCGATCGAGAAGAGCAAGTCGATCGCAAAGCATCTCCTAGCCGACGTTCGCGACGTCGTCAGCCGCCTTCGCAATGACGAACCTGTCGATCTGACGTCGTCGCTCGAATCGCTGCGCGATGTAATCGTCGCGCCGTCGCTCCATCTCAACTTTCCACGCGAGCTGGCCGTGGCCGACGCGAACATCGCCGAGGTCGCGCTGCGGACCGTGCAGGAAATCGTGACCAACGCTGTGCGTCACTCCGGCGCGCGCAATCTCTGGCTGAACCTCGGCACTGCCGAGCACACGCTGTCGATCGATGCGCGCGACGACGGCGTCGGCGCCGACAACGTCACGTTCGGCAACGGCCTCCTCGGTCTTCGCGAGCGCGTGCAACAGGCGCGCGGCACGTTCGAAGTGACGTCGATGCGCGGCCGCGGCTTCTCGCTCCACGTGACGCTCCCGCTCGGAGCCACCGCGTGATTCGCATCTGCATCGTCGAGGATCAAACCATCGTTCGCCAGGGCCTGCGCAGCCTCCTCGCGCTCGTGCCGGACATCGAAGTCGTCGCCGAGGCCAGCGATGGTGAAGAAGCGGTCGAAGTGATCGAGCGCGAGAAGCCGGACGTCGTCCTGCTCGACCTGCGCATGCCGAAACTCGACGGCGTCGGCGTCCTGCGCACCCTGCGCGAACGCAACGCCGCGCGTCCGACACTGATCCTGACGACGTTCGACGACGACGCGATTTTGTTCGAAGCCGTCCGCGCCGGCGCGAAAGGCTGGCTGCTCAAGGACGTCTCGCTGGAACGGCTCGCCGGCGCGATTCGGACGCTCGCTGATGGAGGAACGTGCATCGAGCCGGTCATCACCGAGCGGATCATGCGCGCACTGGAGAGGAGCGACTCCTCGTTCGAATCCGTCGACCTCCCCGAGCCGCTCACCGACCGCGAACGAACCATCCTGCGCCTCCTCGCCGGCGGCTACAGCAACAAGGAAATCGGCGACCTGCTCAACATCACCGACGGCACCGTGAAGAATCACATCTCGAACCTTCTGGCGAAGCTGGGAGTGCGAGATCGCACTCGCGCGGTGCTGCGGGCGATTGACTTAGGTGTGATTTAGCGCGAACACCAGCACAGACAAGAGTGTCTGTGCCACATTGACCCTTCCGTACTTGCGCATCCGAGCGAAGCGGGAGAGCCGGTGTGGCACAGACACTCTTGTCTGTGCTGGTGGTTCGGCAGGATCTCAACCATCACTGCAATCGGAAATTCACGGTCACCGTGTAATACACATCAATCGGCTCGCCGCGAACCGTCGCCGGCCGGAAGTGCCACTGGCTCACCGCGTCGCGAGCGGCGTCGCCGAGGCCGTAGGGGAGATCGCGGATGACTTCCACGTTGTCGATGGTCCCATCGCGGCGGACAATCCCGCGGACGACGACCGGTCCCTGAATCCCGGCGCGGCGCGCCATCATCGGATAACGCGGAACGACGCGATCGGTCTCCTCCGGCTGCGTGCCGCCGGCCGGCACCGCGGAGTAAACGCCGCCGTTGTCCGTCGCCACATGCACCTCGGCTGGCGCGGTTTCGGTCGGCGGCTGCGACTCGGTTTCCGGCGGAGCGGCGGACGTGGTCGCGGCGGTGTCAGTGGCGGTGGTATCGGTATGCACTTCGACCTGACGCGTGCCGGCGGAACTGACGTCGATCGCATCGACATCCGCGTACGCGATTTGGTTGTCGTGATCGAGCGCGTAGAAATCGTGGTCGCGCGTGTAAACCTTCACCTGCGTCTCCGCCGACAGCTCGCCGATGATCGGATAAAAAATCCCGGGGCCGGCGTAGAGCGGCGTGCGCGCACTGACGATGGCGTTGAGTGCAGGCAGCTTGCGAATCGTTTCGTAGCGCGCCAGGCGGCGCTCGCGCTCGGACGTGCGCTCCAGCGAGTTGCGCTCGGCCCAGCCGGTCATGCCGTCGTCGTCCTGCACGCGAACCCACGCGCCGCGGTCTTCGAGCACGATCAGCTTTTCGCCGTTCGTCGCCGTCGCGACAACGGGCGCATTCGCCGTCGGCTGCGTACGAAGCCGAAGCCGCAGCGCAAGCACCGACAGGTTTTCCGACGCCGGCGGCGGCGCGTCACCATGTTTCCCGCTGCGCAGAATCAGCAGCGCCAGCAGCGCAAAAAAAATCACGCCGAGGATGATGACGACGGTCAGGCCGCGCGTGTGTCGGGTTTGTGCGTCAGGCATTCTTCATCAACACGTACATGATCGCCTTCTGCACGTGCAGCCGGTTCTCGGCTTCGTCGTAGATGACTGATTGCGGCGAGTCGATGACCTCGCCGGCCACTTCCTCGCCGCGATGGGCGGGAAGGCAGTGCATGAAGATGGCGTCCTTCTTCGCGAGCGACATCACGCGCGAATCGACCATCCAACCTTCGAAGTCTTTCTGTCGTTTCTGCGCTTCCGCTTCCTGCCCCATCGACGCCCACACGTCCGTCTCCACGACGTCGGCATCGCGCACCGCTTCGTCGATCGACGTCGTGATGGTGACCTTCGTACCAGCGTAATCAGCATCGCCCTGCGATTGCGCGACGATCATCGGATCGGGCGCGTAGCTAGGCGGCGTGGCGATGGAGATGTGCATCCCTACCTTCGACGCGCCGAACATCAGCGAGTGGGCCATGTTGTTGCCGTCGCCGATGTAGGCGAGCTTGCGGCCTTTGAGATCGCCGAGGTGCTCCCAGGCGGTGAAGTAATCGGTCATCGCCTGCATCGGGTGCGAGAGATCGGTGAGTCCGTTGATGACCGGCACGCTCGAATACTCGGCGAGCTCCGTGACCGTCTTGTGCGCGAACGTGCGGGCCATGATGCCGTCGACGTAGCGCGAGAGGACTTTCGCGCTGTCGTAAATCGGCTCGCCACGTCCGATCTGGATGTCGCGGGAAGACAGAAAGAGCGCGTGGCCGCCCATCTGGAACATCCCCACTTCGAAGGAGACGCGCGTGCGAGTCGACGATTTCTCGAAGATCATCGCCAGCGTCTTTCCCTTCAGCGCATCGCGGTACTTCTCGCGATCGGCCTTCATGTCGCGAGCGATCTCGAAGATCTCGCGCACCTCGTCGGCGGAGTAGTCGTGAATTTCGAGGAAGTCTTTGTGCCTCATTGCGGTGCGGATTGTACGTGCGAAGGGCCGTATGATCGCTTGATGATCCGAGTCACTGTGGCCGGAGTAACGGGCTGGGTGGGGAAGCCACTCGCGCAAGCGATCGATGAAGCTCACGATCTTCAACTGGTTGCCGCTGCGGCGAGGCGCGCCAGCGGCAAGAAAATTGGCGACGTCACCATTAGCTCTTCGGTTGACGATGCGCTGACGACAGCGTCTGATGTTTTCGTCGACTACACCAGCGCAGCTTCTGTGAAAGGCCACGTCCTGGCAGCGATCAGCCGTGGCCTGCACATCGTGATCGGGAGCTCAGGATTGACGCTGGAGGATTTCACCCAGATCGACGACGCTGCGAAATCCGCGTCCGTAGGCGTCGTTGCAGTAGGCAACTTCGCGATCACCGCCGCGCTGCTGCAGCGATTCGCTGTCGAGGCCGCGAAATATCTGCCGAGTTGGGAAATCATTGATAGCGCGTACGCGGGGAAGATTGACGCGCCGAGCGGTATGGCTCGCGAGCTGGCCTGGCGGATCTCCGAGGTTCGCGAACAGCAAGTGGACGTGCCGGTCGACTCGACGATCGGCGAGAAAGAAGCGCGAGGAGCGGGCGTGGATGGATCGAGAATCCACTCGATTCGGCTGCCGGGTTACACTATTGGTCTCGAAGTCCGATTCGGACAGGAAGACGAGCGTCTCACGCTGCATTACGACGGCGGTCGCGGTGCGGCGCCTTACATCGGAGGAACGTTGCTCGCAATCCGCCGCGTGCGCGAATTCACCGGACTCGTTCGCGGTCTCGACCGGATCCTGTAACCAGATAATCGCCGGTCCCGTTCTGAATCACCGCCCCATCTTCGACGAGCTTGATCAGATGCGCCGCGATCTGAATCTCCGCCGCGCCGTGAAGCCGCGGATCGAGATCGGGATAGATACGCTGCCGCATCGACGCCGCGGACGTCGCACCGTTCGTGAGCGCATCGAGGACCTGTTTTTCCCGCTGAATTCGATGACCAATATATTGCTCAATCAAGGTGGCGGCATCATCGCGTGTCGGTCCGTGCGCGGGGAAGATTCGTTTCGGATTGTGCGTCAGGAGGAGCCGCAGCGAGGCGATGTAATCACGCATCGATCCGTCGGGCGGAAAGATCGCCGTCGTCCCTTCGCCGAGGACCGTATCGCCGGCGAAGAGATCGCCGGCTGATGTCAGAAAGCAAACGTGTTCGGCGGTGTGTCCCGGCGTGGCGATCACTTCGAGCGTTTCGTCTTCGACCGCAATCGTGTCGCCGCCGGCGACGCGCTGATCGACGAGCGTGTCATCGAGCACGCCGCGCGGCGCGACGATTCGTGCGCCAGTCATTCTCTTCAGCGGCACCGCGGCCGGTGCGTGGTCACCATGCCGGTGCGTGATCAGAATCGTGGTCAGCCTCGGCATCGCCATTCGAATCGCGTCGATGTGCGAATTGATCGCGGGACCCGGATCGATCACCGCCGACTCGCCGAGGAGATAGGTCCGCGTTCCGCTCAACGTGAACGCGCCCGGATTCGGAGCGGTGATGTCGCGAATGATCACGGCAGGATGATCCTCTTCTTTCCGTCTTCGACGACGAGCACCGGCCGCGTCGTCGCCACGTCCACTCCTCGGCGCGAGGCGAGCAATTCCTCGGCTGACGCGAATCCGGCCAGCGCTTCGAGGTTCTTCTGCGTCGGAAAGACGATCTGCAGTTTCTCGATCGCCTCGGCCGGCGGAATCCAGATCACTTCGACCGCTTCGACGTTTTCGACCGAGGCGATCGCGTTGCGATCGACGGCAGCGAGAAAAAAATAGGTGTCGAATCGCTTCGGAACACCGACCGGCGTAATCCAGCGCGACGTCCAGACGAGTTTCTCGAGATCGAGCGGCGATTCGTTGAGCAGCGACGCGAACGTGATTTCGGCAGCCAGCAGCTTGCGGCGTTTTGCATCCGCATCCGGGAGCGGAGCGCCCAGCCAGATGCCACTCTCTTCGAACAATTCGCGTGCGGCGGCGACGCGCATCGTCGCGAGCTCTGTTCCATCGCCGAGGTCATGATCGGAAGGTTCAACGACGCCGCCGGGAAAGACCCACGCATCCGGCACGAACGATGACTTCGAATGGCGGCGGATCATCAGCACTTCCAGCGGCGAGTCACGCAACACGATCACGCTCGCGGCAGGAATCGGCGGTACCTCGGCCGCGTCGCCGGCGCCGCGCGGGAGCTGGCGGTCGGAGACGTTGTGGGAAGTGGTCATGTCAGCACTTGCCCTGCCAACCGACCCACTCTTCGCCGCCCGGTCCGCGCTCCTTTTTCCAGATCGGAACGGTCTCTTTGATGCGATCGATCATCATCCGGCACGCCTCGAAGGCCTCGGCACGATGCGGCGACGCGGCCACGATCGCGATCGATGAGTCGCCGACGACGAGTTGCCCGAGGCGATGCACAACATCGATCGCAACCTCGGCATACGAACTCCGCACCTCCTCGACGATCTTCGCCATCTCCTTCTCCGCCATCGGCCGGTAGGCATCGTAGAAAATCGACTCGACCGCCTTGCCTTCGTGGTGATTGCGCACGACGCCTTCGAACAGCACGTACGCGCCATCGGACGGACGCATCACGCGCTTCACGAGTGCGGCGGCATCGATCGGGTCGTCAGTGAGATACGAAATGCGTCACCTCTTCAGCGGGCGATCATGCGCCGGCCGCGGCGTCGACGAGACGATCTCGACGCCCGCTTTACCGCGCCGGCCCGCGCCGCCGCGCCGCGCTTTTTCCATCGTCATCAGAAATCCGAACGCGGGATCTTTGAACTGCAGATGCCGCAGCATGCTCCAGTGTTTGCGCACGTAGCGCTGCAGGAAATCGAGTACGTGCCCGAGGCTGATGATGCGGCACGGCGGCACCGGCGCGCCGGGCGGGAACGAGCCGAATGCGATCAGGCGGATCGCGAATCCGGACGGCAGTGTGGCCGATCCGTGCTCGAGCAGGTCCGCGACGACGGCGTCGCTGTCGATGGTCGAATCGCCGAGGCGGCTGATGACGGTCTTCAGAATTTCGGGATTCCTCGCGCCGCTGTTGATTCCGACGCGCCCTTCCTTCACCTCGCCGATCACCATGTCGATCGCGTCCGCGGGCACGCCGAGGCCCGGATCGACATCGCTCATGTCGAGCGCGCGCGGTGCACGCTTCGGCGAGCTCGCCGGCGACGGCAACCCGGACGGAAAGCGGAACGCGAGGACGTCGATGTCCGTCAGCGTGCGGAAGCCGTTGCGTCCCGCGGCCGCGATGATCGGGTACTCGGCGGACGTGAAATACCCATTGAGCTGCAGATACGCCTGAACGAGGGCGACGGCGTGGTCCATGGCGCAATGATAGTGGTTAGTGGTCAGTGGCCAGTGGTCAGGAAGACTGAGCGATGCGCACGCGAGCGAGAGCTACATTCAACCCAACTGACCCCTTGCCACTGACCACTGGCCACTAACAACCACTTCCCGTAAACTCTCGCCATGGCTTCCTACGACTGCACGAAGTGCCCCGCGTACTGCTGCAGCTACACGCGGATCATCGTCAACAAGCGCGACCTGAATCGCCTGGCGAAGCATTTCGACGTCGACGTCGAAGTCGCGAAAAAGCGCTTCACGAAAGTCGTCGAAGGGGAGCAGGTCCTTCGTCACCAGAAGGACAAGATCTACGGCAGCGTCTGCATGTTTCTCGACATTAAAGAGCGCCGCTGCACGATCTACAACGCGCGGCCCGGCGTCTGCCACGAGTATCCGGACTTCAAGCGCTGCGGGTACTACGACTTCCTGAAATGGGAGCGGACGCAACAGGACGATGAGAAGTTCATCCCGCTGACGTGGAAGTAGGCGCAACTAGTTATTTGTTCATTGTCCGCATGAGCCGGGTACTCGCCTGCGCCGCGTTGTTCATCGCACTGCCCGTGCTCGCCCAGAGTGTCGTCGCGCCGATGTCGGAATCAGTCTCCGTCGGCTACGTCATGATCCCCTTCACGGTCCTCGGCGATCACGGACGTCCCATCACCGACCTGCGCAATGCCGAGGTCAATCTGACGGTGGATGGAGCGCCGGTGCGCAGCGACATGTTCGAGAAGTCGCAGAACGCGCCGGTGTCGTTCACGATCCTCCTCGACGGCTCCGGCTCGATGGCGCTGGCGGGGAAGATGGATTCGGCGTTCGCTGCGATCGGCGCGCTGATCGGACACCGCCGTCCCGGCGACGATTTCGCGCTGTATGTTTTCGCGGAGTCGCAGGCAGTCGAAGTCGCGCCGTTCACAGAAAATCCGAACGACATCACGCGCGCTCTCGGTCACGTCAAGCCGTACGGCAAGACCGCGTTCTTCGATGCGCTGGCGACGATGCCGGAGCGCAGCAAACTCGGACGTAATCCGTCGCGCGCGATCATTCTGCTCAGCGACGGCATCGACAATGCGTCCTCGCTCACGCGCGGCGCGCTCGCGCAGCAGCTTCAGGGCATCTCCGTTCCGATCTATTCACTCGGATTGCGTGAGCCGGAGCAGCCGGTCGACAGTAAGAAGCGCCCGCGTGAGGATCTGTCGGATATCGGACTGCTCAACGAAGTAGCCACACTTACGGGCGGAAAGCTCTACCTCGGAAACACGCCGCAACAGATCGCGGAAGCCGTCTCGCACATCGAGGACGACCTCCGCGCGCAGTACCTGATCGGGTTCGCCCCCACGGGAAAAGGTGCAGTAAAGTACCGCACGATCTCGCTGAAACTCGCGGGACGCGCGCGCGCCGTCCGGGTCCGCGCGGGGTACCTCGGCACTGAACCTCCCCTGGTCGCCTCTCGAATAAACAGACGGAAAGGAAGGGAAGTTAAATGAAGCAGACGATTGCAATCCGCATCCTCACGGCCACGGCGTTGGCCGCCACACTCGGCGCATGCGCGACGTCGAAATCGGTCGATCAGAAGATCGCCGACGCGCAGGCGCAGACCAGCAAGAAGGTCGAGTCGGTCGAAGGTCAGGTCGAAGATCTGCAGAACAAGCAGAAGGCCACTGACACGCATCTCCAGCAGAACGACGCCGCCATCGCGCAGCTGAGCACCGAGGCGAAGGACGCTCTCAAACGTGCCCAGGACGCCGGCGTGCTGGCAAAAGGGAAGGTCGTTTTCCAGCAGACGTTCAAGGAAGACCGCATCAAGTTCAAGGTCGGTTCGTATGAGTTGAACAAAGACGCGCAGGCCGCGCTCGACGATTTCGCCGGCAAGGTGAAGGCCCTCAACGAGCAGTACTACATCGAGATTCAGGGCCACACGGACGACACCGGCGGCCGCAAACTTAACGACGAGCTCGGCGAACGCCGCGCCGACGAAGTCCGCCGCTATCTCTCCCGGGGCGCGCAACTGCCGCTGAACCGCATGTCGACGATTTCCTACGGCGACACGCTGCCGGTGGCACCGAACAAGACGCGCAAAGGCCGAGCGGAAAATCGGCGCGTGGTGATCGTGGTTCTCGAGTAAAAACTGTTCACGCGGAGACGCGGGGACGCGGAGAAAACCTCCGCGAGCTCCGCGGCTCCGCGTGAAAGCTTTTCAGGCGAGTGCGACGCCGTCGTAGATTTTCGCCGTCCGCAACTCGATTCCGACGTTGGGCAAGCGAACGATGCCCGCCGAATCGACGATCTCGCTTGACCACGATCCGTCACTCGCGAGACTCCGGTGCTCCACGTGAATGAAGTTCTGCTCGATCAACAGGTAGTGACGAAGCGTCGGGATTGATCGGTAGAGATCGAACTTCTCGCCGCGGTCATAGTTGCGAGTCGATCGGACAGCACCTCAACGATCACGATCGGTGTACTGATCGTCTCCGCTTCGTTGCCGACCTTCGGACCGCAGATGATCGAGGCGTCCGGGTAGGTGTAGAGGCCGGACGGCGTGCTCACGCGCATGTCGCTACCGAACGCTTCACACGACGATGCTGCAAGCGCAGCCTCGAAGAGCCTCAGTACGTTGCGGCTGATCCGATAGTGGCCAGCTGAGTACCCGGCCATGAGGAAGATGTCGCCATCAAAGTATTCGAGTTTGACGTCGATGCCTCGCTGCAATGAAACGTATTCATCGATGGTGTACGAGTGCATCGTGACTCACTCGAACGTCGCCACCACTGGCGCGTGGTCGCTCGTTCCGATTTCGCGGAATGATGGACACGACACCGCCCGCTTCGCGAGCGACTCGCTGGCCAGCACGTAATCCAATCGCCAGCCGATGTTGCGTTGGCGGAGATTGCGCCAGGGAGCCCACCAGGAGAAGTAGTCGTCCGCCTCGGGGTAGAGCTTGCGGCCAACGTCGACGAGGCCTTCGGCGATCATCGCTTCTAACAGGTCGCGCTCCTCGGGGCGCTGACCGATGATGTTCGGCTTGCGCTCTTTCGGATGCACGTCCATGTCGGTCCGCGCGACGTTGTAGTCGCCGCAGATGACGAGGTTCAGTCCCTGCTCGCGGTGCGAATGCGCGTAGGCGATCAGCGAGTTCATGAACGCGATCTTGGCCGCGTAGTCCTTGCCGCCGTTCGGGACGTACACCGACGCGAAGACCGTATCGCCGGCGCGCGCTTCGACGATGCGCGTCTCGTGGTCGAACTCCGGATGCGTGAACTTCGGCTCCTCGGGGAACGTCTCGCGGCGCATGTGCAGCGCGACGCCGGAGTACGCGGCGGCGCCGTGCCAGTAGCACCAGTAGCCGCCGAGGTTGCAGATCGATTCGGGGACCTGCGCGATGGAGGCTTTGATCTCCTGCAGGCAGATCACGTCCGGCTGCGCGGTGGCAACCCACTCCTGAAACTGCGTCTCACGAGCGCGGATCCCGTTCACATTCCATGTCGCGACTTTCATGCAGCGCAGATTCTACGCAGTTGTGGCCTCAATCCGGATCGCCCGTGTCGAAGAGCACCTTCCACGTGCCGTCCTGCTGTTTTTCCCAGACGGTCATGTACGTTCCTTCGCGCGTTTTGCCGTTGAAGACGGAGCGGTAGCGGCCCCACGTGTAGCCGAGCTTTCCGCCGCGGGAGATTTCGGCGCGCGCCGGTTCCCACGACAGCGTGAAACCGCTCGCGAATGCCGCCAGCATGTTCTCGCCGATCTCCTGCGGTCCGTTGAGCATCTGGCCGCCGTTGGCCGGCTTCACGGCGTTCTTAGCCATGAGCTCCTGCCATGCGAGATGACCGTGCGCCGCCGATTGCTTCGCGAAATCGCGATCGCGCTGCATGAGCACATCGGCGTTCGGTGTGCTTTGCGTCGTCGTTGCGCAGGCGGCGAGGAAGAGAAGGACGATGACCGCGATTCGTTTCATTGCCAGCGGAACACTTTCAATCCGATCATGAATGTCACCAGGCCCCACGCCGCCAGTAATGCCAGCTTTCCGGCAATCTGCGTGAGGCCGGCGGCATCGTTGACGACTGTGCGCAACGCGTCGTTGAGCAACGTCAGCGGCAGCAAACGGATGAACGGCTTCACCGAATCAGGGAAGCGTTCGTAGGAAAAGAAGACTCCGGAGCAAAGCCACATCGGCATCATGATGAGGTTCATCAGACCACTCACGGCTTCAATCGTGCGGGCTCGCGATGCAGTCAGCAGGCCGATGCCGGAGAAGCTGAAGCCGCCGATGATGCAGAGGATCGCGAGCAGCAGAATCGATCCATTCACGCGCACGCCGAAGACGAGCCAGCCGAAGACGACCAGCACTGTCACCTCGATCAGCAGCCAGATCAGCCGTGACAGAAACTGCGCGAGCAGAAAATCGGTCTTGCGCATCGGCGTGGCCACGAGACGCTTGAGCAGCTTCTTCATGCGCGCGTTGGCGATCGTGAAGCCCATGCTCCACATGCCGGTGCCCATGAGGTTCATGCCGAGGAGGCCTGGGATGAGGAAGTCGATGTAGCGCGCGCCCTGCTCGTGAACGCGTTCCTCGCGCGTGACGATGACGTTGCGCCGTCCTGCGGCGGTCTGCAGCGCATCGTCGGCTTCGCGCCGCGCGCTCTGCGCATCGGGACGCGTGGCGTCGAAGCGAAAGACGACGGTGTCGGCTCCTTCGATGAGCAGCGAGACTTTGCCGCGCCGGAGCGCGTCGCGCGCTTCCGACTCACTCATGATGCTCGGAAGGAGCACTGGCGATTTCTGTAGCGCTGCCAGACGTTGCGCCGCGTTCGGCCCTGCGACGATGCCAACCGGCACACGGTCCGGCGGCTTCTCGCGGAATGCGAATCCGAGGGCGAGCGCGAGGATCAGCGGAAAGCCGAAGACCCAGAAGAGCGCTTCGCTTTCACGCACGAACTCCTTCGTGCGCGTCACCGCCAGCTCGACGATCGGCGGCCGGATGCGCGTTTTCTCAGGCATCGCGAAGCTCCCTTCCGGTCAGCGAGACGAAGAGATCTTCGAGCGTCGCTTCGTGCGTGGAGAGCGACACGAGCTTCGCGCCTTCCCGCTCCACTGCCGCGATCAGCTGCGGCACGGCCTCGGCGAGCGAATGGACGCGCAGCAACCATCCACCTTTGTGCGCGCTCGCACCGGCGCACGCATCGATCGCCGCGACGACCACCTGCGAAAGAGCCGGCTCGCTGGTGAACTCGATGACGTTGCGCGCTTCGAGCTTCGCGATCAGATCCGCGGGCGTGCCGAGGGCGATGAGATGGCCGTGGTCGACGATGGCCACGCGGTCGCAGAGGCGCTGCGCCTCCTCCATGTAGTGCGTCGTCAGCAGCACCGTGCCGCCTTTGACGCGAAAGCGCTGCACGATGTCCCAGAGCTGCAGACGGCTTTGTGGATCGAGGCCGGTAGTCGGCTCGTCGAGAAAGAGCACGTCCGGATTGCCAACCAGCGCGCACGCGACGCCGAGGCGCTGCCGCTGACCGCCGGACAGTTTGCCGACGCGCGCGTCCCGCTTCTCATCGAGCGATAGATCGCGCAGCAGATCCTCCGGGTCATATCCATCGCGATAAAACGACCGGAAGAGCCGCACGGTCTCGAAGACGGTGAGCTTCTCGGTGAGCTGAGTTTCCTGCAGCGAGATTCCGATGCGTTCGCGCAGCTCGCGTTCGTGCGAGCGCCAGTCGAGCCCGAGGATTTCGACGTCGCCGGAATCGGGCTTCGTGAGTCCTTCCAGGATTTCGATCGTCGTCGTTTTCCCCGCGCCGTTCGGCCCGAGGAGTCCGAAACACTCGCCGCTGGTCACGGACAGATCGAGTCCGTCCACCGCCTTCACGTCGGCGAAGTGCTTGCGCAGATTGCGGCAGGCGATGACGTCGGCCATGGCGGCGAACGATATCGCAGGCGGGATCGCGGCCGCGTCAATTCGCAATCTGGTAACGTCCGGAGCGAAACACCCGGCGCATGACGAAATCGTTCGAAGTTGGCCGTCTCCGATGGATTTTGCTGGCCGCGAAAACGTGTGCGGCCATCGCTCTGTTGTTCGCGCTTACGATGCCGTTGACGACCTGCACGACGGGTGGATCCGTGCAGCAACATCACGTCGAGTTCTCGAGATATGAAATCGGCACGCTTCTTTGTTTCCTCTGGCCGATTCCACTGCTCCTTGCGCAGTTCGCGAGCGCGCGCGTTCGCCGCTCGTTCGCCATCCTGATCCTGGAATGTCTCGCCGCCGTCATCTCATGGACGGAACTCACGATCGGCGTCGTCATTTCTGCGGTCATGTCGTTGGGTGGAATCCATGCCGCGGACGGCTATGACCTCGCATCGTCCTCGATCCTCGGCTACTTTGTATTGGCTGCCGTCCAGGTGACGCTTGGGATTGTCGGAAACCGCGCCGCACAACCTGTGAATCAATGAGGGAAGGGATATGCGCGCCATCCTCTTCGATGAAGTGACGATGCACATCGGTGACGTGGAATCGCCGCCGCCGTCAGCCAACGACCTGCGCATCCGCGTTCGCGCCACGGCCGTGAATCGCGCCGACTTGTTGCAGCGCGAAGGTCACTATCCGCCGCCCGCCGGCGCGTCGCCAATCCTCGGACTCGAATGCGCGGGCGAGGTGATGGAAATCGGAGCGGATGTTCGCGGCTGGAACGTCGGCGATCGCGCGATGGCGCTGCTCGCCGGCGGCGGATATGCCGAGGAAGTCGTCGTCCATCACGGTTCCGCGATGCATGTTCCGGACGCGCTGACCGACGTCGAAGCTGGCGCGATGCCGGAGGTTTTTCTCACTGCGTATCTCAATGTCTTCGAGCTCGCACGTGCGCGGGCCGGCGAGACGCTGCTCGTTCACGGCGGCGGAAGCGGCGTCGGCACCGCGGCGACGACACTTGCCAAACAGGCCGGCCTGCGCGTCATCGTCACCGCCGGCTCGCGCGAGAAATGCGAGCGCTGTCTCGCACACGGCGCGGATGTGGCCATCAACTACAACGAGGAGGATTACGTTGAACGCGCACGGGGCGCGAACGTGATCGTCGACCACATCGGCGCGAAGTACCTTTCGCGCGATCTCGAATGCCTGGCCGTCGGAGGCCGCGTGGTGATCATCGGCTCAATGGGCGGTCCGGGCTCGATCGACTTGAACGTGAACGCGCTGCTCTTGAAACGTCAGCAGATCATCGGATCGACGTTGCGGGCACGGCCAGTCGAGGAGAAGGCGGCCATCGTGTCGTCGTTCATCACCCGCTTCGGCGACGACCTCCGCGCCGGACGCATCCGCCCCATCATCGATCGCGTCTTCGATCTCGCCGATGCGGACGAAGCGCATCGCGCGATGAAAGAGGACCACTTCGGCAAGATCGCGCTACGCGTGTGAATCGTTTCCTGTTCCCTACGCGCCGCACCGCTTCGTGCGCATCAGCATGCGCGCGATGCCCGGGAGCTTGTCAGTGTGATCGGGGAGCTTCGGATCGGCAGCTAAGAGCGCATTCACCGTCTCCTGCTGGCAGTGGAAGACCGTGAAGCGGTCGATGTCGGGGACGCCGGAGCGGGCCAGGTCGAGGGCGGTGATGCCGTCGCTGGCGGCTAGGCGCGGGTTGGCTTTGTGCGCGAGGAGGATCTTCACGATGTCCGTGTCGCCGTAGCCGGAGGCCAACATTAATGGTGTGGTTCCATGCGGGTCGGCGTTGTCCGGATTCGCGCCGGCGGCGAGCAGCGCGGTGACGGACGCCGGCCGCGACTTGTGGACCGCGTGCAGCAGCGGTGTCCAGGAGTTCACCGCGGTGTCGGCCAGATTCGGATTCGCGCCGCGGCTGGTGAGGAGGCGGATCACGTCCACGTTGCCGGCGCGGGCGGCGTCGATCAGCGGCGTGTAGCCGGCCGCGTCGTGCGCATTCGGGTCGAGGCCGGCGTCGAGCATGCGCTTGATGCCGGCGACGTCGCCGGCGGACGCGGCCGCCGCGGCGGGCGAGTTCGTTCCGTAGTGACAGGCGATGGTGACGATGACGTAGAGGATGAGCACGGCCAAGCGTCGCATGCCGTCAAGATGCATCGGTAGCCGAACATTGTCAAGTACTTTATGAATCTAAGCGAAATAGTTCACGGACAGCCGCGTTTAACCGTGCTCCAACGCAGTCTTCAACACGGGAGAACTATGCCTGACCAGAAAGCACATGAGGTACTTCGGAAGCACAACATCTCGCTCGAAGACGTGAAGGAACGCCGTACCACATTGCATCACCTTCGTCACATCGTCCACGCCGAAGAGCTCCCTTTCGACGTGTTCAAAGCCATCGTCAAACTGCGGCGGTAGCCGGCAGGCCGGCGGCGCAGAGACAGCCACGGCCAACACCGCTACAATGTCCCGCTCATTCCGCCCGGGGGGACTTCGACTTTGCCGTTTCGCGACGATGCTCAGCGCCTGATCGACCAAAAGAAATTCGACGAGCTCGAGTCCCTGTGGATGTCGCAGCTCGACCGCGACCCGAGCGACGTCGACTCGTTCATCATCACTGCCCGCGTGCTCCGCAAGTCGGAGCAGCGCACGCAGTCCGACACGCTCCTCGGCCTCCTCTCCGACACGCTGCTGGAGAAGAAACTGTGGCCGCTGCGCCTGCAGGTTCTGAAAGAGCTGGGCCGCCTCTCCAAACATCCGGCCACGCTGCGCCCGCAGATCGAGCAGGCGCTGCGCGGCGCGCACGGGACGCATAAAAACTTCCAGCGCGTGTACGACTTCGCCGGCTTCAGCGAGCCGACCAGCAATCCGGTTGAGAAGGCGGAGAAGATCGAGACCTGGCTGAAGTACGACGAAGGGGAGATGTACTTCATGGCCGGCCGCGGCGCCGGCATCGTGACGGAGCTCAATCCCGATCTAGGCATCGCCCGTCTCGACTTCGAAAAAGATAAGCGCGTCCCCGTTCCGATCGGCGCGGCCGCCAAGTACCTCACGCCGCTTCCGGCGGGACACGTGCTTCGCGAGAAATTCAGCGATGCCGAAGCGGTACGAGCGGAAGCGAAGAAGTCGCCGCCGGCATTCTTCGCGCGAATTCTGCAGAGCTTCGGACGTCCGATGCAGATGGGCGAAGTGCGCGACGCCGTCATCGGTATTGTGCCCGAGGAGAAGTGGAGCTCGTGGTGGACGGCGGCGCGAAAGAATCCGCAGATCGTGATCAGCGGCAGCGGCGCCAAGGCCACGTACGCCTGGAGCGCGTCGACCGGCGCGGCTGACGAAGCGATCAAGGGCGCCTTCGATCGGGCCGATCCGAAAGGGAAGCTCGACCTCGCCCGGAAACACAGCGCGCGCAGCAAAGATCTGGCCGACTACATTTCGGAGAAGCTGGCCTCCGAGGCCGCGAGGCTTGCACCGCGCGATCCGGCGACGGCGTGGCAGATCGCAGCGACACTGGAAAGCCTGCCCGGCTCGTACACACCCTTGCTCGATCCGAAATCGCTCATCACCGGGCCGCTGGCATCGCGTGTCATCGTTGCCGTCACCGACAAGCCGCTGCGCGAGCGCGCCCTCGGACAAGTGCGTGACCTGAATCCCGACTGGCCGAAGGTCTACAGCGAAGTCTTCTTTCTCG
This sequence comes from Thermoanaerobaculia bacterium, assembly GCA_035995985.1. GTDB lineage: Bacteria > Acidobacteriota > Thermoanaerobaculia > Gp7-AA8 > Gp7-AA8 > JADGNZ01. The sequence continues at coordinate 47,747 of DASYJY010000035.1, read as the reverse complement.
ACGAAGACCCGCGCATCCTCTCGCAGATCATCAACGCGCTCGATGAGTCGGGAAACAAGGAGCTGCGCGACCGCCTCATCGACGAAACGCTGCGCTATCCACGCCGCCATCCGCGCGCGTTCTACTGGTTCGCCAAGCAGCTCAACGAGCAGGAGACGCTTTCAGAAAAAGCGAACTACACGCTGCTGTTCCAGATCATCGACGCCATCAGCTCCGACGAATTTTCACCAGTTCGCGCGAAGCTCAAAGAGATGTTCGATCACGGCGGTCTCGCGCTGCGCATCATCACCGGTGTCGGCAACGAAGAAGGCGCACGCAAGCTGGTCGAAACGATCGATCGCTACGGCGCGATCGAGGAGTACCGCCGCGAGACGGCCAAGGGCGCCGCGCTGATGAAGTTCCCGCAACTGCGCGAGCCGGAAGCGGAGCCGGTGTACGCGACGGCGCAGTCGCTCGAGCAGAAGCGCGCCGAGCTGACGAACCTCAAGACCGTCGAGATCCCGGCGAACTCGCGCGCACTGCAGGCCGCACGCGAGATGGGCGACCTTCGCGAAAACTTCGAATACAAAGCTGCGCGCGCACGCGCCGAGTACCTTTCCGCCCGCGTCGGCGAATTAGCCTCGGAGATCTCGCGCGTGCAGGTTCTCAATCCCGATCAGGTCGATACGTCGATCGTTCGCGTCGGAACGAAGGTCGCGCTGGCGAACGGCGACGAACGACGCGAAGTCACCATCCTCGGGCCGTGGGAATCGGCGCCGGAGCACGGCGTCTATTCGAATCAATCCGACGTCGCCAAAGCGCTCCTCGGCCACGCCACCGGCGATCTGGTCACGTTCATGGGCAACGACTACCAGATCGAATCGATCCGCATGTGGGAAACGAAAAACGAAGAGTGAAGCTGGGATTCGCCGGCCCGATTTTTTTCACTTGACCCGTTCCTTCTTCACTTAAAATGCGCGCGCCATGACCTATGTGATTGCTGAACCGTGTGTGGGAACCAAGGACACCGCCTGCGTCGACGTCTGTCCCGTCGACTGCATTCACCCTCGGAAGGACGAGGACGGATTCGCCGAGGACACGATGCTCTATATCGATCCCGAGGTCTGCATCGACTGCGGCGCGTGCGAGCCGGCGTGTCCCGTGCAGGCCATCTTCCCGCAGGATCTGGTGCCGGAGCAGTGGAAGCACTACACGGAGATCAACGCGGCCTGGTACAAGAAAACCTGAGAATGTGAGCTGCGTCACGAAATCGAGTACCCTGCAAACTTAGACTCACCGAACAGCAATTCGCCGCGAGGCAAACAAAGGGGCGTAATGCCCCTTTTTTATTTTCCTTGAAAATCTGAGAACAGCGGTTGGATCGAGGCCCTTCAGTTACGTGCCCACCTCGGACCCAAACGACGGAAGAGCGGGCGAATGGGCGTGCCTCCGTCGACAATTGCTGAAGCTACCTCTCTCTCTCTGCAACGCGTGCCGGAGGGTCTCGATCGAGCTGCTGTTCTGATGTGGAGTGCGGCGCAGGGACGCGGCGTGTGTGACGCGCCAACTCCACATCAGCCAGCTCGGCTTGCCCGATAGAATGCTCCGATGAAAATCGCATTCATCGGACTTGGCGCCATGGGTTTCCCGATGGCGCGCCATCTCTCCAAACAACACGAGCTCACCGTCTGGAACCGCACCCGCGAAAAGGCGGAGCGCCACGCGCGCGAGCACGGGACGACGCTCGCGAACGATCTCGCCGACTGTGCGAACGCCGAGGTCATCATCACCATGCTGCCGACGAGCATTGAGGTCGATGAGATCGTCGACAAGCTGCTTCCGTCGCTGCGTCCAGGAACGCTCTGGATCGATGCGACCAGCGGCGATCCGAATGCTTCGAAACAAACCGCAGCGCGTCTCGCCGAAAAACGCGTCGCGTTCGTCGATGCGCCCGTCACCGGCGCGACGGTCGGCGCCGAGAACGCCACGCTCACGATCATGATCGGCGGCGACGCCGCCGATTTCGAACGCGCCCGCGAAATTCTTCAGCTCTGCGGCAAGACCATCATTCACGTCGGTCCGGTCGGCTCCGGTCATGCGATCAAAGTCCTCACGAACACGATCATGGGCGCGACCGTCTGGATCACCTCGGAATGCCTGCTTCTGGCGAAGCAATACGGCATCGATCTCAAGACCGCGCTCGCCGTGACGAACGCCGGCAGCGGCCGATCGAATGCATCCGAAAACCTGCTGCCGATGCGGCTCCTCGAGCACAAGTGGCCGCTCGTTTTCAAACTCGCGCATCACGACAAAGACATCCGCATCGCCGCGTCGATCGCGCATCAGCAGCACGCCGCGACGCCGATGCTGGCACTGACGCAGCACCTCTTCACATCATCGCTGAACCAGCTCGGCGACGGCGCCGACTACATCGAAGTCGCGAAGATCGTGGCGAAGATGAACGACACGAACTGGGATTAGACTTTCGCCACACGTGTCCCTTCCTCCCGGCACCCGGCTCGGCCCGTACGAGATCGCTGCGCCCATCGGCGCGGGCGGGATGGGAGAGGTTTACCGCGCCAGCGACACGCGGCTCTCGCGCGACGTGGCCATCAAAGTGCTGCCGGCGGAGTTCGCGCGCGATGCGCAGCTGCGCGCGCGCTTCGAGCGCGAGGCGAAGGCAATCTCGAGCCTCAATCATCCGAACATCTGCATGCTCTTCGACGTCGGCACGCAGAACGACGTCGAGTATCTGGTGATGGAGTATCTCGACGGCGAGCCGCTGACGGAGCGGCTGGCTCGCGGTCCGTTGCCGGTGTCGGACGTCTTGCGGCACGGCATCGAGATCGCCGACGCGCTCGATAAGGCGCATCGCACCGGCATCATTCATCGCGATCTCAAGCCGGGCAACGTCATCCTCACGCGCAGCGGCTCGAAGCTGCTCGATTTCGGCCTGGCAAAAGCGATGGACGCGGCGTTGGTCGCGTCGACGTCGCCGCAAAGCATCACCGCGATGCTGCCCAGCGAGCCGCTGACCGCCGAGGGGACGCTGGTGGGAACGTTCTGCTACATGGCGCCGGAGCAGATCGAATACGCCCGCAGCGACGCGCGCACCGACATTTTCGCATTCGGCTGCATGCTCTACGAGATGCTCACCGGCCGACGCGCGTTCAACGCGGCCAGCCGGGCCGGGATGATCGCGCAGATCATCGCCAGCGAGCCGGCGCCGATCTCGACGCTGCGTCCGATGACGCCGGTGTCGCTCGATCGCGTCGTTCGCACGTGCCTCGCGAAAAATCCCGATGACCGCTTCCAGACGGCGCACGACGTCATGCTCGCGCTGCAGTGGATCCGCGACGAGCAGACGAATCCGTCCGCGCCGCCGCCGATGGCCCGCGCGCGCGGACGCATGTGGCGCGAGCGGGCGGCGTGGACGATCGCGCTCGCAGGCGCGATTGCGGCGGCAACCGGAATCGCGATGTGGTCACGGCGCGAAATCGATTCACTGCGCCAGCCGGTCATCGCCGCGATCGTGCCGCCGCGTGGACTGCGATTCGTCTTCACCGGCGACTATGCAGGCTCGCCTGTCCTTTCACACGACGGCCGCCGAGTCGCCTTTGTGGCGGTCTCGCCGGAAGGGAAGCGGACGCTGTGGATGCGTTCGCTCGACTCCGCCGAGCCGCGCGAGATTGAAAACAGCGACGACGCCATGTTCCCGTTCTGGTCGCCCGACAATCGCTCGCTCGGATTCTTCGCGCATGGCAAGTTGAAGACCGTTGATGCCGCCGGTGGCGTACCGATCGTCGTCACCGACGCGCCGAATGCGCGCGGCGGAACGTGGAGCGAGGAGAACATCATCGTCTACACGCCCGAGACGCGCGCTGGTCTGTATCGCGTAAACGCCAGCGGCGGCACGCCTGTCGCGCTGACCACGCCCGGCGGCGGCATCACCACGCATCGCTGGCCGCTCTTCCTCCCCGGCGGCAAGTCGTTTCTCTACCTCGCCGCGAATCACTTCGTGCCCGGTTCGCGCGCCACCGCGTTGCACATCCGCTTTCTCGACGGCCGCAGCGATCGTGTGGTCGCGCAGACTCTGGCGAATGTCGCCTACATCGACGGCAAGCTCCTGATGCTGCGCGAAAGCACGCTCGTCTCGCAGCCGTTCGATGTCAGCCGCGGCGCGTTGACGGGTAGTCCTACGATCGTGGCGCAGAACGTTCGCTTCGATGCCTCGACGTGGCACGGTGTCTTCGATGCCGCCGGCCGCACGCTCATCTTTCAACCCGGCGGCACGCTCTCCGGGACGCACCTGCTCTGGTTCGGCCGCGACGGCAAGAACCTCGGCACGCTCGGCGAGGTGGCCAAGTATTACGACCTCAAACTCTCGTCCGACGGCCATCGCCTGGTCACGAACGCCGGCGAGCCGCGCGCCGACATCTGGGTCATCGACGCCGACCACGACGTTCGCACGCGGCTCACGTTCGAAGGGTCGATGAATGAGGCGCCAGTCTGGAGCCACGACGGCACGGAGATCATCTACGCGGCGCGCGACAAGCCGGAAGAGCGCGCCGCCATCTACCGTCGCCGCGCCGACGGCAACGGTCCGCGCCAACTCGTCGCGCGACTAACCGGCGACGCCGACCCCGGCTCCGCCTCGCCGGATGGCAAATGGGTCGTCGTCTCGCTCTGGCAAAATCCCGCCGCCCCGCAGATCTGGGCTGTGCCGCTGACCGCCGCCGAACAACCGCGCGCGATCATCGCCGGCGAATTCGCCGCGCATGATCCGCGAATCTCCCCCGACGGCCGCTGGCTCGCCTACACCTCGAACGAAAGCGGCCGCGACGAAATCTACGTCGTCCCTTTCCTCGGCACCGGCGGCAAGTGGCAGGTCACGACCACCGGCGGCCACTCCTCCCGCTGGTCTCCCGACGGCGCGCACCTCGACTACCTCACCGCCGACAACACGCTGACCGAGGTCGACGTCCAGACCGCGACCACCTTCGCCATTACCGCGACGCGACCGAGATACCGCCTCGACGTCAACCCCGTCTCTTCCTCCGACTACGACCTCGCGCCGGACGGACGGGTCATCGCGAACGGAGGGGAGGCGGATCCCTCGCCGGTGACCGTGGTCGCGAACTGGAGATAAAGACTTACCTGCGATTTCGTTGCTTTTTGTAGTCGTATTTCGGATCGAAGTCGATCGTTCCGAACAGGGCCACGATCTTCTTCTGCTTTCGCATTCGAAGGTAATTTCGGAGCGCCTCCGTGACTCGCCTCGCGGCGAGCAATCGTTTGTCGATCATGATCTTCGCGAGCATCTCCTTATTTTTTCACGCGGAGACGCGGAGGCGCGGAGAAAAACGCGGACTCACCTCCGCGTCCCCGCGGCTTCGCGTGAAAACCGTCTCGCGCGGTTTGTGCATAGAATCCCGCTCGCAAATCAACTGGAGGTAATTTTGATGCGTAAGTCCTTCCTCGCAATCCTCTTCCTGCTCCTCGCGCTTCCGCTGGTCGCGGACGAGGGGATGTGGCTTTTCAACCGGACGCCGAAAGCGATCTTCAAGCAGCGGTACAACTTTGCGCCGACGCAGGCGTGGCTCGATCATCTGCAGAAGTCGTCCATTCGATTCAACAGCGGCGGGTCGGGATCGTTCGTGTCGGCGGACGGGTTGGCGCTGACCAACCATCACGTCGGACTCGATTGCCTGGCCAAGATCTCGACCAAGGATCACGACTACGTCACCACCGGTTACTACGCCAAGACGCAGGCCGACGAGGTGAAGTGCGTCGATCTCGAATTGAACGTGCTGCAGTCGATCGAGGACGTCACCGCGAAGGTCAACGCCGCGGTGACGCCCGGCATGACCACCGCGGCCGCCCAGGCAGCGCGGCGCGGCGTGATGAGCACGATCGAGCAGGAGTCGGTGAAGGCGTCCGGACTTCGCAGCGATGTCGTCACGCTCTTCCAGGGCGGCGAGTATCACCTCTACCGCTACAAGGTCTACACCGACGTGAGGCTCGTCTTCGCGCCGGAAGTTGCCATCGCATTCTTCGGCGGCGATCCGGACAACTTCGAGTATCCGCGCTACGATCTCGACGTCTGCTTCTTCCGCGCGTACGAGAACGGCAAGCCGGTCCATCCGGCCGACTACCTCAAGTGGAGCGAGACGGGCGCGAAGGACGGCGAGCTCGTTTTCGTCTCCGGCCATCCGGGATCGACGAGTCGTCTGAACACGATGACGCACCTGCAGTTCTACCGCGACATCGCCTATCCCTTCACGCTCAACCTGCTGCGCCGCCGCGAAGTGCTGCTGACGAACTACGCGCAGCGCAGCCTCGAGAACGACCGCCGCGCGCACGATGAGCTTTTCGGAGTCAAGAACTCGCGCAAGGCCTACCTCGGGCGCATCGCCGGCCTTCAGGATCCGGCCGTGTTGGCCACGAAATCGGCCAGCGAAGCGTCGCTGCGCCAGAAGGTGACCGCCGACGGCCAGCTCAACACCTCGTACGGCGATGCATGGCAGAACATCGACGCCGCGATCAACACCTATCGTCCGATCTATCTCGAATATCGATTCATCGAGGGCGGCGTGGCCTTCAACAGCGCGCTCTTCCAGACCGCCAAAACGCTGCTTCGCCTCGGCGAGGAATCGACGAAGCCGAACGGCGAACGGCTCCGCGAATATCGCGAGTCGAACCTGCCGTCGCTGAAGCAGGGTCTGTATTCCGAAGCTCCGATTTATGAGGATCTGGAAATCGTGACGCTGGCCGATTCGCTGTCGAACTGGCTCGAAGTCGCGCCGACCGATGCGCTGGTGAAGCAGGTGCTGGCCGGCAAATCGCCGCAGGAGCGCGCCGCGGAACTCGTCCACGGCACGAAGCTTCGCGACGTTGCCGCTCGCAAAGCGCTCGGCGAAGGCGGCAAGTCCGCGGTCGACGCGTCGAACGATCCGATGATCCAGGTGGCTCGCATGGTCGACGCCCGCGCGCGCGAGCTGCGCACGCAGTACGACAACAACATCGCCGAACCGCTGCGGCAGTCGTACGCGAAGATCGCCAACGCGCAGTTCAAAACCAGCGGCGGCGATACCTATCCCGACGCCACGTTCACGCTGCGGCTCTCGTACGGAACGGTGAAAGGGTTCGTTGAAAACGGCCAGAACGTTCCGTGGGCGACGGAGATCGGCGGCACGTTCGAGCACGCCGCGGAACATGGCAATGAGGGCGAGTTCAAGCTGCCGCAGTCGTGGATTTCGAAGAAGGCGGTACTCGACAACGACAAGACGCCGTACGACTTCGTCATGACCGCGGACATCATCGGCGGCAACTCCGGCAGCCCGGTCGTGAATCGCAACAACGAATTCGTCGGCATCATCTTCGACGGAAACATTCAGTCGCTGCCGTGGGACTACCAGTTCGACGACCGTGTCGGCCGCGCCGTGGCTGTGCATTCGGCCGGCATCCTCGATGCGTTGAAGAAGGTCTACAGCCTTCCGGGGCTGGTGAAGGAACTGACCGGGAAATGAAGATGCGGGATGCCGCGGCGTCCGACGCCGCAGCCATCGCCCGCATCTACAACGAAGGCATCGACGACCGGGTGGCTACGTTCGAAACGCGCCACCGCACCGCGGACGACGTGGTGCGGTGGTTCGACGGTCGTCATCCGGTCGTCGTCGTTGCGGACGATGACGGCGAGGTGATCGCGTTCGCCGCGACGTCGACCTACCGTTCCCGCGATTGCTACGCCGGCATCGCCGAATTTTCCGTTTACGCCGCCCGCGCCGCGCGCGGACGCGGCGCCGGACGGATGGCGATGGAAGCACTCTTCACCGCCGCGCGCGCTGCCGGCTTCTGGAAGCTGGTTTCGCGCGTCTTCGTCGAAAACGCCGCCAGCCGCGGATTGCTGCGCGCGCTCGGATTTCGCGAAGTGGGCGTTTACGAACGGCATGGGCAACTCGACGGAGTCTGGCGCGATGTCGTGATCATGGAGAAGCTGCTGGATCAGTAGATTAGTGACTCGTAGATTAGGAAAGCGGAGCGGCTCAGAGTCCTGATCCACTAATCCACTCCTCCCGTGGATGACAATCCGCGTACTTCGTGTTAGACAGCCCGCCGCCTGATGCCTGACCCTCAGTTCATCCGTAATTTCTCGATCATCGCCCACATCGACCACGGCAAGACGACGCTGTCTGATCGTCTGCTGCAGAAGACGGGTGCTGTCGAAACGCGCGACATGCACGAGCAGATGCTCGATGACATGGATCTCGAGCGCGAGCGTGGCATCACCATCAAGGCGCGCGCCGTGAACCTTCAGTACAAGGCCAAAGATGGTCAGGACTACGTCTTCAATCTGATCGACACGCCCGGTCACGTCGATTTCACCTACGAAGTCTCGCGTAGCCTCGCCGCGTGCGAAGGCGCGGTGCTCGTCGTCGATGCCACGCAGGGTGTCGAAGCGCAGACGCTGGCGAACAGCTATCTGGCCATCGCCAACAACCTCGACATCCTCTCTGTCATCAACAAAGTCGACCTGCCGTCGGCTGAGCCGGAGCGGGTGCGCGAGCAGATCGAGAACGTGATCGGGCTCGATGCGCATGATGCCGTCCTGGCGTCGGCGAAGTCGGGGATTGGCGTCGACGAGATCCTCGAAAAGATTGTCACGCACATCAAGGCTCCGGCGGGCGATCCGAATGGTCCGTTGCGCGCGCTGCTGTTCGACTCCTGGTACGACTCGTATCGCGGCGTCGTCAGCCTGGTGCGCATCGTCGACGGCGAGATCCGCAAGGGGATGCGCATCAAGTTCCTCTCCACCGAGCGGATTTATGAGGTCACCGAGGTCGGCGTGTTCACGCCGAAGATCAAATTGGTCGACCGGCTCGGCGTCGGCGAAGTTGGATTCTTCTCCGGCAACATCAAAGACATCGTCCAGGCAAAGATCGGCGACACCGTCACGAACGCGAACGCCTCGCCGCCGGCACTTCCGGGATTCGAGGAAGTGAAGCCGATGGTTTTCGCCGGCATCTTTCCGATCAACACCGACGACTACGAAGATCTGCGTGACGCTGTCGGCAAGCTCAAGCTCAACGATGCTTCCTTCAGCTACGAGCCGGAGTCGTCACTCGCCCTCGGCTTCGGATTCCGCTGCGGCTTTCTCGGCCTGCTGCACATGGAGATCATCCAGGAGCGTCTGGAGCGCGAATTCAATCTCGAGCTGCTGACCTCGGCGCCGGGCGTCCGTTACCGCGTGCAAAAGACCGACGGCGAATCATTGTGGATTGAAAATCCACAGAAAATGCCCGACCCCGCATACATCCATTCGATCGAAGAACCGATGATCGAAGCGACCATCATCACGACTGACGAATTCGTTGGCCCGATTCTAGCTCTGGCAACGGATCGGCGCGGCGTACAGAAGAAGCTGGAGTACGTCAGCACCAACAGAGTCATGATCGTGTATGAGATGCCGTTGAATGAGGTGATCCTCGATTTCTTTGACAAGCTGAAATCGATCTCACGCGGATACGCCTCGCTCGATTACCAGTTCGTGGGTTACCACGAAAGTGATCTGGTGAAGATGGACATTCTGATCAACGGGGAACCGCTCGATGCTCTCTCTCTCATCGTGCACAAAGAGAAGGCATACCCGCGCGGAAAACTCCTCGTCGAGAAGATGAAGGAGTTCATCCCACGCCAGATGTTCGCAGTGGCCTTACAGGCAGCAATCGGTAATCGGGTCATCGCTCGCGAAACCGTAAAAGCAATGCGCAAAGACGTCCTCGCCAAGTGTTATGGCGGCGACATCTCGCGCAAACGCAAACTCCTCGAGAAACAGAAAGAGGGAAAGAAACGGATGAAACGGGTTGGGAAAGTCGAGATTCCGCAGGAGGCCTTCTTAGCAGTGTTGAAGATTGACTGAGACCACCTCCGCATAGGAGGTCGTCGTGAAATCTTCAGGTCGTATTGCAGTAGCAGTGGCAGTTTTCCTTCTCGTCAGTTCCACAGCCGAAGCCGGCGGAGTCGATTTCAAAGACCCACGCAGAGCGCTCGGCCGCGAGGACGACATCAAGGTCGACGCGCAGATGCTTCAGGAAACGCTTTCTCCCGGTTGCCCGATCAGCGTCACCTACCAGGTCGAAAATCTGACCTCGGCGCCGATTGCAGTCGCGGACAAAATCGCCGACGCGACCTTCGACGCCGACTCGCAGACCATCACCGTATCGATCGGCGCCGAGATCCCCGAGGGGGCTGCAATGCCGCATCTGACGATGATCGCGCCGGGACAGACGCGCGCATTCCGCATCGGAGCGTCCCCGCAAGTCGTCGTCGCGAATGCGAAGAGTCCGTGGGCGCATGTGCCGCGCTTTGTGCAGATCGTCGTCAATGTTCTGCGCGATCTCAAACCGTTCGCGAATCTGATCGCGCAGCAGGCAAAGTCCGCCGTCGCACCTCCGTTGCCGAACGATCTCTTCGACACGTGGGTGGCCAGCGTTTCGTCGGTCGAACTGAACGTTCTCCCCGTCCGCTGGAGTAACGAGCGGCAGGGCGTGACGGCGGAAGCGGCGCGCTCGGGATTGTGACCGGAAAGCCGTAGTTGAGTTTTCCCTCGCACCAATCATGCAACGCGATACACTTCGCGCGCGGAACGCCGGAAGCCACTCAACTGGCAGGCATGAGCCGCAGAAGAGGAGATGTTGATGGCTTCCAAGGTTTTCGTAGGGAATCTCGACTTCAACACAACGCGCGACGAAGTCGAAGCGTTGTTTGCGCAGGTCGGAACGGTACGAGACGTGTTTCTTCCGACCGATCGCGAGTCGGGACGGCCCCGCGGATTCGCGTTCGTCGAATTCGAGTCGGATGAAGACGCCGCGAAGGCGATCGAGAAATTCAATGGTCACGATCTGGGCGGCCGCGCCCTCCGGGTGAATGCAGCCGAGGATCGTCCGCCGCGTGCTGGTGGCGGCGGCGGTGGCCGTTCGTTCGGCGGTGGTGGCGGTGGCCGCGGTCCGGGTGGCGGCGGCGGTGGTGGTTACGGCGGCGGCGGTGGTGGCGGCTACGGTGGTAGCGGTGGCGGCGGCTACGGTGGTGGCGGTGGCGGTGGTTACGGCGGTGGCGGCGGCGCTGGTGGCGGTGGCGCTTACGGTGGCGGCGGCGGAAAGCCGAAAGGCAGCCGGCGCAACATCCGCGCAAAGAAACGCGGCCTCTGATCTGAAGATAACCGGGCCTCCCTCGCGGGAGGCCTTTTCATTTGCGTTTGTTTTTCATCTTCGGCAAGCAAACGGTAGTAATTTCCCGCCATGACCCTCATGCGCCGATCCGTTTGTGCGTCGATGCTGTTGCTTGCCGCATCCTGCAACTCGAACACGGCGCCCACGCCCGCGACGGCGCCCGGCAAAATCAACATGAAACAGGCGCGGCGGATGGTCGGTACCGAGAATGACGTCCGCGTCGATGCTGAAATCTATGGCGAGGACATGAGGCAGGGGACGAGCATCGCCATTAAGTACGAGGTGACCAATCAGCGCGCGACCCCAATCCTGATCGCCGACCGCAACGCGCAGTCGAACTACGATCCCGAGACGCGCACGGTCACGATCGACGTCGGCTCCGAGATCCCCGGCGAAGAGTTCCTGCCGCGGCTGATCTCGATTCCATCCGGCGAGCGGCGCACGTTCAACGCCGGCGCGAACATCAACATCCACATGCCGGCCAACTCCCCCTGGACGCCGAAGCCTCATGCTCTCCAACTCCGCGTCAACTTCCTCGGCGATCCCGCTCCGTTCGCGATGCTGGTCGGCATTCCAGAGCGAGCGGTGCGCGACAAGAAGCTCGCCGACGAGCTGTTCACGAAATGGGTCGAGCGAACGGAGACGGTTACGACGAACGCGCTTCCGATGCGCTGGCAGGGTCCGGCGTCGACAGGGATGGACGACAACGGCCCGGCAAGGCGCCGCCGCGGACCGGGATAGTGGATTCGTAGATCAGTGGATTAGTAGATAAGAAGAGACCCGAATCTTCGGATCCACGAATCTACTAATCCACTAAGACCGCGCGGTCGAACGAGGAAACGCGGCCTGCCGGCCTAGAAGCTCTTGATCGCTTCGTCTTCGTTTTCGTAGACCTCGAACACGGTGATGAGCTGGGTCACGTGGAGCAGCTCGTTGAGTTTGGCAGGAAGGTGCAGCAGTTTCAGCTTGCCGCCCTTGTTCGTCACGGTCGTATACGAGCCGACCAATTCGCCGATCCCGGACGAATCGATCGTCGTCACGCCGGAGAGGTCGAGCAGGATTTTCTTGCTGGAGGCGCCCGCGATCACATCGCGAAGCTGCTGGTCGCCCGCGCCGATCGTGATCTTGCCATCGACTTTGATGATCGCGATGTCGTTTACGTCGCGAGTGGTGGCTTTCATCTCTCTTCTCCTTTGTCTGCTTCCCCGCGGCATCCGGCCGCGGACGCGGAAGATATCAGGCTTTGCCGCTGGCGATACCGGTTCCTTTGGCCAGGTTTTTAGTCATCACGAGCGAAGTCCCGCCGCCGGCCTCGAACGAATAGCGGATCTGGTCCATGAACGTACGCATGTAGAAGATGCCGCGGCCGCTCGTCTTCATCAGGTTCTGCGGGTTGAGCGGGTCGCTCACCTTCTCCGGATCGAAGCCGGTTCCCTCGTCTGAAATCGTGATGGCCAGATTGTGGCCGTGCAGTTCGAACGTGGCGTTGACCTTCTTCTTCACGTCCAGCTTGTTGCCGTGCTTGATCGCGTTCGCGACCGCCTCGCGGACGGCCATGCCGATCCAGTGCGAGCCATCTTCATCCATCCCAGCGTTTTCGCAGAGATGTTCGGCGATCACCTGCACGAGCTCGATGTTCTCGAACCGACTGCTGATGGTGATCTCGATCCGCTCGCCGTCACGTTCCATCAATTTTGAACCGCCGCGCATTGTAAAGGCTAAAGAGTGAAGGGTGAAGTGTGAAGTGTGAAGAGTGAAATTCGGAATCGCGGGGATAGCCGCACCGTTGCGAGCCGCATGTCCCGACGGCTCCCGGTCTTCATCGCAATACTCTTTCTTGTCTCGGCGGCCGCGCACGCCGCATCGCTCGATACCGAAATGAAAGTGGTCGAGAAGCTGCGCGGACTCACGTTCATCCGTCCCGTCGTCTCGAAGATGATCACGCGTGAAGAGCTGCCGAAGGTTCTGCGCGCGCAGATGGAGAAATCGCTGCCGTATTCGCCCGACGACTACGCGCTCGTTCTCCGCGCCCTGCAACTCGTTGACGGCGGCAAGACCGATCTCGTCGGCAGCATGCTCGATCTGTACGAGTCGCAGGTGCTGGCTTTCTACGATCCGCTGACGCACACCTACTTCGCGATCGACAAGCTGCCGTCCGCTGCCGGCGGGATCGGAGACAGCGACATGCTCCGCGAGTCGGTCGTCATCCACGAACTGACGCACGCGCTCCAGGACCAGCGCTTCCACGCCGGCGCGCGCGATCTTGCCTTGCAGAAAGATACCGACGGCGGCCTCGCGCTGCATGCGCTGCTGGAAGGCGAAGCGACGCTGGTGATGATCGACTTCGTGCTCGACCGCGCCGGCCAAAAGCTCGACGACGTCCTCGCCAATCCCGAAGTGCTGTCGATGCTGACGTCGTCTCTGGGCGCCGCCGACAAAACGATCGACGCGTCCACGCCACGCTACTTCGCCGAGTCGCTCAAGTTTCCGTACGCGGAGGGGCTGAAGCTGGTCATCGAAGGCTATCGCCGCGGCGGCTGGAAGATGGTCGACCGCATGGACGAGAACCCGCCGCGTTCGACGCGCGAGGTGCTCCATCCTGCCGAATACTTCACACGCCTCGCCGCGACCAGCGCGGCGGCGGTCGCGTTCGACGACAAGTCCCCGCTCCCCCACGCCCTCACCGTCGAGCACCTCGGCGAGTTTCACTGGCGCTTCCTCGTTGGCGACGCCGGCGCCGGATGGATCGACGATCGCGTCACTGTCGTGCAGAACATCAAATGCGATCCGACCGTGCTCGTCGACACGCAGTGGGAAAACGCCGGCCGCGCCCTCGCCTTCCGCGACGCCTACGCGGCCTTCCTTCGCGGCCGAGGCCTCGAACCGAAGATGGCGCTGGACGGTGTCCGCGTTCGCGCCGCGTACGGCGCCGACGCCAAGCTCGTGGAGTCGTTCATCCGATGAATGTCGACTACGAGAGCCTCGAAGACGACGTCGCCAACGGCCTCTTTCGCGAGTCGCTGCGCGAAGAACTGCTCTTCGGATTCCGCCAGATCCACAACTCCGGCGAACGCCTTCCGCTGGCGTCGTACTACGCCGCCCAGATCGCGGACATCGTCAACCGCGGAGCCGCCGAGCCGCTGAACAAAGACTTCGCCTTCCATCTCTACCAGGAGATCCTGCTGGCCGTCGAAGCCGCGCGCGCCGAGGTGCTTGGGGAAGAGATCTCCGCGTCGTAGCGGATGACACTCCCAATACAATCCGCCTCAATGACGCTCCTGCTCGGCATCTACGCCTTTGCCATCGGCGCGATCGTCGGAAGCTTTCTCAACGTCGTCATCCATCGCTATCCGCGCGACGAGTCGATCGTCTTTCCCGGCAGCCATTGTCCGCAGTGCGATGCGGCCATCCGCTGGTACGACAACATCCCCGTCCTCAGTTTCATCGTGCTGCGCGGACGTTGCCGCGCCTGCGGAGCCGGCATCGCCTGGCGCTATCCGCTCGTAGAGCTGGCGAACGCGCTCTTTTATCTTGCTGTCTATCAGCGCACCGGGCCGACAGTCGCATTCGTGATCGTCGCGGCGATCATCTCGATCACCATCGCCCTCATCTACATCGACGCCGATATCCAAATCCTTCCTGACGTCATCGACCTCCCCGGCATCGCCATCGGACTCGGCGCCGGCGCGCTCGGCCTCGGCATCCTGCATCCATCGCTGATGCTGGCCGATTCGCTGCTCGACTCCCTTTTCGGCGCGTTCCTCGGCGCGGCCATTCCGCTGGCGATCATCGGCATCTACTGGCTTTTGCGCCATGCCGAGGGGATGGGGCAGGGCGACATCAAACTGCTGGCGATGATCGGCGCCGTCACCGGATGGCGAAGCGTCGTCCCGGTCCTCATGATCGCCTCGGTGACCGGATCGTTGATCAGCATCCCGCTCGCGATTCGCAGTGGCGAAGGGATGCGGACCGCGCTCCCGTTCGGCGTCTTCCTCGGCATCGGCTTTCTCGCCGTTCTGTTCTTCGGTCACGAGATGGCGGACTGGTATCTCAGCTTCGTGCCGCGCTGACCGCGGCGCTATCCTGTCAGGAATGTCCAGCGGATCCGCTTCCCGGCGCAGGTCGTTGCTTGGCGTCTCGTCGATGCTGCTGGCGCTGTTCGCCGCCGGCGCCGTCGTGTTGTCGAGCACCGTTCCGGCGCTCTGGATTGTCGCGCAACGATCCGAACGCGAACGCGAGGCGGCTATCAGCGACGCGTGTGCGGCAACGCTCGCAGGCGGCATCCCTGACCTGGCCGCGCTCGATGTCCTGCGGCAGCGATACCGGCTGGACGCCATCGAGATTCAGTCGGGTAGTGCAGTCGTGCGATTGGGCATCGTCCCGCCGGCCGGCGCGCCGTCGCACGTGGAAACGCGGACGGCCGGACCGGCCGTCGTCCGCATTCACTTCGCGGAAGAGGCGTTGCAGCACATCGCCCGGACGGTGCGGCTGGCGCTCGTGGCCGGCGTCATCGCCGGAATCGCCGCGATCCTTCTTCTGCCGGTCTACGTCAATGACGCGATTCGAGGCCGCGCGCCGGCGGAGCGCGGAACGGCCGGCGACGAGGGCGGCACCGCCTACCTTCTCCACACGTTCGGCAGCTCTCTCGAAACGCTGAAGCAGCGCGAGAACGAGCTGAAACGGATGCATCGGCAAGAGAAAGAACGCGCCGACGAATTGGCCCGTCTGACCGGCACGCTCGTGCGCAGTCTCACCTCCGGATTCATCGCCCTCGACGAAGCCGGCCTGATCGTCGATCTGAATCAGTTCGCCTGCGACATCCTCGACCTGCCGGGCAGCGCCGCCGCCACCGGCCGCACCGTCGAGCAGGCCCTCGGCACATCGACGTTCGCACGGACGCTGGCGATGGCGCACGAGCGGCGAATCGCCGTGCAGCGCCGCGAGGTGACGAGCGGCGGCGCCGAACCGGTGCACATCGGCGTCTCGACGGTCCCGCTCATGGATCAGGACGGCCGATACCTCGGCATGCTCGCGCTGTTCGCCGACCTGACCGAAGTCCGCAAGCTCGAGCAGCGCGTGCGCGACATGCAGGCGCTTGCCGATCTGGGCGAAATGTCAGGAGGCATTGCGCACGAATTCCGAAATTCACTCGCGGCGATTCTCGGCTACCTCCGGCTGGCTCGCCTCGGCGCGGCGGACGAAGCGAGCAACGAGCGGCTGCGCAAGGCCGAACAGGAGGCGCTCGCGCTTTCGGACGCCGTCGAACGTCTCCTCGCGCTCGGCCGGCCGCTCGCCGCCCGGCACGATGATGTCGCGCTGACCGCGCTCGTCCGCGATGTCGTCGAACGGATCGCGCCACTCGCGCCGGCCATCGCGTTCGACGTCAGCGGCGACAAGCTCTCCGTGCGCGGTGACGCGGCGCTCCTGGCGCGCGCACTCGACAACATCATTCGCAACGCCGTCGAATCGATTCAATCGCGGGGAGGTGAGGGCCGCATCGTCATCCGCACGAGCGCGCATCCACGGAGCCGCATCACGGTCGAAGACGACGGAGCGGGTCTCGATCCGGCCGTTCGGCTCTTCGTCCCCTTCCAATCAGGAAAGCCTGCCGGCTTCGGCCTCGGGCTGACGCTGACGAAAAAGATCATCCTTCTGCACCAGGGCACCATCCAACTCCTGCCGCGCCCGGAAGGGGGAGCCGTGGCCGAGATCGAGTTCGATGAGCCGTCCGCCACCGGCACGTCGCCCGCCGAGGTGCTGTCGGAGCAGCTGCGCAGCCGTTACATTTTGTAACAGAATCCGGCGATGCTCTCGACCTCGAAAGCCCTAGGAAATAGCTAAATGGCCGTACATCAATCGCTTAGGCGATACGCACCGCATGGCTCAGCCATTGCTCATAGGGAGCCCACCATGCTGCCGGGAGGACGAATGAAGCACCGCCACAGAGAAAGAGGACAAGCAGTCCTTGCGACGACGATCATCATCTCGCTCGTTCTGCTGACGCTTCTCACGATGTTGACTCAGGTTCAACTCGGAAACCGTCTCGTCTCCCGCCAACTCACCTATCAGGGACAGGCCGCGAATGCCGCGCAGGCAGGTTTGGTCGATGCGCTGTCATGGTTCCGGAAGCAGAAGGTACAGCCCGTCAAGACGTTCAACCCCATTATCGACGCGTCCGCGAATCCGCCGATCAACGAGACTGAGGACACCAACAGTCCCAACATGGGGATCGTCCGCAACTATCAAGTCAGCGGTCCGGGACGTCTGATGGCCCGGTATGAAGTCAGGAAAGGCAGCCTCCCGTTCAGCGTGGCCGGGGCTGGCGTCGTCGACGTTACCAACCAGAAAGGCCGCACTAGTGCGACCCAGGGCTCCGTCTGGCAGTTGGAGTCGATCGGATACGTGTGGGTGCAGAACGATCCAGCCAACGATAATTACGATCAGAGCACCAATCAGATTCTTTCAAAGCAGACCTTTCGCACTGAGATTCAGAAAATGAGCGTCAATGTTCCTGACGGCGGCGCGGCCCTCTTCAGCGCGAATTGCGATAACGTCACGATCGATACAAAAACTAAAATCCAGGGCGGTGCAGGGATCGGCGTCTCGTGCAGACCGGGCGGCGGTCTCGGTATGAAAAATAACGGAGTGGTCCGCGGTCTCACGCCTACGAAGACCAATTCCGCGGCGCCGTACGACATCCAGGCGGTCTTTGCAGTGACGCCTCAGGAGTTGCAGGGTCTTGCCGACGTTAATGTGACGACGGTAACTGACCTTCCCAATCCGCTGCCGGCGATGAACCTGATCATCATCAATGGCCCTGCCGTGTTTGATAACAAGCGGCCACTCACTGGCAGCGGAATCCTGGTCGTGTATGGCGATCTGACGGTCGCGGTCGGATCGAACTCCAATTGGAGTGGCGTCATCTATTGCACGGGCAACCTCGTCATCAGCGAGGTCACGCAGGTGAGCGGTGCCATCATCGCGGCGAACAACTCCAGCAGCGCCACGGTAGCGATCAACAGCGGTACGGACATTTCCGAGGCTGACTACGACCCGGCCATCATCGGCCAGATCAATTCACAAATGGGTCAGTACCGTTTCAGCCGCAGCAAGTATTGGGTCGGGAAATGACATGGGAAATACAATGATAGTGACGACGCGTAGCCGGCAGTCCGGTATGAGTCTTATCGAAGTGATCGCCGGCTTCGCGATCATTTCCGTGATGGTGCTCGGAACGGTAACCGTGATGAGCAATGCACATAACCTCACGCGCCTGACATCGAGCAAACAGTTCGCGACCGAAAAAGCGATCTCGATGATCGAAGAGCTCAAGTCGCTCGTGCAGACGAATGCGGGCAGCACGATCGTCACGCTGGACGACTACGATGACGGCGTGAAGAACAACATGGTGCTCACGACGATCGGCGAAAAAAACCAGGCGCCGCTGACTCCGCCGCTTCCGGACGACGTAACGAGCGGCAATGTTCTGATGGTGGCGCCGGACCAGTGGCAGTATGAGCGTCTCATCACAGTCCGTAAGATCAAAGGGCAGGGAAACGACGTTCGTCTGGTCAACGTAAAGGTCTTTGAGAACCTGCCGAGGGGCGGGCAAATCCTCCTCGCCGAGGTATCCAGCGTGATTCGCACACTGGCGGGGGATATGCCTCCGACGCAGGTGTACGACGTCTACTGCCTCGCCATTGAAAACGTGCCGGGTTGGTGGGTCTACATGTCGAACGTCGTCCCGTTTGTCAAAAGCGCGATCAGCGATTTGCAATCTCGAAATCCAGGGCTCATTTTCCGTGCGCACTGGATCACCTCGCTCGCCTACGGACGTGATCTGCTTTACAAGCCTTTTATCAATGACGCGGCCGATTCCAACGCGGACATCAACTCCGTATACTTCTATCCCGGTAAGATGCCGACGGCTTGTATCAATGCCGGTAACTGCGGCGATGATTATTACTATCCGTCGTTCTTCTTCCGTGGGCGGATGAGCGTCGACGGAGTCGATACGAACGGTTACGACGCCAAAGACAATCCGCAACCGTACGCGATCGCCGATCAGTACAACAACGCCATGCGGTATTACGACGAAAAGGCGCTTTACGACGCCCGTAAGAAAGCAGCGGCGAAGCAGGATCCACCGCAAACCGAGGAGATGACATGGCGTCTGCTCATGGACGACATGTACATGAATCCGCAGAACTACACCAACGCGCTGATCATCAATCTTCACGGTGAGCTGATGCCGTTCCCGCCGGTGCGCAATTACTCGGATGCGGCCAAGAGTCCCGGAACCGCCGGACTGCAGAACGTTCGCGCCGTCACGCATCCCGAGCAATTGGCCTATGCCGCGAACAACTGGGTGACGCTGCGCGTTTATACATATACCGATCCGGTCTCGGCGCCGGCGATCATGCCCGTACCGTTAACGATCCGCATCAACGGTTTGAATTCGTGGATTCCGGCCAACCCCGCGGGCTGCACGCCGGTCGCTCCACCTCCGGCTGGCACCACCTGCAACGTTCAGGCAATTCACGGCGGGGTCGACAATGACGGATCGGGAGGCGCGGATGCTTACGACGCAGCTCCTGTCGCCGCTGCTTCCTACCCAGTCGTGGGGAAACCGAACCAGATGGCGTGGACCTACAATATCGACGCGGCCACAGGCGACACCGTCCTCAAGCTATACGGTTCACCGCTGAGAACTCCGACGGAGACGAGTGGCCGCGGCCTGGCACCCGAGGATCGGCTTTACGGCCTCGATTACATTCCATCGCCCGTTGAAGATCTCACGACTGGTGCAGTTCAGTTCTCTACAGACCTGACATCCACCGCCGTACGGCCGAAAAACACAGCGCGTTGGCTCATCAAGATTCCCGCGGCAGCGATCCCGGCGACGGGCGCGGTTCTCTCCGTGGAAACGCGTATTGGCGACCAGGAAACGAGTGGCTATCTTTATCCCAACGCCGTCGACCCTGAGAACAAGAGCCGCACCTTTGTATGGTGCGGGCCTAATTCTTACATCTATGGCACCGCCGCGACGCCGCCGAAGTTGCCTATCACGGAGCGCTTCCAGGTGATCGGCGATCCGCGTCACTGCCCGTATGCGGATCTGAAACGGCCCAATGTTTTTAGTCCGTCTGCATTTCCGGCCGGCGCGATCGTTGGCCCGCCGGCCGTTGCGGCTGGCGCGTATGAGAGCCCGCTTGGCATGGGCTACAACCGCTATTTCGATGATATGGAGGATGCCAACCGCAATCGCGGAGGATCCGCCGAAATCACGAGCGCGGACGTCGAGCCATTTCACATCGTGGCCAGCGGTGGTAGCCAGAACAATAAGTTTGTTGTAAAGATCGATGGCGTCGCGCTCGCAATTTCGACAACACTTTCAGCGTCGACGGTCGATATGACCGCCGCACAGGTCGTTGCGAAGCTCATGGCCAATGTTTTGTTTACCGGTGTCGCGAACGCTGACGCTGTCAGCGGCAGAGTTCGGATCACCACGAAAGGACGGCCGGGTTCCGTACAATTCGACACAACCGCCGCAAACAATTGCGGTGCTGAGCTCGGGTTCGATAATTCGATCGGGAGGACGCCTGGCTGGCCCGGCTGGGTTTACAACGTAGGCGCGCAGCAGTACGGTATCAACAACAACGGCAATCTCGCCGATGCCGGGTGGGACACCGGCGCGGGTTCTCTCGAGATCGACGTACACCGGCTCTTCCAGATGCTGCGGTCCTCACTTACGCGGTCCAATGCTATTTGGACGACGATGACCGGCTTCTCCTACTACTACATCGGCATCGGCAACGAGATCGGCTATGACTCAGCCAATGGATTTCCAAGCAGTGTTCCGGTGTCTACAAAGCCATTTACCGGATCGGGTGGCAGCCTTTACGAGAACTCCATTACCGGGACTGTAAAATACATCCGCGACAACGCCGCGCCGCCGGTCTGGTGGGCGAAACCGTGGATGGGCGAGCTTTATCCGGATACGTCTTACGCGTCCTGGCTTGCCAACGGCAATATCCCGACCGGCACCGGCGGAACTAAGTTCGTCCGCGATGACCGCGCCAAGTTCCCTCCGTTCAACGGCACGAACCTGACCGCGTCGGTGCGCCGCACGAAGGAGATGGGCAGTACGACATTGTTCTGGAGCGGCAATGCGGCCGCGACGTTCCACCACACGTATCACGATGGCGATCAAGCCAATATCACCAGCCCAGGCCCTGGAAAGGACATCGCCGACAACTACGCACTGCCCGTTCCGGACACGATCGACAACGCCCGTCCTTTTGACATCAATGTCAACAATACCGGCTATAACCCCGAGAACTTCCTCGAGCCGGCCACCTATCCCAATGCGTATGTGGCCAGGGTGCTGAATACGTACTACACGCATCCAGGTGGCGAGACACAGGGAAGCGCCCTCCTCGCTCTGACCGATCCGGCCAGTAATAATCCCGCGTTCATTGCCGTCAATGGTCTTTCACCGACCGGCGTAGCCGGCACGACCTTCATCGCAAAATGGTCGTTCCTGACATTGATTCAGAGTTACATGAATGGCGGCCTCTATACCGATGCGTCAGCCAGTCCGAAAGCGAAGCATGTACGCCAGTTGCCTCGCGTGGTCATCACCGATCCGAATGAAAATACCGATCTGAAAAATAAGAGTTCCATCACCGTCGGGTGGAAAACGACGTGGAAACGGTGGGATGATCTCACGTACACGACGGACCCGCAGTACGCCAACTGGACGGAAACGCTGACGATGAAGTACGCCGTGATCTACAGTCCGAGTAACGGCGTTCCCGATAAGAATCCTGCAAATGGAAATCCCACGGGCTGGAAATACATCCAGGACAACTCAGTGGCCTATACAGGCGTGAAGCCGGACCCGGCGCACGAGATCTCCGTGGCTGTGTCAGCGGCCAGCACGACCTCGTCGACGACCTTCAATACACCGGCAGGGACCTTTCCGCAAGGCAACTATCTGATCCGCGTAGAGGGTTACCGGGAGGGTTACCCGTTACACTACTCATTCCACCAGTACCGCGCGTTCTTACAGAGATCACCATGATGATGACGAAGATGAAATCCCGCCCGAGAGGCCAGCGTGGCATCACGCTGATGGAAATGATGGTGGTCGTCGCTCTTTTTACCGTCCTTTTCTTTATCTCGTACACGCTCCTCGAAGACAGCGTGCAGACCAGCCTTTTCGTGGAAGAGCACAACGACCTTCCGATCTACGGACAGAGCGCGGTCAACGCCATTCAACGTGAGTTGTTGCAATCGCGAGTTGTCTTCGAAGGCAGCGCCGCCAGCACCGGCCCCGGCTATTTCTCGGCCCTCACATTTCCAGCCGCGTTTCCGCTGCTGACGGGTTCGAAGATGCCGGTCTTAAATCCGGCCAGCACCTCACTAGTCCCCGATGACCCAGCCACTCGCTACACCGGCAACGTGCTGCTGGTCGCCAAACAACTTTCGCCAGCGGTCATAACGGGCTTGAGCATAACCGGGGGGACGATGCTCGTCGACCGTTACCAGTTTCAGGTTTTCTACCTGACGCAGCGGTTCACTCACGGCTTCGCGGGGCAGAACTATTTCGTGGACGCGATCCAGGCGAAGAGCGACATCTACGCCGATTATTCGCAATTGACGCAGTGGGCCGCGCTGCCGGGCACCCTCGCTACCGATAAAACGAAAGTAGCCACTCAGTTGAGCACCTACACGGATCCCGTCACTGGCGCGACGCAGCCGACGACAAAAGCATGGAATTCGGGAGTGGCGGCGCCGACCGCGTTCTACACGATCAGCGCCTCAATGGGGTTCACCGCCATCAACAGCCCGACCATCGCGCTGCCGACGTCGGCGAGTCTGGTGAAGGGGCTGAACGGCGGACGCATCTCCGGCAAGATGGATTACACCGTCGGCTACCGCCCCTCGGCAGCTCGTTTCAACCTGAACACGGATGTCAAGAAGGCCGACGGCTCGATCCAGGTGCGAGACCCCATTCCGAAATACGCCGTCTTCGACTCCAATGTGCCGACCTTCCCCTCCGGCCTCGAGTTTCTGATCGTCGGGCCGGCCGGATCGCGGCGCATCCTCGCCCGCATGGTGATTCTGGCCAGCTACATCGGCCACATCGACTCGAAGGAGTCGATCGTCATCACCTCCGGTTCGTCGTAACGGCACGGCGTCGCCGCGTGAAAAACCGGCGACGCCGCCAATCTTTTTGACGGCTGGCGCGCCTCATCGAGTTTGATAACTCGTCTGCTCGCAGCAACTTAGCTGAAAATGCGTCTGCCTCCGTTCTCTTGCAATGGCCTTCTCCGAACAAAGGAGAAGAGCAATGGAACCGAAGAGAACATCCAAGGGAATGACGCTCCTCGAATGCGCTGTGAGTATGGCCATCATGGCCAGCCTGCTGCTGGCGGCAGCACCGGCGCTCGACAACATGCACCGCCGCTTCGCGCTGGCGACCGCCGCGGATCGGCTGCGCCGGCAAATGGTGCGCGCGCAGAGCACGGCGGCGGCGCTTTCGAAAAACTGCGGCGTCTACTACTTCCAGACGAACGGCGAGTGGATGTACGCGATCTACACCGACGAGAACGGCAATGGCGTGCTGCGCAGCGAGATCGCCAGCGGCGTGGACCGGCGCATCGAAGGCCCGTTCCCGCTTCTCAACACGACGGCCCCGATCGAGGTCGGGATCGGGAACGGCTTCACCGATCCCGACACGCTGGCGCCGTTCACGGCCGGCACCTCGCCGATCGCGTTCAACAACTCCTCGATCTGTTCGTTTTCGCAGATCGGCTCCGGTACTCCGGGGACGATCTTCCTCACCGACGGCGGCAGCCTTGGCGCCGCGGTACGCTCGTCGGGGTCGGACGGCAATCTCCGCAAGCTCTACTACGCCGGTAAGGGGCAGAAATGGGTTGAACGGTAGAGCCCGAAAGGGCAGGGAATGCGCCCATTGGCGGCGTCCGTTGCAACCGGTACTTTCCAATCAGGAGGCACCAGCCGATGCGACGTCTCGGAAGCGTAGTCATTGCAGTCTCTGCGGTTTTCGTGGTCAGCGTCGCTTTGGCGGCGGAAACGAAGGCGACGAACGCGAAGCAGGCGCCGGCTCCGCCACCGGTTGCCGCGGCCGCCGCTTCCGCTTACGACTCGCCGCTCGTCCGCGCAGCGAAGATCAGTTATCAGGCCCGCCTCCATCCGAAGTCCCGCGTCATCATCGACTCCACCACGCTCGTCATCTCCCGCTGGCCGTCCGCGCCGGCATCTGCAATCGCGGGAGGACCAGACGCGCAAGGACGCTCGTGGGCTACCGGCAACTCCGGCGACGCAAGCGCGATCGCCGCGCAGGAGCGCAGCGCGCGCGAAATGCGCGTCGCGGCTGAACAGGCGCGGCAGACTGCCCTTCGTCAGGAGCAGTCGTACATGGCGCAGCAGAACGATGAACCGTACAGCGAAGTCATCGACGACCACGTGACGAATCGCCTCGAGACGATTCCGGCGGAGATGACGCAGAAGCCGCCGATGTAGTCACGACACGCTGCGGCCGCGGCCGAGATGCCCGAGCGGGCGGCGTGTCGGCATCAGGATATTCGTAGACCTCGGGTGCCGTCGTGGCCGGATGTTTCTGCAGCCACTTATTCGCATACAGCTCGCGGTCCGCTACTTCGAGCAGTTGCTGGATCGTCGCGCCGGGGAGGAGCGATGAGCAGCCCATGCCGATCGTCACGCCCACCTGCACAGTCGCGCCGCGTTCGTGCCACTGCAGCGACGACAACTCCGCCGCCAGCCGTTCGGCAACGGCGCGCGTTTCGTCAACCGTCAGATTGAGCACCAGCAGCACGAACTCATCGCCGCCGTAGCGGGCGATGACGTCGTCGCTTCGCGTACGGCGTAGAAAAAGACCGCCCATGTCTTTCAGCACGCGGTCGCCCATCAGATGTCCGTAGTTGTCGTTGATGCTCTTGAAGTCGTTGACGTCGAAGAGGACGACGGCGATGTTGTCGTTCTGCGCGAGATGCCGTTCGGCTTGTTCGAAGAAAAAGCGGCGCGTGGCCACGCTGGTCAGCTCATCGTGATTGGCGATGTCGCGCCACTGGCGCGCGTCGGCGTCGACCGCGCGTTGCCGCGCCAGGATGCGGCGCGCCGCGGCGACCTTCGCCACGACTTCGACCTCCGTGCAGCCCTTGGCCAGGAAGTCGTCGTAGCCGAGGGTGAGGGCGGTGACTTTGACCGAAAGCTCGTCGTGCGCCGTCAACATCACCGCGTACAACCCGCTCGTCTCCGGATTCGCGCGGACGTCGGCGATGAGCGCGAGGCCGTCCTTGCGCGGCATCTCGAAATCGGAGATGAGCAGGTCGAAGTGTTGAGCGGCGAGTTTGCGGAGCGCGTCCACGCCGTTTGTGGCTGTCGTGACGGTCAGCCCAAGGCGGCGTGCGATGGACGCGAGCCATACGGAAAAGTTTTCGTCGTCTTCGACGATGAGGACGCCGATTGGCT
This sequence comes from Thermoanaerobaculia bacterium, assembly GCA_035995985.1. Classification (GTDB taxonomy): domain Bacteria; phylum Acidobacteriota; class Thermoanaerobaculia; order Gp7-AA8; family Gp7-AA8; genus JADGNZ01. The sequence goes on along the minus strand of DASYJY010000035.1, from coordinate 22,017 downwards.
CCGCGGGCGGGTCCGGTGGCAGATCGTTACGCCGGCGGAGGGGAGTAGTTGTCACGGTCTGCCGAGGTCATTCACGTTCGGAGCCATACTCGGCTGCTGGCGTGATGGCGGTCACACGATCGCGGCACCGCAACATCAGCAATCGCAAGGAAATCGCGGAATCCGTTTCGGCCCCACCCCGTTGTAAGCACCCTGCCCGAGTCCGGAACGTTTCACGGCGTCAACCGTCGTAGAGGGCAGACTCAGAACCGCAATGCCAGAATTTATTGTCAGAGTCGGCACGCCCGACGGAGCCATCACCGAACGCCACATCCAGGCGATGAGCGTTCGCGCCGCTGAAGACGAACTGCGCCAGCAGGGGATGCACGTCTTCGACGCGCGCCGCGGCGCGATGCAACTGCGCGATCTTCTTCCGCGCGGCAAGAAAATCATCTCCACCGAGATGTTCCTGATGTTCAACCAGGAACTGCTCGCGCTCGTGAAAGCGGGACTGCCGATTCTGCAGTCGTTCGACATCATGCTCGAGCGGCAGAAAAACCTGCGGTTCAGGGAAGTGCTGACGGACGTGCGCGAGAAACTGAAATCGGGGATCGCGCTCTCCGACGCTTTTGCCGCGTACGGCGACTCCTTTCCGCCGATCTACTCCACGTCACTTCGCGCGGGCGAGCGCTCCGGCGACCTCGAAGGCGTGCTACGCCGCTTCCTTCGCTACCAGAAGATCATCGTCAACCTGCGAAAGCGCGTCATCGGCGCGATGATTTATCCGACTGTGCTGATCCTTCTCTCGATCGGCATGGTCTTCATCATGCTGGTCAAGGTCATCCCCAAGTTCGCCGAGTTCTATCAAGGTTTCGGCGCCGAATTGCCCTGGTTCACGACCTTGATGATCGGCGTTTCGAAGACGCTGAATACCAACCTTCCCATCCTCGCCATCGTTCTCGTCGGCGGATACATCCTTTTCCGGCGATGGGCGAAAGGGAGCGGCCGGGTAGCGTGGGACAAATTCAAGCTCAACCTGCCGCTGGCCGGCGGTATCCTGCACCGCTTCGCCATCATGCAATTCACGCAGTCGCTCGGAACGCTGCTCGCGGGCGGTACGCCGATGGTTCCGGCGATCGAGATCGCCTCGCAGTCCGTCACCAACCACTCCATTTCGAAGAAGATCTTCGGCATCGTGCAGAACGTGCGCGAAGGGGAGCCGCTGTGGCGCTCGCTCGAAAACACCGGCGCGATGAGCGATCTCGCCGTCGAGATGATCAAGGTCGGCGAATCGACCGGCGCGCTGACGGAAATGCTCGGAAATGTCAGTGAGTTCTACGACGAGGAAATCGAATCGCGCCTGACGCGCATGGTGTCGGCCATCGAGCCGATGATCCTTGTCTTCATGGGCAGCGTCATCGCCATTCTGCTCTACGCCTTCTATCTCCCACTGTTCCAGCTCAGCAACGTCGCGCAATAAGAGACCGTCATGGCCGCCGATCCACGCACGCTCCTCTACAAGAACGCCGATCCCACCGGTGAAGCCGGGCGTGCGCAACGGCTGGCCGAGCAATACGGCTTCGAGTTCGTCAACCTCGAGCACTTCCAGGTCGACCACCAGCTCTTCAAAGACGTGCCGCTGGAGCTGATGATCCGCTATCAGTTCCTCCCGGAGAAGCGCGAGAACGGCCACATCGCCGTCGTGGTCGGCGATCCCACCGACGTCCTCAAGCTCGATGAGCTCGAGCTCCTGCTCGGTGCGCCGCTGAAAGTCAAAGTGGCCTCGGCGGCCGCCATCCGCGACAAGCTGCAGAAGTCCGAGTCGACGCAGCGGGTCCTGGACGAAGCGACCGAAGGTTTCCGCATGACCCTCGTCGGCGAAGACGAGGAAGGCGAGGAGACGCTGACGATCGATTCGATCACGGCGCAGGAGTCGTCGCCGATCATCAAGCTGGTCGACTCCATCGTCTTCAATGCCATTCAGCGCCGCGCCTCGGACATTCACATCGAGACGCGCGACAACGAAGTGGTCGTCAAGTACCGCATCGACGGCGTGCTCTACGAAGCGCTCGAACCGATCGACAAGCGCCACCACAGCACCATCATTTCGCGCATCAAGGTCATGTCCGAGCTCGACATCGCCGAGAAGCGCGTACCGCAGGACGGCCGTTTCAAGCTGCGCATCACCGGCCGCACCATCGACTTCCGTGTCTCCATCGTCCCGACCGCGCACGGCGAGGACTCGGTCATCCGCATCCTGGACAAGGAGTCGATGAACTCCGACTTCAAGAGCCTGCGCCTCGATGTCCTCGGCTTCGACGAGGAGATGCTGCTCAAGTTCCGCAAGTTCATCAAAGAGCCGTACGGGATGGTGCTCGTCACCGGTCCGACCGGCTCCGGCAAGACGACGACGCTCTATGCCGCACTTTCCGAGATTCAGACCTCGGAAGACAAGATCATCACCATCGAAGATCCCGTCGAGTACCAGCTCCGCGGAATCACGCAGATTCCGGTCAACGAGAAAAAGGGGCTGACGTTCGCCCGCGGACTGCGAGCCATCCTCCGTCACGATCCCGACAAGGTCATGGTCGGTGAGATCCGCGACGAAGAGACGGCCGCCATCGCCGTGCAGTCGGCGCTCACCGGCCATCTCGTCTTCACCACCGTTCACGCCAACAACGTCGTCGACGTTCTCGGCCGCTTCCTGAACATGAAGGTCGATCTCTACAACTTCGTCTCGGCGCTCAACTGCGTCCTGGCGCAGCGGCTGGTGCGCAAAATCTGCGACTCCTGCCGCCACGAGGTCGAATATCCCGACTCATTCATCATTGAGTCGGGGCTCGATCCGAAGGAGTTCCGCGGAAGGAAGTTCGCGGAAGGCGCCGGTTGCATCGACTGCAACGGAACGGGCTTCCACGGCCGCGCCGCAATCTCGGAACTTCTCGACCTTTCCGACCGTATTCGAACCATGATTCTCGACCGCCGTCCCGCCTCGGAAATCAAGAAAGCTGCGAAAGAAGAAGGAATGCTGTTCCTCCGCGAATCGGCGCTCCGGAAAGTGATGAACGGACAGACCACGTTGCGCGAGATCAACAAGGTCACCTTCGTGGAGTGATATGGCGCGCTCTTTCCCACCTGACGTCGTCGTACTGGATAACGATTCTCTCGTCCACGCCCGTGTAGGCCGCGGACGGAAAGAGATGCAGATCCTGCAGGCGAAGAGTTACCCGCTGCGCGACGATGTCTTCGCGGCCGGCGTGGTCACGCCCGAGCTGCGCAACGAAGCGCTGCTGGCCGAAACGATCCGGCGCATGAAGCTCGAAACGGGACGATGGGACAAGCTCTCGCTGCTCCTGCCCGACTCCTGGTTCCGCATGAACATCATCGAGTTGCAGACCTTGCCGGAGCGCGCCAGCGAAGCCGCGGAAGTGATCCGCTGGAGCCTGCGCCGCACCATGCCGGTCGATCCGACGGAGCTGCGGCTGTCGTATGAAGTGCTCAGCCGGACGCCGCCGCGCATTCTCGCGGTCAGCGCCGTCAATGCCACCATCAGCGCGATCGAACGCTTGTTCGAAGCCGCCGGAATCGAAGTCATCCTCATCGAGCCGGCCGGCCTCAACGTCTGGAACGCGATCACCGCCCGCGAAGCCGCGACCACGCGCGACCGCATCTTCTTCTACATCCGCGATCACGACTTCACCACCGCCGTCTTCCGCGGCGCGCAGCCGCTGTTCATTCGCTCGCGTAATCTCAACGGCGAACGGACGCTCCAGCAGGAGATCCGGCTCTCCGCGACGTATCTTCGCGACACGTTCCAGACCACGTCGGTTGAAAAATGCTACGTGGTCGGCAACGGTATCAATGGCGAGGTGACCGGTACGATCGGCAGCGAGTTCTCGGCGCCAGTCGTCAAGATTTCCTTGCGCGACGTGGCCGAACAGTCGCCGGGCGACGCCGGCGCATACGAAGCGGAGCTGACCGCCGCCACGGGAGTATTCACAGGGTGAAGCCGATCCATCTCAACCTTGCCGCGCGGCCGTTCCGCGATTACCGGCCCGTCTACGCGGCCGTGGTCATCATGGCTGTGCTGACGGCGTTTCTCGCGCTCAATAACGTCGACACGTTTCTGCGCTACCGCACGGAAACGAAAACGACGCGCGCGAACATCGCCAAACTCGAACTGCAGATCGCCGACGAACAGCGCCGCACCGAAACGTTCGCGCAGCGCCTTCGCGTCGTCGATCTCAAGCAGCTGGCCTCGCAGACCGAGTTCGCCAACGCGCAGCTCGCCGAGCGTGCCTTCTCCTGGAGCGAGTTGCTCGACCGCCTCGAGAAAGTGCTGCCGACCGACGTGCGGCTCCAGTCGGTCGCGCCGTCGTTCGACAAAGACGGACTGGTGCACCTCTCGATGACATGCATCACCAAGACCGGTGAAGGTCTCACCGCCACGATCAACCGCTTCAACGGCGATCCGCACTTCGCCAACGCCTTCCCGACGTCGGAAACGATGATCGGCACCGGAACGGAGTATCACTTCACGCTCGGCGTCGACTATCGTCCGTCGATCGCGCGGAGGGTCGAATGATCTGGCGTGAGAAGCGCGTCCTGCTGATCGTCCTCGGCCTCCTGCTGCTGGCGAACACGCTCTTTTTCTTCACGTACCGCGTCCAGTACGTCAGCCGTTTGCACGACCTCGATGCGCGTCAGACACAGAGCGAGGCCCAACTCGATCAGGCGCGCAATGCGCGCATGACGGCGGAACAGCAGCTCGCCGCCTACAAGAAAGTGCAGACTGACCTGCAGGTGCTCTACAACGAGCGCTGGTCGACGCCGATGCAGCGTCTGACCGCGCTGATCGATGAAGTGAAACGGCTCGCGGCTGCCAGCCACCTGCAGCCGCCCGCATACGCATTCACGACCGGCGAGTCGAAACAGCTCTCGAATGCACCGTCGACAAAAGGATCGATCGGCACGACTACGGTAGGCATTGCATTCACTGTTCAGGGAACGTATGAAGAAATCCGGCGGCTGATCAATCTGCTCGAATTGTCCGATCAGTTCGTGATCATCGACAGCATCGGCCTCGGCGCGAACGGGAACGGAACCGACAAGGTCCTGACGCTCAATATTCGACTCAAAACCTTATTCAAGGACGTGCGCTCGACCGCGCCAGCCGCGAACCGGCAGTTGTGATGGATTGGATGAACTGGAAAACCTGGACCGTCGTCGGCGTCATTCTGATCGCCCTCTTTGCGATCTATTCGTTCGCTTCGACGTCGAATACCGTCGATCCGGCGCCGGCGCGGCCGGCCACATCGCCGCATCCGGCGCGCATTGCGAAAACGGTCGCCACGCCCGGCGTTCCCATGCTGCATACCGAATGGCTGGACGCGCAGAGCGGCAGCTATAAGAGTGCGCGGAATCTCTTCGGCTACGTTGAGCCACCACCAAAACCGCCGGAGCCCCCACCGAAAGCGGCGCCGCCTCCTCCCGACAAGGACAACGACGGCATCCCTGACTTCCGGGATAACTGTCCGACCACCTACAACCCTGACCAGAAAGACGACAACGCAAACGGCAAGGGTGACGTGTGCGATCCCGATTACGCGGCTTGGCTCGCGGCCAATCCGCCTAAGCCACAGGTTCCCCAACCGCCGCAATTCACGATGAAGTACATCGGCACTTTCGGGCCGGTCAACAATCCGATCGCGACGTTCAACGGCAACGGCGAGATCGTCAACGTACGCGTCGGTGAAACGATCGACGGCAAGTTCGTGCTGCGCAGCATCGGCATCGAATCGGTCGAGATCGGCTACGTCGGCTTCCCCGTCGACGTCAAGACGCGTGTGCCGCTCGGCCAGTGACCTTTACGAAATGCTACCGTCAGAGTGATCAGCAGATAACTCATGCTGGCTACCCAGGATTGAAACGAATGAACCAGACGAAACTCGGAATCACCGCCATCGCGTTGTCGCTGACGCTGCTCTCGTGCACCAGCTACAACGCGTTTCAGAAAGCGAAGACCGCTGAGACGACGAAGGACTGGGATCAGGCCGTCATCCAGTACCAGAAAGCGCTCGACGTCGATCCATCGAACTCGCTCTACCAGATCAATCTCTCCCGCGCCAAACTGGAAGCCTCCCGCGTTCATTTTCAAAAGGGAAAGTCACTGCGAGCCTCGGCGCTCAACGCCCGAGGAGAGGATCAGATCCGGCTGACGCAGCTTGCGGCGACGGAGCTGGAGCTGGTCATCAAGCTCGATCCGACCAACCAGTACGCCGCCGTTGAATACGGCAAGGCCGTCAACACGCTGCGCGAAGCCTCGCTGGCCGGACAGCCCGCCACGATCGACGAACTGAAGAAACGCGCCAAGGCGAACATCACCAAGTCCGCTCCGCCGCAACTGAGCCCGACCTCCGATCAGCCGATCACACTCTCGTTTCCGCACGAGACGCCCGTCAAGGAGATCTACAAAGCGCTCGGCGGCGCCTTCGGCATCAACATCCTTTTCGACCAGGCCGTGAAGGACGACCGCATCGCCGTCGAGCTGAAGGACGTCACCGCCCAGCAGGCTCTCGAGCGCGTCATGCAGGCCGCCAACCATTTCTACAAAGCGCTCGACGAGCACACCATCATCATCGTCCCCGACAATCCGCAGGCGCGCCGCGATTACGAAGACCTCGTCATCCGCACCTTCTATCTGTCCAACGGCGACGCCGAGCAGGTCACGAACGTCGTCCGGACCATGATCGAAGCGCGCAATGTCTTCCCGCTGAAGGCGCTCAACGCCATCACCATCCGCGACACCGCGGACAAAGTTCGTATCGCCGAGAAGATCATCGAAGCGAACGACAAAGCGAAAGCGGAAGTCGTCGTCGACGTCGAGCTCCTGCAGATCGATCTCGACAAGCAGCGCGACATCGGCGCGGTCGTGACCGGTCTGGGCGGCACGCTCGGTGCGGCCAGCACGGTCGACGACAAGGGCAATCCCGTCCTGCAGAACCTCGATTTCCTTCGCGGTCTGAAGAGCGCCAACCTCGTCTTCACGATTCCGTCCATTTCCTACAACCTGATCAAAAGCGTCGGCAACACCGAGACCCTCGCGAATCCCGAGCTGCGCATCTCCGAAGGGGAGAAGGCCACGCTGCACATCGGTCAGCGCGTGCCGGTGCCGGTCACTACGTTCGTCACCGGCGTGCAGAGCGGCACGCAGGGAAGTCTTCCCGCGACATCGTTCCAGTATCAGGACATCGGTATCAAAGTCTCGATGGAGCCGCGCGTCCATCACAACGGCGAGGTCACGCTCAAGCTGACCGTCGAAGTCTCCGACATCGCTGCCGCCGCCAGCGCCGACGCCCCGCCGTCGTTCAACACGCGCACGATCGAAGCGACCATCCGTCTCAAAGATGGCGAGACGAACTTCCTGGCCGGCCTCATTCAGGACACGCAGCTCACGTCCAGCAACAAGACCCCGTTCCTCGGCGACATCCCGCTCCTCGGGCGGCTGTTCACCAAGGACCACAACATGCACCACCGCACGGACCTCATGCTCACGATGACGCCGCACATCGTCCGCATGCCGGATATCACCGAAGACGACATGGCTCCGATGTGGGTCGGCACGCAGAGCAACCTGAGCTTCCGCGGACTCTCACCGCGCCTTGAGTCGCAGAGCACCGCCGATCCGTTCTCGCCGCGCAGCGCGCAGCAATTCAGCGCCGGCAACGTCGATGGCGACGGCAATCCGATTCCCTCGTCGAACATCACGGTCACGCCGGGCAGCGCGCCGAGTGATCCCTTCCGCCGCACGCCCAACTCCGCTCCGACGAATCCGAATGCCACGCCGCAGCCTCCAACCCCGGTGCCGCAGAGCCAGATCGGCAAGCCGGTCAGCGGCACGGCGGTCGCGCAGTCGATCGCCGTCGCCGATGCGACTGACACCGCGGGACTCTCGCCGCGCGTACAGCCGCAGCCGATGCACATGGCGTTCAAGCCGGGCGAGGAGAAGATGTGGGACGTCGTCGGGATGGATCTCGACGGGCTGACCACGAAACAGATCCTCCTGCACTACAACCCGATGACGATCGACGTCAGCGAAGTCGTCTTCGGACAGGCACTCTCGATCGATCTGAAGACGCCGCCCGTGGCCACGATCGACCGCGAGCACGGCACGATTCGCATCACGTCATCGAACGGTAAGCCGCTGCAGTTCAACAATGGCGGCGGCTCCATCGCCTCGCTGCGCGTACGCGGCGGCGCTCCCGGCGACACCTATCTCGTGCTCGAAGATCCGCACCTCACCAACGGCGCCGGCAGCGTCGTGAACGCCTCGGTCTCCGGAGGCCGCGCCAAGGTCGACTGATGCATGCCCGAACCTACAAACGGAGCTCCGGCTTCACCGTCGCCGAGCTGATTACCGTCGTCGCGATCGTCGGAATCCTGGCCACGGTGGCCTTGCCGCTGGCCAACTTTGGCATGCGTCGTCAGAAGGAAATGGAACTGCACGAACGGCTGCGCAAGATCACCGAGGCCATCGATCGCTATCACGAACTGCGGATGCCGTCGACGAGCGCGCCTAACGGATTGATCAAAGATCCGCCCGACATCGGGCAGGGGCCGTGGCCGAAAAAGCTCGAAGATCTGACCAAGCCGATCGAGCTCACCAGCGGGCAGAAAGCCCGCCTGCTGCGCGAGCGCGACCTCATCGATCCGATGACCGGAAAAGCGGAATGGACCACTCTTACGACTGACGACGATCCGGACAGCACATCGGGCGGCGACAAGAACGTGTACGAGATTCACTCGAAATCAACCGCGCCCGCCCTCGACGGCAAGACGCACTACAACGAATGGTGAAGTGGCCACTCCGAGGCAAACCATGAAACGACCGATACGCCAATCCGGCTTCACCCTGATCGAATTGATTGTCGTCGTAACGATCATCGGCATCCTCGCGGCCGTGGCCGTGTCGAACGTCAAGTGGGCGCAGACCAAAGCGCGCGAGTCGGCGCTGCGCCACGACCTGTTCGAGATGCGCAAATCGATCGACGACTATTACGCCGACAAGCAGAAGTATCCGCAAAGCATCCAGGCGCTTGCGCAGGAGCACTACCTTCGCGCTGTTCCCAAGGACCCGATCACGATGAAAGCGGATTGGGAGGAAGTGCAGAACACGCCCGATCCTTCCGACCCGAATGCGGTTCCGACTGATCCGGCAGCAGCGTCGGAAAACGCGGCTCCGGGCATCTACGACGTACACAGCCAGGCTCCCGGCAATGGACTCGATGGCACCCCGTACAAGAGCTGGTAACGCGGACGAATCGGGCTTCACGCTCGCCGGCCTGCTCGTAGTCATGACGATCATGATGATCGTCGTCGCGTACACCGTGCCGCGGATGTGGTCGACCGTCATGAAGCGCGAGCGGGAGCAGGAAACGATCTACGCCATGCATCAATATGCGATGGCCGTTTCCGACTTCAAAACGAAGAACACCACGTATCCGACCTCGATTCAGCAACTCAAGGACGCGCGCCAGCCGCGGATGATTCGGGGAGTGAAGGGCGAGTACATCGATCCCCTCACAGGCGAGGTGGACTGGCTGATCATCCCGCAGGCCGCGGCCGGATCGCTCCCGGCGCACTTCACCACGCCGAACGGCGGCCCGCCCGGCCCGCTGCCGCCGCCTCCACCTCCTGCACCGTCAACAGATACAAGCGGCACCACCGGCACGAATCCCAACGCGCCGCCCGCCCTTCCCGGCATCCCGATCAAAGACTACGCGGGCGGTCCGTTCATCGGCGTTCGCCCGGCCGCGCACGGCAAATCGCTCGCGACGCTTTTCGGCGCGGACACCTACGAAACGTGGGTCTACACCGCGATCGACTATGACCAAGAGAAGGCGGCGCGCATCGCGGCGGCCAATACCCAGTTCCATTAGCGCTCCGTTCTACGGCTTGTGGGTGATCAGAATGTCCTGGTGCGACATCACCGGCAGGTGCCGCCACCGGCCGGGATAGAACGCATCAAACATCAGACCGGCCGACTCCAACGCCGCCGCCAGCCACTCCGCATTGAAGGCGACCGCGGCTTCGGGATTCGCGGGATCGCCGATCATTCCTTCGTCGAAATGCGCCGTGAATTGAGGATCGGTCGTGTCGCTTTCGGCCAGTTGCCGCGACTGTTCGTCGAGAACGTAAAAGGACGCGAACAGCCGTCCATTCGGCTGCAATGTGCGCGCGATCTCGCGCAGATAGTTCGTCGTTGCCGCTGCTGATAGATGCGTAAACAGCGACACCGCAATGGCAAGGCTGAATGATTTTTCCGGCCACGGAAACGGAAACGCTTCCGCGGAGATCGCGCCGTTGTCGTTGTAATGCGAGCTCTTGATGTCGAAATGACGAAAACGAAATCTCGCCGGATCAAGCGGGAGGTTGCGCATGCACCACTCGACGTATTCAAGGGATGTATCGAATCCATCGTAGCTGCCGCGCTGATCGAGCAGCCGTGACAGCGGCAAGGCCACTCGGCCCAGACCGCAGCCCACATCGAGAATCCGGTCGTCCGGATAGAGGCGGGCGGTGGCCATCGTCAGGCCGGCGATTTCATTGCCGATCTGCCAGAAATCACCCGATCCGATCCCGCCCATCAAGTGCGCCGGTGGATCGGGCGGCGGCACGATTTCTTCGCGGCTCTTCACGACCTCACGATCCTACACGGTGCGGCGAACGCGAACTACAATCCCGCTACGAATGTCATCCAACCTGCAAAACGTCAGCCGCTACGTCCTCCCCTCGGGGCTGACAATCCTGATCGAGACGCTCCCCTACGTTCGCTCCGTCGCGCTCGGCTACTACCTGCGCAGCGGCTCCGCGGTCGAGTCGGAAGAGCACAGCGGCGCGTCGCACTTCCTCGAGCATCTGGTCTTCAAGGGCACGGCCACGCGTTCGACAAGCGACATCGCCAAAGTCATCGACATCCTCGGCGGCGACGTTGATGCCTTCACCGGCAAGGAGTACACCTCGTTCTACTGCCACGTTCTCGACGAGCAGGTGCAAACGGCGCTCAGCCTCCTCACCGACATCCTCATCTCACCGCGCTTCACCGATGACGATCTCGAAGTGGAGCGCGGCGTCATCCTCGAAGAAATCAAGATGGTCGAGGACACGCCGGACGATCTGGTCCATGAAATCTTCGTTACCGCGTTCTGGCCCGACCATCCGCTCGGCCGTCCGATCCTCGGCACGGAGGAGACGGTGAACCGCCTCGGACGAAAGCAGATCCTCGCGCACTACGACGAAACCTTCCATCCGTCCAACATGATTTTCTGCGCGTCCGGAAACGTGCGGCCGGAGGAAATCCTCCCGTTTCTGGAGACGACGTTCGCCAACGACACCAAGCCGCCGGTCCAGGTCACGTGGAACGCGCCGACGCCGGCCCAACACGTCATCCTCCGCGAGAAGCGCGAGCTCGAGCAGGTTCACCTCTGCCTCGGCTCGCGCGGCTTTCCGCAGCAGGGCGACGAGCGCTACGCCGCGGCGCTCTTCAACGCCATCCTCGGCGGCGGCATGTCCTCGCGGCTCTTCCAGAAAATCCGCGAAAAAGCTGGCCTCGTCTACACCGTCATGTCGTACCACAACGGCTACGTCAACGGCGGCTACGAGGCCATCTACGCTGCCTGCGCGCCGAAGAATCTCAAACGCGTACTCGACATGACTCTCACGGAAATGCGGCTGATCAAGAGCGGCGGCGCCACCGCCGAGGAGCTGAGCTCGGCCAAGTTGCACCTGAAGGGATCGATCCTGCTCTCGCTCGAATCGACCGTCAGCCGGATGTCCGGACTGGCCCGGCAGGAGTACTACTTCGGCCGCCAGTTTTCCCCCGACGAAATCATCGCTGCCATCGACGCCGTTACGCTCGAAGACATCGCACACGTGGCCGGCACGATCGTGGATCCAGACTCGCTCTCGCTGACACTAATTGGGAATCTGAAATCGCCAGGCATCTCCACCGACATGCTGCGGCAGGCGGTCGCGTAATTCCGACGCAGTCGAACGGCCTCTTGTGTACTCTTGCACCCCGAAGGAGGGTTAGCGCCCATGCCCGCTCCCGTCATCGTCCCACGGGATAAGTCTCTCGATCAGGTGCTCGCCACCGATCAGGTCCGAATGCTCATCGTCGGCTCCAGCCGCCGCGCCACGGAGTTAGCCGAGCTCGCGGGCGAAATCAGCGGCCGCGACTCGTTCGGGCCGATCCCGCGCTGCGCCGTCCAGGTCACCACCGATGATGCCATCACCCCGTCGCTCCGCCAGGAAGTCGGCGAAACGCCCGACCCCACCATCATTACCCTCAAACGCGACGGCACCGTCGTCCGCGCCGTCGTCGACGACGGAGATATCGAGAAAATCGATCTGGAGGATATGTTTCTGGAGGCGGGAACCTAGCGGCTAGGGCAGGACGACGAACCCCTCGGCGCGCGCAGCCGAGGCAAGTGCGTTGTCGAGAGTTACAAAGGGAAGGCCGGCGGGATCGTATTCGCAAGCGATGAGCGCCGCGGCCAGTTGGAGCGCATCCATCGCGCGCAGGCGGTAAGTTTTGGCGAGGTGCTTCGCGCGATCGACCGCCGCAACCGACTCGTCCACTGCTATCCAGATCGACGCGAGAGACGCGATGAGCGTCTCCGCATTGCGTAAAGCGACTGGATCGCCCGGCGGCGCTCGACGGACCAGTGCGCTGGTGATTTCGACGCTCGTACAGATCCAGACGGTGATCTCCGGATCCTCCGACAGCAGTTCTGCCATTCGTCTTGTGGAAGGCTCATCGAGCCCAAAGGGACCAGTGCTGACGTGTCCCAGAACCGCAATCAGTCTTCCTCTCGATCTCGCAGCAACTGCTCAAGCACGCTGCCGCCTTGAAGCTTCGGCCGAGGGCGGGTGAAGAAGTCGTCGGGCAGCTTACCTGTTCCGCGATGCGCCTTCCCTTCGCGAATCATTTTTTCAAGATGCTCCCGAACGCGATTCTGATCGGCTGACGAAGGCGAAGAAGCAACGTCGGTGTCGGGAACGACCTTAGCAACGCGAGCGGCGCCCTCCTGGATCTCCACCGTCTCGCCGTTCTTCACTGCTTCGATCACTTCATCCAGCCGGTCCTTCAGCTCGCTTACTTGTGCGGTGCGCATCGCGGAAGTGTACCGCGAATCAGTTCTTGACATAATCCACATTTAGACTTAGTCTAACCATCCCATGCGCGACAGCGTGACCATTCTTCAGGAGCACGGCATCCAGCCCTCGGCGCAACGCGTCGCAGTGGCGGACTACGTGCTCAAGACCGTCGAGCATCCCTCGGCCGACCTCGTCTGGACGCGGGTCAAGGCCCGCGTGCCGTACATCTCTCGCGCCACGGTCTACAACACGCTCAACCTCTTCGTCGAGAAAGGGTTGTTGCGTGCGCTCGCGCTGGCCGAGGACAGCGTGGTGTTCGATCCGAACGTCGATCGGCACCATCATCTCGTCGACGAGAGCGGCGCGATTCACGACATCCCGTGGGACAAGGTCCAGGTCTGCAACATCGAGACGCTGAAGGGATTCGAGATTCACGATTACCAAGTGGTCATGCACGGGGTTCGCAAGAACGTCCGGCGCAAGTCCTGATTTTGTAAATCAAAGAAGGAGAGTAAACGCAACATGCCCATGCTTACCGTTGGAGACAAGTTTCCGGAGTACAAACTGAAGGCGTCCGTCGGGACGGAGAAGGGGAAGGAGTTCACGACCATCAGCACGAAGGACAACGCTGGAAAGTGGCTCGTGTTCTACGCCTACCCGAAGGATTTCACGTTCATCTGCCCGACTGAGATTGTGGAGTTCGGCAAGAAAGGCGGCGACTTCGCCGACCGTGATGCCGTGGTCCTCGGCGGCAGCACTGACAACGAGCACTCGCACCTGGCCTGGCGCGTTTCGCATCCCGATCTGAAGGATGTGAAGACGCCGCTGGTCTACATCACGCCGGCGTTTGCCATGCAACTCGGCATTCTTCATCCGCAGGCCGGCGCGGCGATTCGCGTGACGTTCATCGTCGATCCGGACGGCATCATCCGCTGGGTCAACGCGAACGATCTTTCGGTCGGCCGCAACGTCGACGAAGTGATCCGCGCGCTCGACGCGCTGCAGAGCGACGAGCTCTGCCCGTGCAACTGGCGCCCGGGCCAGGAAACGCTGGGAGCGGCGTAAGCACATGAGCGCCGTCGAATCGCTGCGCGCGCGTCTGCCCGAAAACGCGCGCGATACGAAACTCAATCTGCAGAGCGTGATGCAGTCGGTCACGCTCACGGCGGCGCAGCGGTGGGGGGTGGCGGTCGCTTCGGCGGCCGCTGCCCGCAACCCTGAGTTGCTCGACGCCATGCTCGCTGACGCGCGCGACGAAGCCGGCGACGCCGTGATCGACGACGCGCTCGCCTCGGCGTCGCTGATGGCGATGAACAACGTCTACTACCGCTTCAAGCACATGGTCGGCAAGCCGTCCTACGAGGCGAAGCCGGCGCGGCTGCGCATGCAGCGCATCGCCAAGCCGGCCACGAACAAAGTGGACTTCGAGCTTTTCTGCCTCGCCGTCAGCGCGATCAACGGCTGCGAGATGTGCATCCGTTCGCACGAAGCGGCCGTGATCGACGGCGGACTGACCGAGGATCACGTCGTCGACGCGGTGCGGATCGCGGCGGTCGTGAATGCGGCTGCGGTGGCGCTGGAGCTGCCGGTGGTTATCGGTACGACGGTGTAACGCGTCGCGCGCGCGGCTCCGATTACGATACGCGGCATGAAACGGATCGCGATCGCTCTTCTTTTTGCCGTCATTGCGCTTGCTGCCGCCGCGCAGCAATTCGATCTTTCCATCGACAACATCATGCGCGGGCCGGGCCTTTACGGCTGGACGCCCGAGGATGTGCGGTGGTCGCCGGATGGCCAGCACGTCTACTTTTCGTGGAAGCTCTACACCGACACGCTGGAGCACGATCGCGACACGTACGTCGTCAATCGCGACGGCAGCGGACTTCGCAAACTGAGCGATGACGAAAAGAAGGATGCGCCGCCCGCGAATGCGCAGTGGACACGCGACAAACATCGCGGCGTCTACCTTGACGACGCGGACGTTTATGTGTGGGATTCCGCGACGAACAAACGCCGCGCGCTGACGCAGACGAACGACGTCGAGTCTGCGCCGCAATTCACATTCGATGAAACGCGCGTGACGTTCGTCCGCGCCAACAACGTCTTCGCCATCGATCTCGCAAACGGATCGATCACGCAGCTGACGAACATCGTCGCGCCGGATGACAAAGGCTCGAACGTGACGCTGTGGGACGACGCCGCGAAGAAAGGGACCGCGAGTCAGGAGTACATCAAAGCCGAGGAGCGGAAGCTGCTCGATATCGTCGATCGGAAGGCGAAGAAGCGCGAGGAGGACGAGGCGAAGCGGAAGCGCGAGCATCCGATCAAGCCGTTCAAACTCGACAAGAAGCAGACCGTCGTGAACGCACGGCTTTCGCCGGATGGAAAAACGATCGTCCTGGTCATCAACAACGAGTCGGAGAAAGCGAAGAAGACGATCGTTCCGAATTACATCACCGAGGCCGTGTACACCGACACGATTCCCGGCAGGGAGAAGGTTGGTGATGCGCTGCTGCCGTCGCGCGTTGCGGTGGTCAGCGCGACGAATGGCGAGGTGAAGTGGTTCGATCACGGAATGAAACCGTTGCCCGCGGCCGAACCGCAGAAGGCCGTCACGAGCGCCACGGCCGAGGAGCAGGGGAAAGCGAGCGAGCAGAAAACCGAGAAGAGTGCTGAGCCGAAAGAGCGGGAGGTCAATCTTCGCGCGCCAGTCTGGTCGGAGGATGGCAAGCACGCGTTCGTCGTCGTCCGCTCCTCCGACAACAAAGACGCGTGGATTATGGAGTTCGATCCCGCCACCGCCAAGGGCCGCACGATCGTGACCATGCACGACGACGCGTGGCTCCGTTTTGCCGACGCGCAGTCGTTCGGCTGGGCAAACAACGACACCATCTATTACTTGTCCGAGGCTACCGGTTTCATGCACTTGTACGAAGTGCCGGTCAGCGGCGGCGCGCCGAAGCAGCTCACCAGCGGCAAGTGGGAAGTCGATTCCGCGGTGCTTTCGGACGACAAGAAATCGTTCTACCTCACGACCAGCGAGGAGAGTCCGTTCGTTCGTCACGTGTATCGGATTCCGGTCGCCGGCGGAACGTCGGCGAAGCTGACGACGATGGACGGCAACAACGAAGCGGTCGTCTCGCCGGACGGTAACTCGATCGCGGACGTCTACTCGTACACCAACAAACCGCCGGAGTTGTACGTCAGCAGCAAGCGCGTTACGACGTCGCCCGCACCCGACTTTGCGAACTTTAAGTGGCTCGATGTTCCCATCGTTCGCGTGCCGGCGCGCGACGGTGTGGAGGTGCCGGCGCGCATCTACAAACCGGCGAACTGGAAGGGCGGACACGCGGTCATCTTCGTCCACGGCGCGGGCTATCTGCAGAACGTGAATCGCTTCTGGTCCAGCTACGCGCATGAATACATGTTTCATCACCTGCTGATGTCGAAGGGCTACCTCGTGCTCGATATCGACTACCGCGGCTCGCGCGGCTACGGACGCGATTGGCGCACGGCAATCTACCGGCATATGGGCGGGAAGGATCTCGAAGACAACGTCGATGCCGCGAAGTGGCTGGTGAAGACGCACGGCGTCGATCCGAAACGCATCGGCATCTACGGCGGAAGCTACGGCGGCTTCATCACGCTGATGGCGATGTTTACGACGCCGGACGTTTTCGCGACCGGCGCCGCGCTGCGTCCCGTCACCGATTGGGCCGCGTACAACCATCCCTACACGTCGAACATCCTCAATCTGCCGCAGACCGACGCCGAGGCGTATCGGAAGTCATCGCCGATCTACTTCGCGCAGGGCTTGAAAGGACACTTGCTGATCTGCCACGGCATGGTCGACACGAACGTTCATTTCCAGGACAGCGTCCGCCTCGCGCAGCGCCTGATCGAGTTGCGGAAAACGAATTGGGAGATCGCGCCGTACCCGGTCGAGAACCACGGATTCGTCGAGCCGACCAGTTGGGCAGATGAGTACAAGCGGATTCTGAAGTTGTTCGACGCGATGTAGTCACGCGGAGGCGCGGGGACGCGGAGAAAAGCGTTTATAACCGCGATCTTGCCGCCACCGCGGCGTCCCGGATTTGAGGCTGGTGCGGCTCGATCGAGAGCGAGCGATTCCAGTAATCGAGTGCGCGGCCGTAGTCGTTTTGTTTCGCGTAGAAGAGGCCGAGGTTGTTGAGGGCGAGCGTCGATGACGGTTGCAGGCCGAGGGCGCGAACGAGCTCGGGGACGCCTTCGGTGTAGCGCTGCGCGGCCAGGAGTGCGGAGCCGAGGTTTGCGCCGATCAGGTACGACTGCGGGAAGAGCTTGCGTCCCTGGTACAGCAGCAAGATCGCGCGCGCGTTCATGTTGTGATCGCGGTAGAGCGCAGCGAAGTCGATGAAGTACTTCTCCGCGTTCGGCAGGCCGAGGGCCACGGCCTTCAGAAACTGATCATCGGCAGCCGTGTACTGCTGGCGGTCGAACATCGTCATCGCTTCATTCAGATGCGGAACGGGGCTTGTTGGATTGATGTCGATGGCCCGGTCGAAGGCATCGACCGCATCGCTCATCTTTCCCTTCGACCGAAGCTGGATGCCGAGGTTGTTGTAGTACGCGTATTGACCGAGGCGCTCCGGAGATAGCGGCGTGGCGGCGCGCTGGGTCTGGTCCTCATCCTCGAGCACCGGCGTCAAATTGCGTGACGGATCGTTGAGATGACCGATGGCCTGCAACTCCTGCGCGTAGGCGGGAGCAGCGACGGGCGCGCTGGTTCTGACCGGCTTGCTGCCGACGAACTCTCCGTAGCTCACCACGCGCACCGAGGTGATCGGCGCGATGTCGCGGAACGCCCAATCGGCGGCGTGGCCTGGCATCTCCATCGACAGCGGCAAGCCGAGGAGAGAGAGAATCGTAGGCGTGATGTCGTAAACCGACATCGGATGCGTGGCGCGATTCGGCGCGACGTGCGGACCGTAGGCGATGAAGATGCCGGGATTGCGGTGGTCGGAAAGCGCGGCGCCGCCGTTGGGCATGGTGCGCGGCCGGGTCTTGCCCCAGCGGAAGCCGTACGACGACACGATCATGACGGTCGTGTCGCGTGGCAGCACGCCCATCCACTCGCCGATCAGCCGGTCGACTTCGGAGTAGTAATTCGCCACGGCCGGCCAGAACTTGCGGTAGTTCTGCTCGCTGATGCCTTCGCGATACGGCGGATGAAACGGCGCGAAGAGGTGATTGACGGCGTCCGTGCCTTCGTACGAAACCATCGTCAGCATCGGGTCTTGTCCGTGCTGCCGCTGATCGTTGTAGAGATTGATGGCCACGCGATGGTCGTTCCAGGTTTTCGCGAGGATGCGGCGAAAGATGACGACCGGATCGGCGGGATTGTTGGCGTTGACGGCGGCGTCCCATTCGGCCGGCGCGATGTTGAGAAAGCGCCGCACCTGCGGATAGCCGACGGTTTCCGGCGGGACGGCCAGCGCGGTGACGCGATCGGTGAGCTCGGCGGGATAAACCGCGGTGGCCGACTGATCGACCGGCATGTCGTAGAAGATGCTGTTCGGTGCGGTAGCCGGCCACGACGTCCACCAGCCGGCGATGAGGGACTGGCGGCCGAAGGCGTCGGCGATATCCCAGATCGCGGGAACGCGCCGTGTGTACGCATCGACCGGCGTGTGATGCGCGGTGTCCATGAAGTCGATGACGCCGTGACGGTCGGGCGTGAGGCCGGTGGCGACGGTGGTCCAGACCATCGGCGACACCGTCGGCTGGATAGTTTGCAGCGATCCCGCCGTGCCACCGCTGGCCAGCGCTTTGATGTTCGGGATGCGGCCGTCGTCGGCGAGCTCGTGGAGGAGCTCCCAATCGGCGCCGTCGATGGCGAAGACGACCACGCGCGACGGCGCACTGCGCGCGTCGCGCCGGAGCTCGGCGCGTTTGACGCGGAGGAGCGCGTCTTTGTCGGCTTCGAATCGCGCCACCTCGAATGCGGTGACTTTCAGTCCGCTGCGCGCGAGGTGATTAGCGACCGTCTTCCGCAACGGTTCGCGTTGCGAGTTGAACGATGAGTTGGGTGAGAGCAGATCTTCGATCGGTATCTGCTGCGTCACCGCCGAGACAGCCTCGGCGACGCGCGCCCGAATCCAGCCGTTCCATCCCTCGTCGACCATCCGCGGCGCGTCGGGCAGTCGATCGCCGGAGATGCCGAAGCGCAGCCGGTAGTAGACGGTGACCGGCACGCCTTCCTTCGACGTGATGCGAATGATGCCGTCGCGCTGCGCGGCGCCTTCGCGGCGCTCGAACTTCAGCCGGAAGAATTGGTGGGGCGGCAGAAATGTGACCGACTGCTGCACGACGCGGACGACGCCCGTGTGTTTGTCGACGCCGAAGATGAGCCAACGAGACGACGGCAGATAGAGGCTGATGAGGAGATACGTCACCGCCACCAGTGCGGCGATGAGTGTCAGAGCTCGAGTAAAACGATGCCGAAGCATTGCGGAATGAGGTGCTTTTGCAGGAAGGGGACCAGCTATTGGCTGTTAGCTCTTAGCTGTTAGGGGATCAGGGTGTCGGGGTGTCGGGGTGTCGGGTGTCGCGCGGAGCGGTCGCCCCTAAGAGCTCACAGCTAAGAGCTAAGAGCTATTTCTTTCTCTTCACCAACTGCTTCACCTCATCATTACCGATCGGACTCGACGCCGAAATGATGATGGCCGCCGTTCCCTCGGCGAATTGCGGGATGTCGCAGCGGATCACGGTCGTGCCGTCGGCGGCGGTCTTGCCGCGGAAGATGACGCGCGGCGGCTCGACGGTGGAGATCACTTTCACCTCGATCGCCGCGGCGGCGATCGGACTCTGTGAAAGGCTTTTCTTCGCCGCTACGCGCAGCTCGACCGGCAATCCGGCGTAGAACTCGGTGCTGCTCATCAGCGACAGTTCGAGGTGCTCGCTCTCGGCCTCGGAGGCGAGGTAGTCGATGATGACCTGATCGAGCGTCCGCTCTTCGTCGATGGCCAGCGGCGGCGGCGGTTCCACACGCGTCGGCCCGGGCATCGGCGCTGACATCATCGGACGCGGCGTCGATTTCGTCACATCGGCGGTGACGTCGAAGCGTCCGCGCTTGATAGCGGCGATCATGGTCCGATGCTGCTGCTCCATCAGACTGCCGATCCACTTCTCGTCCACGCCGGCGCCGGCCTGCTCCGCATACGACGTTTTTTTCGACGCGAGAATCTCACCGCCGACGTAGACAAGCGACTCGATGTAAGGGTTCTGGAGCCCTTTGTCCTCGGTCTGGATGTGGTAGACCTTCTCGTTGTGCTTGATGTCGGTATTGAACCCGGTAATCACGAGGAAGCTCCGCCGCGGCCGTGAATTGAGGCCGGGAGTGTATCAAATGGATTTCGGCGTCTCCTGCTGAAACGCGTGCACCTTCTGCCGCAGCTCGCCGCTGATCGGCATCTTCGTCTGCGCCTTCCAGTCGAAGAGGACGACGACGACCTTCCCGGTCGCCGCCACCTTGCCACCGCGTTTGCGGATTTCGTAGACGGTGTCGAACGATGTGCCGCGCATTTCGGAGATGCGGATGCAGATGTCGATCGGCTCCATCCCGATCTGCAGCTTGAAGTCGACCTCGGCGCGCGCGACGATGAATCCAATGTCGGTCGGCAATCCCGCCGCGCCGGTCAGCGCGAACCAGAGCTGCGCGCGCGCCCACTCGAAGTAGGTGAGATAGACGGCGTTGTTGACGTGGCCGAACGCGTCGACGTCGCGAAAGATGACCTGCCAGGGAACGATGTACCAGCCGTCTTCGAAGCGAGCGGAATCAGCCACGGCTCATTGTACTGTCGCCGTCGTCGACGCAACCGGCGCCGCGGCGCGCGTGCACGCCTGCAGGTAACGTCCCGGCAGCGGATGATCGAGATACGGCGCGATGATCTGTGACGCAGACACGAGCAGGTTCAGATCGACAGCGGTGTCGATCCCCATCTTCTCCAGCATGTAGACGAGATCCTCGGTGGCCATGTTGCCGCTGGCGCCCGGCGCGTAGGGACATCCGCCGAGTCCGCCTGACGACGCATCGAATATCGCGATTCCCATCTCAAGCGCCGCGAGCGTGTTCGCGAGCGCGGTGCCGCGCGTGTCGTGAAAGTGCATGGCCAGCTTCGAGGCCGGAATCACCTGCAACAGCATTCCGATCACGCCCTGAACCTGCACCGGCGTCCCGACACCGATGGTGTCGCCGACGGAGACTTCGTAGCATCCGAGGTCGAGCAGGCGCGCGGAGACTTCGAGCACTTTCTCCGGCGCGACGTCGCCTTCGTACGGGCAGCCGAACGCCGTCGACACGTACCCGCGCACGCGCATCCCCTCGGCACGCGCACGCGCGGCGACCGGCGCGTAGTTCGCGAACGATTCGTCGATCGACATATTGATGTTGCGCTTGTTGAACGTGTCGGACGCCGCGGTGAAGATCGAGATCGATTTCACACCCGTCTCGATGGCGCGATCGAGCCCTTTCATATTCGGCACGAGCACGGGATAGTCGACGCCCGGGTCTTTCGGAATGTTGCGATAGACCTCGGCGGTGTCGGCCATCTGCGGCACCCATTTCGGACTGACAAACGCGCCCGCTTCGATCGTGGTCAGCCCGGCATCCGCGAGCGACGTGATGTAGTCGATCTTGGCCTCGGTGGGGATGACGACTTTCTCGTTCTGCAGCCCGTCGCGCGGACCGACTTCGACGATGTGGACGTGATCGATGGTGATCTTCATGCGAGTGTCACGAGGTCCAAACCGGGTTGCACCATCTCCCCTTCCTTGCAGTTGACGGAGGCGACCTTCCCATCGCGCGGTGCGGTGATCTGGTGCTCCATCTTCATCGCTTCA
>DASYJY010000034.1:0-21911 GCA_035995985.1 Thermoanaerobaculia bacterium | reverse complement strand
CGGCCGTGGCGTCGGCCACCTGCGGATTTACCGCGGGACTGGAGCCGCCCACCGCTGGCTGTGCGTGGCAGGACGAACAGTTTCGCGAGTTGTAGCGTGGCCCGAGGCCGGAGCCGTCTTCGCCGGGGACGGATCCGGGAGAGACGGAGTCCGTCTCGATGAAGCGGCTCTTGCCATCGTTGAAGAAACTGAGGATGGTGGCGGGGTTATCGGCGGCGACGGAACCGAGCGGATTGCCGGCGTCGACGGTGCTTCCTCGGACGCCGGGGTCGACCTGGGAAAATGCCTGGATCGGAACGAACAGCAAATAAAGAAGAGCAGCTCCAACGACTCGTCGAATCACAGCAGACCTCCTTCCAAACGGTTGGACGACGGACTACAGGGATGACGGCCGACACGGCCGCCTCCCATCGGATGTACGAGACTTGAAGCCTGAAATGACCCGATAGGGAACGCCGGAAACAGGCAGATGCGGCACACACAACGTGTGCCAGCTAGCCTCGCGATCGGAGGCTCAGATGTTCCGTGATGGCAACGTTTCGGCTACGTCATCGCCAGCGAAACGCTTTGAGCGTTACCGCTACCGAGACCACCATGAACGCGCCCAGGACGATCAGCGAGGTTTGAAGTTCCGCCCACGATTGTCCGGTCCAGAGTCCCTGCATGATGTGGACAGCGTGGCCCATTGGCGACCAGCCGCCGACGCGGCCGACTTTCGCCGGCATGGTGCTCAGCGGAATCGCGATTCCCGATAAGAACAGCATTGGAAAAAACAGCGAATTGACGATTGCGGCAGCCATCCTCGCAGATGGGATCACCCCGGCCAGCATGTAGCCCACGCTGAACAACGTGACGGCGCAGAACATCAGGCCGAGTACGACCGCGCCGGCGTTGCCGGCGAATCGCATCTTGAACAGTCCGCGGCCCAGCCCGACCATCAAGACGAGATTGAAGGTGATCATCAGGAGGTGCACGAGCAGGTCCGCGCCCATGTATAGGGCGGGCGAGAGATGCTGGGAGCGCAGTGTCCGCAGTACACCTGCTTCGCGGCGTGCGGCGATCGACGAGGGGATCTGCTGAAATGCGATCGTGCCCATCGCCATCACCGCCAGTGCAGGCACCTGAAGATCGATATACCCGGCCCGAATGCGTCCCGCCGGCGGCAATTTGTTGCCGAAGATGATGCCGAACAGAATCAGGAGCATCGACGGGAACGCATAGAGGAAGAACAACACCGTCGGTTCCCGCAGCTGGATCTTGAGAAACGCCCAGGCCACCGCGCGGAGCGCCTTCATCGTTCGACTCCTTGTGATTGTCCGGCATCGGGCAGCGTGGAGAAGCGGAACAGCTCATCGAGTGTCGGTTGGATTTCGCCGATGCGGATCAGGTCGTAGCCAGCCTTGCCAATCGCTTCCACGACCTGCGGGATGACCTTGCGCCCCGGCCCATAGAGTCGGGCACCGTAGGGGACCGGCTCGACGCGTCCGAGATCCGAAAGGAGTCCGACCTTTTCCACCGCGAATTCCTCCGCGACGATGAACTCGACACAGGCTACTTCGGTGATCCGGCGAGCCAGTTCCTGCGGCGTACCGACGGCCACCAACTTCCCCTCGCTGACGAACGCAATGCGATCGCACAGCTTCACCGCTTCGTCCATGAAGTGCGTGCTCAGAACGATCGCCTTGCCTCGGGCTTTGAGCTTCACCAAGACTTCCCACAACTGCTGGCGCGCGGACGGGTCGAGGCCGGTGCTCATCTCGTCGAGGAAGAGTAGATCAGGGTCCGGCAGCAGCGCCGCTGCCACGGCCACCCTCTGTCTCTGTCCGCCGGACAGGGACCTGTACTGTTTATCCTGCTCCTTCCGGAGCAATAGTTGATCGAGCACCTCTTCGATCGGCAACGTGTGGCGGTAGAGGGTCGAGATCATCTGGAGCGTCTCGCGCACCGTCAGGCGAGCCAGGAATCGCGCGTCCTGCAACTGGATGCCGACCTGTCCCCGCACTTGCCGTGCGCGCGGCACGCCTTCGGCGCCGAGGAGGACGACGGTGCCGGAGTCCGCGGCCTGGATGCCGGTCACACACTCGATGATCGTGGTCTTCCCGGCACCGTTGGGACCGAGTAAACCGAAGATCTCGCCCCGAGCCACCGAGAAGTGGATGTCGTTCGCGGCGATCTGCTTTCCGTACCGTTTGGTGAGTCCGCGGACTTCGAGTGCCAGCGGTCCGACCGCGGGCGCCCATTGGAACATCGCCACCGGCGCGGCCGGCGCGGGCTCTTCTTCGGGCGGCCGGCGTACGGCTTGATGATCGGCGGCA
The DNA here is from genome assembly GCA_035995985.1 of Thermoanaerobaculia bacterium. GTDB lineage: Bacteria > Acidobacteriota > Thermoanaerobaculia > Gp7-AA8 > Gp7-AA8 > JADGNZ01. The sequence goes on along the minus strand of DASYJY010000034.1, from coordinate 19,596 downwards.
TGCCGCCTTGGGGCTGGCTCGGCGTGTTCATGCTCGGGTCGGTCAGCATGAACTCGCGGACGATCGAGATCTCGTCGATTTCCGCCCGGCCGTTTTCATCGAACTTGGCGGCCATCACCATGCGGGCCAGCACCGACTGCTCATCGGGCGTCAGATCTGCGAGCGCTACGCGCAGCTCCTCGGCGGCACTCGGAGGGGAGATACGCGCCAGCTCAGACATGGCCAGACTCCTTCAGCGTCAAGAGAACGAGGACGGATTGTTCGACCCCGTCGAGGAGCAGCACGTTGTCGACGCGATCGTCGTAAAAGACTTCGTAGCGGTTGCAGGGTATGCGGCTCTCGATCTCGTGGACGAGGCGGCCGGCGTCCATGAGGATCATCCGGTATCCGCGGGCGCCGTAGAACTTCATGAATCGCCAGAAGGAGCCGACGATCGCGATCACGACCTGATCGTCGAGGTTTCCCACTTCGCTTTCCGGCAGGAAGGGCTCTGTAATCTAGCGACCAGCTCATCGTCGAGATGGCGCTCGAGCCATACGTACTCGCGCCGCGGAACGACGCGGTAAACCAGGCGCTGGCGCACGATGAATACGTCCAGACCGTGCAGCAATCGCGACAACTGTTCATCGCCGGCCAGCTGCGCGGTCAGACCGCCGAGCTCCGGTCCGAAGGAGTCGTGGTTGCGCACACTTTGTCCGCGTCTCCGCGACGTTCTTCCCAGGGCACCGTCTCCTTCAACGCCAGGTCGTAGGACGAGGTGAAGAACCACTCGCGCGCTTCGTCAAGCGGTTCCCGTTGCACGGCAGCTGCAGCGGGCTTCCGGGGGTCATTTTCGAATTCAGATGGAACGTCTCCGCGACGTTCTTCCCATCGTTCGAAAACCGTAGGAAGTAGTCGCTCTCGATCGAGCGAACCAGCTCCACCGTGTTCGGCGAGGGGATCAACGTCTCTTCGAGGCGAAGGCTCGAATCATAGATGCCGATGCGTTTCATGATCTCCTCTCACAGATAGGCGTGCCGGTAAGGACGATAGGGCGCACAGCGTCGGCGTCAAGGACGAGTATCTGACCTACAAGGAAGCGTTGGATGATCCGTCGCTCGGCTTCGAGCACCTGACCTTTCCGGCGTATCTGGAAGTGGCCGCCGGGATGGCCGCGGTGGCCGCCGCCCGCTACCTGATCTCGGGCAAGTCCTTTCTCGTGGGACGCTCGCTGCGCTTCGATTTCGATCGCCTCGCGGCGTCGACACCGAGGAGATTCTCCGGCTACCGCGATGTCCCGCGTGATCGTCGAGCTGATCGAAGCGAATGCGGACCTTGACCGTGGCGGTATCGCGGTCGGCCGTCGGCACGATCGCCAGGACCCGGCCGGAGATCTGCCAGTTCGGGTAGGCGTTCAGCGTGGCGCTGACCGGCCGCCCGATCGCGATCCGATGGATGTACACCTCGTTGACGTCGACCTCGCGTTCGATCGAGGACGGATCGACGATGGTGCACAGCCCGGTGCGCGTGAACGCCCCCGCTGCCGACGACGGCGAGATGTATTCGCCCTTCTGCGCCGACCGCTGGACCACCACCCGGCAAACGGCGCCCGAATCGTGTGCTGGCCGAGGTACGACTCGGTGAGCTTCAACGTGTTCCTCGCACCACCGACTTTGAGGCTTTGGTACTCCTGCTTGGCCTGCAGCCGTTCGACGTTGAGGCGCGCGGTCTCGAACGCGTCGTCGGTGACCAGATGCTCGCGGTGGAGGCGCTCAATCCGCTCCAGGTTCTGCCGCGCCGCCTTGTTATCGGCCTGATCTTCTTCGAGAGCCTTCTCCTCGGCGGCCAGATCGGACTGACTGATGCTCCGCCGCTGATGCGCATCGGCGTCGTTGAGCCGCGCAAGCACCTGACCGGCGACGACGCGATCGCCTTCCTCGACCTCAACATCGACGAGGCGTCTCGCCACCTCGGCCGCGACCGTCGCTTTGCGGCGGGCTACGACATAACCGGCGGCCTGGAAGGAACCGTCCGGCACCGGCGGAGCAACGGAAGAAGTCGCGAGTGTCGCCGGCTGCTTCGCTTCCTGCGCCGGATGCGCCGTCGTCGTTCTGCCGAAGAGAACGAAGGACGCCGCGGCGCCCAAAACGATCACAGCCAGTACCCAGAAAATCCAGCGGGAGCGCTCCCGGACCTGGGATCCTTCAGGCTCAATTCGAGAGCGTCGATGAGAGCCGCAGAATCTCGATCAGCCACGCGTACCTCTTTGGGAGAACCCACCTGGAACGATTGGGACGGCCAGGTTTTGGAAATTAAACCCTCTTTAGACCCAGTGCTATTTTATGGAAGATTAACCGAGCACGTAGATCGCCGTCAACCGCGCGCCGAGACAAAAAAAAGGCCGTTGCCTCGCGGCAACGGCCTTGTCGTTCAATGCAGATGTAGAACCTAGTCGTGCGAATACGGCGACGCGGCGGGGGCGACTTCGACGACGGTCATCATGCCGCGGTCCTCGTGGGCGAGGATGTGGCAGTGGATGACGTAGTAGCCGGAGTAGTCGACGAAGCGGCTGCGCAGTTTGAAGTAGCCGGGGATTTTTTGCGTGGCCGTGTTAGCCCACGTCACCGTGATTCCGGAGGGGATGGGGAAGACGTCCCACCAGATGTTGTTCGTCGACGACGGCGGCTGCGCGGCTGGCGGCTCCGGGACGGACGAACACGGTTTCCAGGTCGAAGAATCAAGCGGATTGAGGTAGCACTGGCCCGGTAGCGGCGCGGGCGAGTTGACGAAGACGTACTGCGGCACATTGATCGAATAGGCCGAGCCCGTGACGGTCGGGCCGTTTCCGGTCAACGTTAACGCCGTCTCGCTTTGAACGCTCAGCACCGTGTAGAAGCCCTGGCCGGGGATGCTCAGCACCGTTCCCGTGCGAAGAGTGCCGAAGCTCGTGCCACTGCCGGTGATCGCCGTCGTCCCGGTCGCCGTCAGCGTGCCGGGTCCGGCGGTACTGCTCAGCGCTGCGTTCGGATCGAAGACCTCCGTCACCTGGAACGGATTGATGTGAATGTGGAACGGATGCGAGATGGCGGGGCCGAACGTTTCGTTGACCACCTTCCACTCTTCCACCGTGTTCAGGAGCACCAGCTCGCCGACTTCGCCGTCGAACTTCTTGTGATTGATCCTGTGCTCGCCGAACGTCGGTCCCGTCGAGAACGTGACTTCCTTCGTTCCCTTCACCTCTGCCTTCTGGATGTCGTGGAGGAACGGCGGGAACGTCGGCGCGGGGCTAAGCTGCGCCGCTGTGCCGGTGGCCGCCGTTCCGGTCACGTTGACCGTGAAGAGCGTGACCAGGTTCTGGCCCGGCAGGTCGCTCGGATCGACTTCATTCTTCGCCATCAGGTTGTAGACGCCCGCTGTCAAGGGCGCCTGGATGAGAAGGTCGGCGCGATTGCCGGCGGCGAGAAGGAACTGATTGTTCGTGAAGCCTGGGCTGCCGAAATTCGTCGGGCTGAACTGCACGCCGTCCTGCGCGGTCTGGTAATACGTGAAGAGCGGCTTGCCCGATCCATCGACGGCGGGCTGGCCGGCCTGCGTGTACATGCCCATGATGTGCGTGCCGGCGCGGCCTGACGTATTGACGATGCGCCACAGCTTCACTTCGCCCGGCGCCATCTTCATCACGGGACGGAGGCGGCCGTTGACGGAGAAGTCGGGGCCTTTGTCGACCCTGTTCGTCCCGCCGCTGCCGCGCTCGAGGTTCGGCGTGACGCCGATCTGATTGATGACCAGGACCGGCTGACGGCGGGTCCAGCCGGCGCCGTAGAACTTGTCGAAGTCGTCGTCATACTGCCCTTCGATCACGAACGCGCCGGTCATTCCGTTGCCGACGTCGATCGCCGTTGAGCCGTGCTTGTGCGCGTGGTACCAGTGCAGTCCGGGAGACTGCCCCATCTGCAGCGGCTTTTGCGGCGGAGGGCTGAGCGGACCGCCGGTGTGGCCGCCATGTTCGGTGACGGGGGCCGGCGGCGGAAAGACGGTTTCGGTGTACTTCGGGATCTGGTAGCAGTACGGGTAGGCGCCCATGTAGTACTGCGGCCAGTCGCCTCGCTTGATCTGGGCCGCGTCGACCGGCCACAGCTTCTTGATGTTGGGCGTCATGTCGTACTTCTGCAGGAGCTCCTTCTGCCGCGTAGTGTAGGCCGAAGGCAGATCGCTCCACGTGTGCGGCCAGAGGCTGAGCACATTGGCGCCGAGCTCCCGTTCGCAGCGCTGGAAGAAGTCGCTGAACGGGGTGGCCACGCTGGCCGCGGTCACCACCGGTTTCCCGCCGGTCCGCATCGACGGGCGGATTTCGATGAAGACGTTGTCGCCGGTCGAATTCGGATTCGTATGCGTCCCGTGGAAGTGGATGTTCGCCGTGCTCGATCCGTGGAAGCAGTCGGGATACGTGTCCTTCCCGCCGCCCGCTTTGTTCGGATAGCCGTTGCTGCTCTCGTCGCAGCCGGAGCCGGTGTTGACGTCGCCGCGATCGATGGAATCGCCGAAGTTGGCGGGGTTGATCTGATTGAGAAAGGTCAGCTCGATCATGTCGCCGAGGCGAGCGCGAAGCGTCGGGCCGGGCATCGGATCGGGATAGTCGCCTGTGGTTTTCGGAATCGGCGGCATCGCGCCGATTCCTTTGAAGACCCGCACGTACTGCGGCGCGCACTTGATGACGTTGTTATCGGCCGGCGCGGCGTTGGGCGGCGTCTTGAACGTGAGCCGCTGTTGCTCGTCGGTCAGGACGACGGTCGCGTGCAGCTTGCCGCCGGTGGAGACCAATTCCGGGATCGTCGGCAGGTCGGGCGCGGTCCATGCGCCGCCGGCGGTGGCGGGATCTCCGAGACACGGAATCCATTGCGCCGAGGCCGGGACGGCGGCGATGAGGAGAACGGCGAGAAGAAACAGAATCACTCGATTCGTGCGCATTGTCATCTCTCCTCAGTACGCGTTTCCGATGATGGTTCCGCGTTCGCTCTCCACGTAGGGATGCAGCGCGCAGATGTAGTAGACGGTCCACGTGGTCGGGACGACGCCTGGTGGAACGACGGTCGGTTGCGCGACGTCGTAGCTCGGGCGCGAGGAGCCGCCCGCGGGGATGATGTCGGAGAGGTAGTTCGGACCTCCGCGCGGCAGCACCTGGTCGTTCGGAAGAGCCGTGTACGTATCGTCCGCCGGCCACGGTTGATGCTCTTCCTCGGTGGTGTTGTTCCACGTCACCAGATCATCGACCATGCACTCCAGCGGATCGCCCGCAGTTTTGCCTTTGAGATCGGGGATGAATTCGGCGCCGTCGCCGGAGCTGCTTTGAACGATCTTGATGGACCAGTCGGGCATGATGATTCTCCTGTCAGTTTTCGATTGTTGATGGCGAATGGACGTTTTCTGCCGAGCAGCGTTCGCTCCAGAACTCGTTCTGGGGCCAGCGTTGCTCGTCGCGGTAAATCTCGGTTCGTGTGCGGAGATAGTGAAGGAATTCGGAATGGATGAAGCGATCATACCTTCGTAATCCGCGGTTGTCGCCGTTCGCGAGCTGATCACCGATCGCGTACGACGCGAAGACGCCGGAGCGAAGCGCCTTCGTGATTCCCGACGACGACAGCGGATCGAAGCGCGAGGCGGCGTCGCCGGCTGCGATCCAGTCAGCGCCCGCGGCGGTTTCGAGCCGTTGCGAGCCGCACGCGCGCGCGACGATCGGACCGCTTGCATGCCGCGCGATGCTGCCCGTTACCGGCATCGTTTCCAGCAGCCGCGTCCACGATGCCTCGTCGCGGAGCTGCAGCCGGCGCGCGACGTTGCTGTCGGTCATGCACGCGACGAAGCGGCGCTTGCCGGGAAGCGCGGCCGTGTACCACCAGCCGTCGGCGAACGCCTCGACGATCGTGCGCGGATCGGTGCTCGTGTCGTCGTCGAAGAATCGTCCGAAGCTGACGAGGTGATCGACGACGACGTTGCGCGCGCCGCAGAACCGCCGTGCGATGGCGCCACTGCCGCTCGCGTCGGCGAGGAATCGCGCCGCGATGGTGCGCCCGTCCGCAAGATCGACGGTCCAGCCGTCATCGTCGCGGCGCGCGTTGCTGACGGCGGCTCCCGTCATCAGCGTCGCGCCGCGCGTGGCCGCGTTCTCGGCGAGCATTGCGTCGAAACGCGCTCGATCGAGATGCCATCCCGGTCCGCGCGCGTGAAAGATGTAGTCGTTGTCGTGCGGCGACGTGTTGCCCCACGACGCCGTCGTACCGTGAACTTCCGCATGTCCGCCGGCGCGAAACGCGTCGAGCACGCCGAGGTGCTCGAGGAGCGGGCGGGCGGCGGGGGAGAGCGTTTCGCCGGCACGCGGCGTATCGAAATGCGACGCCTCGATCAACGCCACCGACAGCGACGGCATCCGCGTGCGCAGCGCGGTCGCGCACGCGCTGCCGGCCGGACCGGCGCCGATGATGGCGGCGTCAAACCGAATCAATGCGCCCGCACCGCGTACCACGATGCGACGACGCCGGCCGGATGGATCGGACCGGTGCCTGTCTCACTTTGATGCGGCACGGTGCGGACGATCGAGCCGACGATCGACGGACGCTCCAGCTGCGCGTTGCTGTTCGGCCAGACCGGCACGAGCCAGCCGATGTAGTCGTAGATCCACTCCGCCGGACCGATCACGCCTTTCCCTTGAAAGCGAATCTGCATTGGCGAGCCGTAGCCGAACGAGCCGTGCAGATTGAGCGACCATCCCGGACCGCCGATCGTGCCGCCGAGGGTGTCGAACGAGTCGGCGGTGATCTTCAGCGTGCCCATTCCGAATTGCAGATCGTTGAACGCGATTGAGAGATCGGGATCGTTCATGAGACTGCGGTAGCTCCATGTGCCGACGAACGGATTCTCGTGTTTCATCTCATTGTCCTTTCAGCGTTTCGTGCGCTCGACTGCCAGATACGGCGGGGGAGTGGCCGGCGGCGACGATGTCGGCTTGGTCGTGGTGAAGTCGTACTGCGGGTTGCGGATGATGAACGGCAGCCGCCACCACTCGGTGACCATCTTCAAATCGCCGGCAGCTGTCTGCGGCACGCCCGGCGTCCAATCGAGGAACGTCCAATTGCCCGCGGCCGTCTGCTGGAAGGCCTGCATCGGCCGGTGCGCGGGCCACCACAGCGTCTCCCAGACGCGCTGCTCGCGCGTCATCAGCGAGTCGACGGGAGCGTCAGGATTGATCTTGTTCCACTCGTCGTAGGTGATGTCGATCGGCTGCGTGCTGCACTCGTTGAAGTCGCTCTGCCACGGCACCGACATCGACTTCGTCAGATCGCCCGGTTGCAGGCCGACGTCGAAGTTGCTGGTCTGACTGAGAGCATCCGTCGTGTACGTCGAGTAATCGATCTCCGGGATGCGGCCTTTGTTCTGATTGGCTTGTGCTGCCGTCTGACCGAACACGTAAAAATTCGGATCGGCTTTGATGCGGTACGGCTGTCGCCAGATTGCGGGATTGCGCATCACCCATCCGATCTCGCCGCCCGGACAGAAGGAGCCGCCGAGGACGTTCGAGAGAGCGCCGGCGTCGAGCGCGCGGCCGCTGGTTGGCGGCGCGTCCGTGTACGGCCACCAGGGATTCGGCGCCGGCCATCCTTCCAACGCTTCGTTGTAGAAGTTCCCGCCGGCCCACTGCCGCAGGACGTAGTACTGCAATTCGGTCAGGCGGAGAAACTTCGACGGAAGCGTGTTCGAGATCGGGTTGTCGCCCGCAAGCAGCGGCATGAGCGGCAGGTTGTGAACGCGGCTGCTCGGCTTCCCATCGAGAAAGAAATCGTTCTCCTCGCCCGGCTTGCGCAGAAGGCTGAAGAGAAACAGGCGCAAATCGCGATACGGGTCGTCGGTGTTCGACGCGATACATGTGGCGCGACAGTCATCGAGCAGCTTGCCGATGAGGTGCTTCCGCAGATGCTCCTCGGTGAGCCTGCGCAGGTTGAATTTCAATTCGACGCTGAGTCCCGATCCGATCTCGTCGATGATCTCGGTGACGCTCTGCTCCAGTTTCTGCCGCTCGACGACGGTGTCCGGTTCGTCGGACGCCTTCCGCCATCGCGCGAGGTAGTCGTCGAACGGTTCGTCTTTTTTCGGCTCACCGATCGCGCCGGCGAAATCCTGCAACGCGCTTTGAAGCTGCGCGGACATGTCGTCCGTGAGCACGCCCGCCGAAGGAAGCGCCGCGCCTTTCTCTTTCAGCTCATTCTCGATCTGCTTCTGCAGCACCATGTACATCGGCGCGAGCGTCTCGACGAACAACTCGCCGTCGTGATGCCGCTGCATGCAGCGCGCTTCGCACTTCCGCACGCCGGGCCAATAGATCTGCGGCGGAACGCCCAGCTTGTACGGATCGAATGTGCCGCGGGTCGAGTAGTTGTGCGGGTAATTCGACTGCCCGAGGATGTTGCAGAGGTAGGTGAACTGATCGGGGCGGAAGAGGATCGTCCAGATGTCGCGGTAGAACCACGGTTTGAACGACGGGTTCCAGCGCAGACGTCCGGCGCGCCAGTGAATGAGCGCGTTCGTATCGGTCGGCGGGATGTACGGCGGATTGTCGAACGTGCCGTCTTTGCCATAGATGTCGGTGCGCTCCGCAAACTGCGTGACAGCCATGTCGTCGACGACGTCTTCCATCGTGACGATGTCGAGCACCTCGGGTACAAATCTCGGATACGCGCAGATGACCCACGACGGCGCTTCGACGTCGATGAACCGCACCGCGCTGACGAGCTCCGAGTACATCACCAGCCGCGCCATCACCGGGCCGTCCGACGTGTCATCGAACCAGCCGTCGTTGTTCGCGTAGTTGTCGATGCGCGGCTGGCCGAATTCGTCGGAGAGATACGAGCCGGAGTTTCCGTGGCCGCCGAGTACGAGCAGGCGCCCTTCGTTGTCGGTCAGCAGATCGCCGAGCGTGTCGATCGAGCACGGCACCAGCGGCGGCGGAAAGGTCGGCGAGTAGTTCTCGCCGCCGTCGCGATCGAAGCTCGCGCGCCGCTGCGTCGTGCCGTCGACCGTGCGCGGACCGGGATCGATGATCAGCCGCTGCCGCGCCTTCGAATCGGTGATGGCCGCGTTGCGAAGCGGATGATCGTCGCCGTAGCCGTGCTCACCCGACAGCTGCTTGAACTGATACCAGGATGCCTTCTTGTTCGCGAGCCAGACGCGCCACTGGATGTCGACGAGCGCGCCGGCGTTGCCGCCGCCTTCGATGCGCTCGCCGCGCTTGAGCGGACGTCCGCCCGGCGATTCGTCGTCGTACACCCACACTTCGAAGCGCGCCGCCTGCCGGCGAATGCGTCCCTCGGCGTCCTTGAACGACGCCACGCGCTGCACCGTCATGCCGTCGGGCGAATAGATCGGATTGCCGAGCGCGTCGCACTCGGCCGGCAGCTCGGCGCGCTGCTGCGGTCCGATGTAGAACGAGTCGGGGCTGTTGCCCAGACGCGCCACTCCGATGCCGGGATGGATGCGATAGATAGGAGGCATCGTCATTCCGCCTTTCTTCAGTCGAGAAACTCGAGCGAGACGCCGTCGACGCGCAGAAGCTCGTTGTCTTCGCAGTAGTCGGCGCCGATGACGACGAGCGTGATCTGCAGCGATTCGGCGCCGCCGTCCAGCAGCCGTTTCGCGGTCTTCGTCACATTCACGCGGTGGTTGCGCGGCGTGTTGTGGCTGCGCGGACGAAGGTCGTACTCGCGAGCACGCGACGGCGGCAGCTCGCAGTGACCCGGTCCGCCGATGCACGCGCCGTGGCCGAAAATGCCGAGGTAACCGGCGTAGCGATCGTGGTCGATGGGCGTGGAGGCATTCGCGTCCGGCAGATTGAGAAAGACGCGGATGAAACACGATCGCGGAAGTTGCGGCACGCGATGCAGCCGCACTTCGACCTGGCGGAACGACTTCCGCGCCGGCTTCGGAATGTCGATCGGCTTCGAAACGAAACGGCCGACCGGCGCTGACAGCCCGACCGGGATCGTGAACGCGCACTTCACGTACTCGTAGCCGAAGCGCGACATGTCCAGGGTGTCGTTGATCGTGTAGCTCCACGGCGTGAGCACGGCATCGAGATCGGCGGGCAGCGAATGCGGATTGATCTGCTGCCACTCCGACCAGAGCCGGTCGATATTCGCGTGGATCGGCCAGAAGACCGGGTCGTACGACGCGGTGAGATTGCTCAGCATGTCGCCGTTGTCCGGTTGCGAATACATGTCCTCGCGCGAATGGAAAACGCGGCCGGCCACCTTCGTGCCGCGGTTGCGATTGCGTCCCGGCTTGCTCGGCTCAAACTCCGGATCCGGCGCGGGCGTCGGATTCAGTCCGCCCGTCCAGATGTGCATCGTGTTGTGCGGGTTCTGGTCGAGATAGCCGAAGGAATCGTTGTAGAGACTTCCGCCGCCGAAATCGCGGAACGTCCGCAGCGACATGATCTGCTCCATGTCTTCGGCGGTCGGATAGTGATACTGGAACGGCGGCTGGTTGATGGTGCTCCCCTTGATGTACTCGGCCGGATAGCGCAGCGGATACCAGAGCGAATTCGAGGCGAGCAGCGCATCGATGAAGCGGTCGCGATGCGGACCTTTGGTGAATTCAACGCCGATCGCGGCCTTCACGTCGGCGAAGAAGGACGTTTGCGACGTGTACAGCTTGCCGAGCATCGCGTCGGAGATCTTCGCGGCCTCCGGGGGATCGAGCGGCGGCGTGGCCTCCCTCAAAAAGTCGATCGACGCCTCGGTCAGGAAGGCTTTGAAGTACTCGGGGATGATCGAGCCTTTTTCGGGACAGTCCGGAAGGTACTGTGGCATCGTCCAGTCCCAGTACGGCATGGTCACGCCGGGGTAGACGTCCTGCAGCACCTGCTCGAACTCGTAAAGATAGATGCGATGCCACGGAAGGAACCGCTCCCACCCGTGCTGACAATGGTTCTGATGGATGAGTGCCATGTTGTTGTAACTGCGGACGTCCTCGGGCCACTTATTCAGCCGGTACGTCTCGCGAAAGGCCTGACGAAGCAGCGCGACCTGATTGGGCAGCAGACAGTCGAGATTCATCCGCTGCTTCACTTCGCCGTAGCGATAGCGATATTCGTTCGGCGAGCCTTCGAAGACCGGCCACATGCGCGTGTCGCTCTCGACGTTGCCGGCAGGAATCGATTCAACCGCCGTCGCTCTGGTCAGCGCGCCGGCCGCGAGGGAGATCTCGTGCTGCGGATCGGGCAAGCCGTCATCGATCCAGTCGGAGATGAATTCGATGTCGTCGCGCGACACGCTGCTGCCGCCCCACGGCAGACGCGGGAACTGCGTCCCGTCGAAAGGCGCCTCTCCTCGGAGTCCGCGCACCAGGCCGGACTTCTTGCCGCGATTCGGAAACGGCGGACCATCGTTCTGCACCGGCGCGCAACAACTGCACGCCTCCTCAGCCGGCTCGGCGCGCGCAATCATCGCGATCCCGTGCACGCGCGCCTCCAGCAGCGTTTCGAGCGGAAACCAGAAGCGGCCGGCGCCGCCGTAATCGGCGTCGCTTCCTGCCGCGGCGCGGTCGAGGATCTCGACCACACGGTCGTACCGAGTCGTCACCACACCAGCGGTTTGTGCCATCGAATCCTCTCCAGTGCGAAATGAAAAATGGCGGCGATGAACAGCGCCGCGGCGCCCGCGTAGACGGCGGCGCTCGATTGAATGACGAACTTGCCAGTAACGATCGTTACTGCGGCGATCAGCGCGACGACCGCCGGCCCGTAACGGCGCTCCATGCGCGAGCGGAGGAAGACCGCGATGACGGAAACCGCCAGCGAGACGATCATCGCCGCCGGCATCCACGCGGCCGCCGCCGCGCCGACGGCGCCGCTCGCGCCGAGGATCATGAAGAAACAGAGCGGACACTTCGGCGTCAGCGCGAGGATGGCCGGCCAGACCAGAAGCAAAGTCGCACCGCGTCTTGCCGGCATCCCGCGATGACGAAGACTGCCGACACGTACAGCGATCTGATTCCCGTTGATACCTAGGAGTGTCTGACTCGCTTCGTTTCCCTACCCTCGAATTTACTCATCCAGCGGACAACCACTTGCCGGCGGAATCACGCTGGCCACGGGCGGGGCAGGGTAGTACTGCGTGAACTGCTGCACCTTCTGCGCGACGGCGTAACCGGCGAGCAGTTCGACCATCTTCAGCGCCTCGTCGAGTCCCGAGGAAATCCCGCCGCCGGTGACGCGATTGCGGTCGACCACGAAGCGCGGATACCCCTCGGCCACACTGATCGCTTTGAACTGTTTGAGGCAGGGGATGAACGCCCAGTGAGTCGTGGCGAGGTAGCCGTCGAGCAGTCCGGCCTGCGCGAGCAACAGCGCGCCTTCGCAGACCGAGGTTACGTATTGAGCGTTCGCGGCACGCGTGATCAGGAAATCGAGATAGGTCCGCTTCGGATCGTGCATGATTTTCTTTAACGCCGACGGATCGCCGCCCGGCACCCACAAAACGTCGACGTGCGGAACTTCGTGAAAGCACTTGTCGGGCTTGATCGTCACTCCGGCTTTCGTCACCACGGGCCGGTCGTTCTCGGCGATCAGACAAACCTCCACGTTGAGTTGCGGCGCATTCGTCCGCATCGAGTCGAAAATCTCGGCGGGCGCGGCGACGTCGAGCAGGTCCACTTTTTCGTAGATCGGGATGCCGATGAGCATGGTCGTCTCCTGTCAATCGTTGATGCGATACCAAATCATCACGGACATTTTCACCCCCGCGGCCGTCGCGACGATCGCGAAGAGATCCCAGCGGATGACGTGGTGCGCGATGTTGAAGAAGAAAAGCACGCCGGCCAGGAGGACGCCAGCCAGTCCGCCGATGCTCGTCGAGCGAAGGCGGTGGGTGAGGAAGCGTTCGTCGACGGTGCCGATGATGGGCAGCTTCATTTCTTGTTCTCCAGCGTGAAGATTTCGTCTGTCGTGTAGCCGAAGACGCGCGCGAAGGTCAGCGCAAGTGCGAGGCTCGGCTCGTATCGCTGCCGCTCGATCGAATTGATGCTCTGCCGCGACACACCCACCGCATCCGCGAGCTGCTGCTGCGTCCACCCGAGCGCGGTGCGGAGCTCTTTGACGCGGTTCTGGACGGATGGAGGCATCTGACCACGTGAACTGTAGACGATTGCCGTGATAGAACGCTGGCGCTTGCGGACCGCGGTCTTCTCCATCATCTCGCCCAACTACCGGCACTACGCGCGTGTGCTCATGGAATCGATGCGGCAGCATCAGCCGGAGTGGGATCGCGTCGTCCTGCTTGTCGGCGATCGCAGCAATGCAATCGACGAAGAGTTGTTCCATACCGTTTCGCTCGAGGTATTGCCGCTTCCAAACCGGCGGCAGTTTTGTTTCCGCTACTCGATCCTGGAGCTCAACACGGCCGTGAAGCCGTGGATGTTCGAGCATCTTTTCGCGCGCGGCTACGAACGCGTCATCTATCTCGATCCCGATATTCGTCTTTACAGTCCGCTGCCCGAGGTCGATGAGGCGGGGCCGGAGACGTTCCTGATCCTGACGCCGCATCTAACGGGACCGATCGGAGGCGATGGCCATCCCAGCGAGCGCACGATTCTCCAGGCCGGCACCTACAACCTCGGCTTCCTCGCGGTCTCCAAGGGAAATGACACGCACCGTTTTCTCGACTGGTGGCAGGAGAAGCTGGAGTTTCAGTGCGTTTCCGATGTGGCGAACGGCATCTTCGTCGATCAGAAATGGATCGATCTGACCCCGGGCTTTTTCGACGGCGTCACGATCCTCCGCCACGATGGCTACAACGTGGCCTACTGGAATCTCGGCCAGCGCACCGTGCGCGGCGAGGGCGTCAACGCAACGGTGAACGGGCAGCCGCTGCGCTTTTTTCACTTCAGCGGATTCGATCCCGCCGATCCGTCGATGGCGTCGAAACACGATTTCGCGTTGCGCGTGGCGGAGGTCGGCGACGCGGCAGCGCTGATCGCGGACTACGACGCCGCCATCCGCGCCGCGGGATACGAGACGTTCCGCAACGCGCGCTATCCGTTCGGCTTCTTCGCCGACGGCACGGCGATCTCCGACGCCGCGCGGATCGCGTATCGCAATTCACCATCGTTGCAGCGCGCGGCCGGCGCGGATCCGTTTCAGCATCCGGAGCTTTTTCGCGCGCATCCGCCCGTTCGACGCGTTCGCCGAGGTCCGCGCATGTCGCGGATCGCGGCGAAGGCGTACCAGACGTTGTCGCCGCTCCGGCCACTCGTTCTCCTCTTTCCGCAGCCGATGCGCAAGGCGGCGCGCGAGTTTCTCCTCGGACGGCGCGATTCGTTTCCGCCGCCGCCACGCCCGCACGTGCTCCTGCCGCCGGGTCTGAACATCGTCGGAAACATCAGCCACGACACCGGCGTCGGCGAGTCGGCGCGCCTTTGCCAAAATTCTTGCGAGGCCGCCGGAATCGCGAACCACATCATCGACGCCGGCGATGAAACGCAGCAGGCGATGTACCGCACGAGCGTCTTTCACGTGAATGCGGATCAACTCCCGGAGGTGCACGAACGGCTTCCGCACGTCTTCGGCGCGAGCTCGTACAACATCGGCTGCTGGCACTGGGAGCTGCCGGAGTTGCCGGACGCGCTCGCGCAGTCGGCTGCGCCGCTCGACGAAATCTGGGCGCCGAGCGAGTTCATTCGGAGTGCCGTCAGCAGCAAGGTTTCGATTCCGGTCATCCACATGCCGCACGGCATCGAGGTGACGGAGATCGACGCGTGTACTCCCGCGGAGTTCGGCGTACCGCCGGGCCGCTTCACGTTTCTTTGCATGTTCGATTTCGCCAGCGTGATGGAGCGCAAGAATCCGCTCGGCGCCGTCGACGCGTTTCGTCGCGCCTTCCCTGGCGATTCCAATGCCGCGCTGCTGATCAAAGCCGGACATGCCGCCCGGCATCGCCGCGAATACGCGGAGCTGGCCGGACGGCTTCGCGGAATTCCGAACGTCTACCTCACCGATCGCATGCTGCCGCGCCCGCGCGTCAACGGACTGCTGGCCGCGTGCGACGCCGTCGTCTCGCTGCATCGTTCGGAGGGCTTCGGATTGATCCTCGCGGAAGCGATGTACCTCGGCAAACCCGTCGTCGCTACCGGCTGGTCCGGCAACATGGACTTCATGACGACCGCGAACTCCTGCCCGGTCGCATACGAGTTGGCAACGCTCGACCGCAACTACGGCCCATATCGCGGCGGCCAGCAATGGGCCGCCCCGGACATCGACGACGCCGCCCGCCTCATGCGCCGCATCGTCGACGACGCGAATTTCCGGAGCGAAATCAGCACCCGCGCACGCGACACGATCCGCTCCCAATTCAGCCCCGCCGCCGCCGGCGCGCGTTATCGCGAGCGCCTGGCGATGTTGGAAGAGCGCCTGCGGTAGCCGCCACGGGCGACCGCTTCGTCCCGACCGCGAGATCGAACATCGCTGATCAGCGGTAGGCTTTGTCGCGCGGCAGAACGCGAAGAATGACTACGGTCCCTTCGGTATTGATGTGAAATCGGATCCGCAGATTTCCAGCGCGGAGCCGAAACTCCTCTCCGAGAGGACCTTGAAGGCGTTTCACTTCGCCTTCCCCCGTTTCAATGAAACGAAGAACGACGCGCACGACCCGTTGTTGACTTATCTTATCGAGGCGTCGGAGGTCCTTTTCCGCGCCATCGGACCACCGCAGCGACAAAGTCATTCGGTGATTCCGAGACGCCGAAGTAGTTCCTCGTACGAAATGGTTTCGCCGGAGCGCGCCTCGGTCAGTCCTCCGTCGAAGTCGTCATCATCGGGCTCGTCGTCTAAAGGCGCGCTGGCAAGCCTGAGGTGAAGTGCATCGGACGGACGATCCAGCGCGATCAGAATGCGCGCAGCCGTCATCAGCTCCGTTTCCGGGAGCTTGTCGACGATTACGTGCAGCATTTCTCGTGTGGTCATTCTTCCTCCGTGGATGACGGATTTCATCCTAGGATAAATCCGATCGTCAGGGCGCGCTGATCCGCGGAGCGCGTAAACTTCGCGAATGACGATCACCGGCGCAATCCTCGCCGCCCTCGCCGCGGCTGCACTTCTGCTTTCTGGTCCCGGCACCCGCGCGGGTTGGTGGGACTTCAAGACTGGCCTGCTGCTTTTCGCCGGCGCACTTCTGATTGGATTGCTCGCGCTGCTGATCTCGGGCATCGCATGGCTGCGGACGCGTCCCAACGGCACTGCGGCGATGGCGACGATCGTCGGTGCTGTGATCGTCCTGATTCCGCTGGTACAGATCGCGGCGGCGCGCGGCAAGCCGAGCATCCACGACATCAGTACAGACCTTGCCGATCCGCCGCGCTTTTCGGCTGTGCTTCCTCTCCGCGCCGGCTTTCCGAACAAAGTCGCCGACCGAGTTGACGATGCCACCGCGCGTGCTCAGCGGACTGCGTATCCCGACCTGGCCACGCTCGAACTGCCGCTCGCGCCGGATGCCGCGTTCACGAAAGCAGTCGAAGCCGCGAAGAAAATGGAGTGGGAGATCGTTTCGCTTCGTCCCGCCGACGGCATCATCGAAGCGACGGCGACGACCGCGTGGTTCGGTTTCCATGACGACGTGGTCGTGCGGATCCGTCCGGCCGGCTCGCACAGCCGCATTGACGTTCACTCCGTCTCCCGCGTCGGGCGCGGCGATGCTGGGAAGAACGCCGATCGAATTCGCCGGTATCTGCGGCTGCTGACGAGTTAGTTCACGCGGAGACACGGAGGCGCGGAGAAAAAACGTGACCACGCACACCGTCCTCGGCGCGATCGCCAATTCTTTCATGTGGCCATCGTCGCCGCCGTACTCCTCATCACTTCTCTTCGCCCCTCCGTGAGAGCGTCAGAAAGGGCAGTCGTCGCAGCCGGAGCCGCAGCAGGTCGGTTCGAACGCGGCGCGGATTTCGGGGCGGGGCGTTTCTTCGGGCGACGGCGAATCGCACGCGGTCTCAGCGCGCGGCGTCTCTTCGGGAGGGAGTTGCGGTTCGTTCAATCGTGGACGATTTCCGACCAGGGGAGCTTGCGAACCTGCACGACTTTCTCGTCGATCTGCTGCTGAGTGGCCCGGTCGCCGAGGACGCGTCGAAGGTAATCGACCTCGGTGGAGACGAGCTTGTTGTGCTTCGGCAGCAGACGGAGCGCGGCGCTTTGCAGGTTGCGTTCGGACACGGAGACGGTCTTCGAAGCTTTCGTGACCTTTTCGCTCATGGGAGTCGCAACGACGGTTTTCGCCGAAGTAATCCTTCGAGAGCGTTTACCTTTTTCGGCCGATGCGCGCGGTCCGGATCGGAAGCGCGCTCCGGAACGCCAGCGACTCCTGCACCATGGCCGGCCGCTCCGAGCTGCAACGGCACAGCGCGCAGTGAACGCCGTCGACATGCGCCGCGCGAGAATGACCGCAGATATCGCAAAGCCGCTTTTCCATCACACGTAATCCCTTCTCAAGGTTCGTGCCGGAAATTGTGCGGGAGGGAAGGGAGAACCGAACGAAACTCTGCAATAGGTGGAGTTGAGAGGTGTCCTTCCGTCTACCGCCTAACGCTGACTCCACGCATCGGAGACTGCGCGTCCCTTCTCGAAATCGTCCACGACCAGGATCAACTGATGATCGTGATCGCTGTAAAGGACCTCGATATTGACGCCCGCATCGGCCATACGGCGGGTCAACTTGCCGAGCTGACCCGGCTCGGATTGATTGAGTCGCTGGACGAGAACGTCGTTCACGGCGAGTACTCGGATGCCTGTCGCTTCGAGCGCGTTGCGCGCGGCGTCGCCGTCCTCAAACAGAAAGTGCGCGACGCCGCGAGCGTCGTCGGCGGCATGGACGACCCACGCGCCGCCGCCTTCGATGCTCACGCCGGCGCGGCCGAGGGCGTCGCCCATTTCGGCGAGTGCGCCGGGACGATCATCAAGAGAGATGGCGAGATCCTTCATTCGTAGCGGAGCGCTTCGATCGGATCGAGCTTCGACGCTTTCGCGGCGGGGTAGATGCCGAAGATGATGCCGAGGATGGCGCAGAAGCTGAACGCCAGGACGATGGCCCACATCGGCGTGTGCACGGGCGGGAGTTCTAGCCAACGTTTCAGGAGCAGGCGCACCGCGGCCGCGCCGAGGTAGCCGAGGGCGATGCCGATGGCGCCGCCGAATCCGGAGAGTGTGACCGCTTCGATCAGAAACTGGATCAGCACGTCGTAACGGCGCGCGCCGATCGCTTTGCGAATACCGATCTCGCGGGTTCGTTCGGTGACCGACACCAGCATGATGTTCATGATGCCGATGCCGCCGACCAGGAGTGCGATTCCGACCACGGCGCCCATGATGCCGGTGGTCGTGTTCAGCACCGTCGAAATCGTCTTCATCAGCTCTTCTTGTGAGGTGATCTGGAAATCGTCCGGCTGACCTTTTTTCAGGTGATGGCGGACGCGCAGAATGTCGCTCACCTGTTCTTTGGCGAGATCGATGTCCTCGCGAGTACGCACCTGCAGCGCGATCGGCAGGTGCTGCATGCGGTCGGGGCCGTAGAGCATCTGCGCGGTGGCGAACGGGATGTAGACGACGTCGTCGGGATCGCCGCCGATCGAGGAGCCGCGTTTTTCCATAACGCCGATGACGGTGAAGTTGTTGTCGTCGAGGCGAATGTCTTTGCCGACGGCATCGGTCAGACCGAGCTGCCGCGCTGCTTCCGAGCCGAGGACGGCCACGCGCTTCTTGGCTTCCTCGTCGAGCGTGCCGAAGAAACGGCCATGATCGACGAACTGCTTGGCGACGTCGGGATAGCTTTGATTGACGCCGTAGAGCGTGGCGTCGTGACGCGTGTCGCCATTTTTCAGCGCGACGTTTGCCTGGAAGATCGGCGTGAAATCGCGCACCGCTGTGGCGCCGCGGCGGATGGCCAGCGCATCGTCGAAGTTGAGCACCGGCACAGGCAGGAACGGATTTCCGCGCGAAGAGGAGAAGTCGGGGATGACGCGAACGAACGTGGCGCCGATGTTCTCGAGCTGCGATGAGATCTGATACTGCATCCCCTGCACGAGCGAGACGACTGCGATGACGGCGGCCACGCCGATCATCACGCCGAGGACGGTGAGGATCGACCGCATCTTGTTGGCGCCGATGGCGCGGAGAGCGATCTTGACGTTTTCGAAGAACATCCGCGGTTCAGTCTAAACCACGATTTTTCCGTCGCGGATGTGAATGACGCGCTGCGCTTCCTGGGCGACGTCGTCTTCGTGCGTGACCATGATGATGGAGTTGCCGCGCGAGGAGAGCTCGCGGAAGAGGTCGAGGATTTCGCGGCCGGTCTGCGAGTCGAGGTTGCCGGTCGGTTCGTCGGCGAGCAGCAGCGACGGCTTGTTGACCAGCGCGCGGGCGATGGCGACGCGCTGGCGCTGGCCGCCGGAGAGCTCGTTCGGCTGGTGATCCATCCGGTCCTTGAGGCCGACGTTGGCGAGCGCCTCTTCGGCCATCTCCCGGCGCTCGGCGCGCGGGATCTTGGCGTAGATCAGAGGAAGCTCGACGTTCTGCAGGGCGGTGGTGCGGGC
>DASYJY010000033.1:0-7755 GCA_035995985.1 Thermoanaerobaculia bacterium | reverse complement strand
TCGCACTTCATCAGGTCGATCAGGTTCGTCCCGCCGGCCACGAACTTCGTCTGCTGTTTGGCGCCCGAGGTCAGCGCGGGTGAGATGTCGGCGGCGCGTGAGTATTCAAACGGGTGCATTCGCGCCTCCGTTCTTCGCCGCTTCTTTCACCGCTTCGACGATGCCGCCGTAGGCGCCGCAGCGGCAGATGTTGCCGCTCATCCATTCGCGGATTTCGTCGTCGCTGCCGGCGTGCCCTTCCTTCAGCAGCGCGACGGCCGAGCAGATCTGGCCGGGCGTGCAGTAGCCGCATTGAAACCCGTCGTTGCGGATGAACGCGGCCTGCACCGGATGCAGCCGGCCGTTCGCGGCCAGCCCTTCGATCGTGGTGATCTTCTGGCCGGAGTGCATCACCGCGAGCGTGAGGCAGGAGTTGTAGCGGCGGCCATCGATCAAGACCGTACACGCGCCGCATGCGCCCTGATCGCAACCTTTCTTCGTGCCGGTCAGATCAAGATGCTCGCGCAAGGCATCGAGCAGCGTGGTTCGCGGATCGAGCCGCAGTTCATGACGCGTTCCGTTGACCGTGAGTGCGACCGGAATCGCATTCGGATCGGCTTTCGGCTTCTCCGCTCCCTCGGGAGCAGCACCCATCATCGGACTGACGACGAGCGCAGCCGCGGCAGCGGCCGATCCAAGGACAAAGGAGCGCCGCGATGGATCGTCCGGTTGATCGTCATCGTCGGGCGGCGTGTAGCAAGGCGGAAGGGTCATGAATCCTCCGCGCCGACGGCGTGCAGTGAACGGGCCAATTCGCTGCAATGGCCTCTAGCTCAAGCGTTTGCGCGCGACTCACGGTCGGAACGCTGGCGTCCCGCCGGCTGGCTCGGCTGCGTCCTCGCTGCCGAATGGGAGGCTTGCGCCGGCTTTTTACCAGCGAGTGTTGAGGGTCTGGCGGTTCGGCGGCGAGACGCCAGCGCTCCATCGCGCTACGTAAAGGCCATGCCAACACGCCGAGGGCAGAAGAGTTACTTTTTCTCGCGGGCCCGCGTCCGCGCCGCTTTTTTTGCAGCGGCGGATCGCGATGACGCGGTGCGCTTCTTCGCCGCCGTCCGCGCTTGGCGCGACAGAGCTTTCTTCGATGCCGCCGAACGTCCTTCATGCTTCAGCGCGTTCTCTGCCGCGCGCGATCGCTTCGCGGACGGCTTGCGCTTCTCTTTCCCTTCCTTCAGCGCCAGCGCCGCACTATGCCGCGTCTTCGCGCTGGCCTTTCCTTTCGCCGGCGGCTTCAGATCCACGCCCGCACGGCGCGCCTTCGAGAGCCCGATGGCAATGGCCTGCTTCGTCGACCGCGCGCCGTGCTTCCCCTCGCGAATGTGGTCGATCTCTTCGCGCACGAACTCGCCCGCCTGCGTCGACGGCGCCTTCCCTTCGCGCTTGTCCTCTTTGGCTCTGCGCAGCGTTTCTTTCTCCGGCATCAGCGCCTCCTGATGTGACGCGCTGCAAAGGGCGTGTCCAGCCGTCTTACCGCTGCGGAACGCGTAGCGTGTACGAGTTCAATGGCTCCTGGCGCTCGCCGGTAATGCCGTAGACGACGAGCCTGTACGTGCCGGGGTTGAGGGCATCGCGCGGGACGAGGATGACGAACGAGCCGTCCGGAGTGCGAGGCACCGGCTTACTGCTCCACACGGTCTGCGGTGGATTCACAGCAGCGATCTCGGCGCGAAGTTTGTCCGCTACGAATTCAGTCCCCAAGTCGGCGGGCACAAGCAGGTACGACTCTCCGCTCGACGTCAACGTGTTCGGTGTCCCTCCAGCGCCGCGCTGCACGTCGGATCGAAGATCAATTTGCTCCCACACCGCCTGCGGCTTCTTCAGCTCCGTCCGCGCATTCCATAGCAACGCCCCGAACACGACAGCCAGCGCCGCGGCGATCGCACCAAACGCGCGCCAGAACTGCAGACCGCCGTCCGACCTATGACGACGCTTCTGCAGCGCGCGCCAATGCCGCGCGAATTCATGGTCCGACAGGTAATCCGGATGATCCGGTTCTGCCGGCTCGGGGAACGGCGCCGTCAGCGTTCGCACGAGATCCGGATACGCGATGAGCTGCTCGCGGATGCGCGCTTCCTCATCCCCCGTCACTTCACCGCGCGCATACGCCAGCGCTTCCTCGGCAGTGGGAGGCGTCAGATGATTTTCGGCAAGCAACTCTCGATTCGCGGCAGACAACTCTGATTTCGTAGTCATTCTTCATCCTCCGGGAGCGCGGTGGCGTCTCCCAGACGCGCGCGAAGAATCTTTTTCGCATCGCGCAGTCTCGACTTGACCGCGTCCACACTGATCCTCAGGAACTTCGCGATCTCGTCATATGTGAATTCGTTGAGCCACAACTGAATGCATTCGCGGCTGCCCGTGGGAAGCGCCGCAATCGCGTCACGAAGCTGCTTGCTGCGCAGCGCCGCCTCCTCGCGTTGCGCGTAATCCGGCCCCGAGGGTGCCGCTGGTTCAGGGATGGCGTTTCGGTCGTGAATGTCGACCGTTTCGGCGCCACGCTTGGCCGTCTTCTGCGATCGGATCCTGTTGTACGCGACGTTGCGGGCAATCGTCTCGAGATACGCCCACTCCGCGTCGCCACGATATTCGTCCATCGCTTCCAGAAACCGGAAAAACGCGTCCTGCGTCAACTCCTCAGCGTCTTCCTCGGACACGCGGAAGGTCAGAACATAAAAGCGGACCATCCGCTTGTAGTACTTCCGGTAAAGAGCCTGGAAGCGGTCATCGTTCGTCATTGCTCGCTCTTGTCTCCGCGAACCGCGTATCTTATGAGAGCCTTGAAACGAATCCTTGTCATCGCTCTCACCCTGTGCGGCTTCGCAAATGGCTGCCGTCATCATGAAGACACGGAAAATACGGCGGTGTGGCTTCATCCTGACGATCTGAAGCCTGCAGCGTCGTCGTGGCAACCGAGCGCGATTCCGCCGGAATGCGACGACGTCATCCCCAGCCGTGCCGAGGCAGCCCGAATGCTGCGATCGCAACCGGCCTGCATTGACTCCGCCGTCGCAGCGCTGGAACGCTTCGCCCGCGCAGATCCGGCAGCGTTGAACGATCTCGCGGCCGGATACGTGCTGCGCGCACAGCAAGAGGATCGTCAATCAGATCTCCTAGACGCACTGGATGCCGCGCAGCACGCGGTCGCTGCAACGCCGCGATCCGCTGAAGCACTATTCAATCTCGCACGTATCGAAGAAAACATCGGCCTGACGACAGAGGCGATCACTTCATGGAATGAGTTCCTGAAAGCCGCCGGCTCAACGAGAATCGCCGAGGCGCGTGAATGCCGTGACCTGTTGCTTCATCGCATTGATCCAACCACACAATGGGACGAAAACCGCACGCAACTCCGCACCGCTCTTCGCAAGCATGATCGGCCGGCAATCGCGCGCCTCATCAGTCCATTCCCTTCGTCCGCTGAACGCTATCTTGAAGAGGAACTTCTACGGCCGGAACATATTGACGAAGCGAAGACCCTGGCGTCGGAATTGGCGCGTCTGACAACCGACCGCTACGTTGTCGATGTGGTCGTGGCTCTTGAACGCTCCCCCGATGCTCTGCAAACTGCTCATCTGGCGTTCGCAAACGCTCGCCGCGCGGACCGCGAGTTGAGCGCGACGAGGGCCGCTGCATACGAAAACGCTGCACAATTGCTGGAACGACGCAATAGCCCGCTGAGCTTATCGGCACGCCTCGGCTACGCCACAATCGTAGCCTTCTCCGGAAAACCTGACGCGCTGGCCAATTCCTCCGCTCTGCTGATCCCGATTGAACAAGAAGCACGTCGCCGAGGTTTCAATCGGCTCCTTGCGCGAGTTCACGCGACCGACGCAAACTTCCTTCGCGCGATGGGCCGCTATGTGGAATCGCTAAGCAAATCGGAAGACTCACTGACTGAGTACGAAAAGGGCTCCGATCCTGAGGGCGTCGCCGACAGCCGCATGCGAACAATTGGAACGCTACGAAGCGCCGGTCAGAGCGACGTCGCGTGGCGGGCGGCGATGAGAGCACTGCGTGAATCGGATCATCTTGTTGAGACGCGCGCTCGACATACTCTTTTCGGCGAGCTTGCGTTGACGGCAGTGGCGCTCGATCACGCACCAGTCGCACTTCTGTACGAAAACACAGCTCTTCGCATCATTCAGCATCAGCTTTTCATTACGCCGCCGGAGCAGACAGATTTCATCGCGGCACTCCAGACGAATCTCTCAATTGTGCGCAGGGCACGTGCAGAAATCGAGCTTCGGCTTGGAGACAATAGTCAAGCGGCGTCCGACCTCGCTGAAGGCATCCGACTCAGAACATCGGCTACGGACAAGAACACGCAACGAGCGCTGCTGGCGCGCATGAAAGAAGTACAGGCCCAGGCCTTCATCCGCATCAACCCCACAGGAGCCATTGCTTCATTCACGGATGCGCTGGCTCTGACGATCCCGGAGTCCCGGACCTATCGCGCCTCACTGCTCGCGCAGCGAGCGGACGCACAACGGCGGGCCGGACGGCGTGAGGCGGCAGAAGCCGACTTACGCGCGGCGCTCAAGGAACTCCACGCGGAGCAGCTCTACATGCTCGAGCACCGCAAGCGCGGCCAGGCTGAAAATATGTGGAGCTCCTACTTTTCCCGGTTCGGAGAGGCATATCAATCACTCATTCGCCAACTTGTTGAGAACGGCCAAACGAAGGACGCGTTCGATTACGCGGAGCAAGCAAGGGCATTCGAACCGCTTTACCTCGTTTCGGAAATCGTCCCGAACGACTTCGACGGAAGGACGAAGGGGCTTGCGGAAATCCAGGAGGCGCTACCTCCCGGCACACAGCTCATCGAATACTCCGTGATGCCGGATCAGACGATCGTCTGGCTCGTCTCGAGGGAGGATTTCTCCGTCATCCGCCTGCCGGCGGGAAAGGTCGCCATCGAGCGTCACGCTTCCGAACTGCAACGCGCCGTGGGCGCGCGCAATCACACTGCTTTCGAGGCCAACCTGTATGCGCTTTACGACGTGCTCATGGCGGCGCCGCTGGCGTCGTTGAAGTCGAAGCCTCAGCGGCTGGTCATCGTGCCGGACGGTCCGATGCATGGCCTGCCGTTTGCGGCGTTGCGCAATCCGAATACGAAGCGATACCTGATTGAAGATGTCACGATCGAGATCGCCGGCAGCGCGAATTTGTATCTCGTGTCGCTGGCGCGCGATCGAGCACTGCAATCAGCCGCGGCGCCTTCGGTTCTTCTGGTCGGCGATCCGGCCTTCAATGAAAACCTCGCCTTTGCGCACGGATTGCAGCCGCTTCCCCGCGCCCGCAGCGAGTGCGAAAGAATTTCCGAGTTCTATAAGCCGCGCGCGCACATGCTGCTGCAAGGCGACGCCACGATTCCGCGCTTTCTGGAGGACGCGCGAGGAAGCGCAATCATCCACATCGCCGCGCACAGCGTGGTGAATGCGCAGGCGCCCTCGCGCTCCTACATCCTGCTCGCGGCTGCGGCGAACGAACCGGGCCCGCTGGAAGCGCAGGCACTCCTGACGCGGCTTTCGCTCGATCACACACGGCTGGTCGTGCTGTCGACGTGCAGCAGCGCCGGCGGTCTTCCGATCGGCGCGGAAGGCGTCGCGCCGTTCGTGCGGCCGCTCATCGGAGCCGGTGTTCCGGCAGTCATCGGCACACTGTGGAACGTCGAGGACGCCACAGCGGAGGACCTCCTCGTGTCATTTCATCGTCACTATCGAGAAGGCTATGACGCGGCGGTTGCGCTACGACTCGCACAAATCGGTCTTCTTACGAAAAACAACCACAACCCCGGTCCCGAGCCGGTATTCGCGTGGGCCCCGTTTCAGGTGATCGGCCATGCCTCCTCACCATTCGCGCCCTCGCCGCAACACAAGGAGAAACCACCGTGAACAGCTTCATCCTCAAATTGTTTTTTACGGGCCTCATGGCCTTCGTCCCCAGCCAGGACGGCAAAGAAGTGACCGTCCTCCTCCTCAACGTCCACCACGACTATCAATCCTCTGATGGAACCACGCTCGCGCATCACAAACCGCTCTTGATTGCGCGTGCCGGCGATTGCAGCGGTCAGTGCCCGAAGCGCGACGCGGACATCGCACAATTCGTCTTCGCCGATGAATCCGAAACGCAGGCGGTCGATTCGCTCGAAGCAGCGGTAGCCGGCGGCGGCGCATGGGAATTGGCGAATTCAGAGCTCTCCATCCAGAAGGGAAATCCGAACGATCTCGATCTGCCGGCGCTGAACATCGTTCGGAACGTCCGCACCGGGATCATTCCCACCACCTCCGCTGAGCGCGAGGATTTCGGATGGGTGGCCGACATGCAGCAAATCGCGCCGTCCGGCTATGCGTTCAACACCGATCTCCTCGACTCGCTGCCTCCCGGACTCGTCGCCGCTCGCCTGCACCTGCGCAGCGGCAAGGTCTTCACCTACCGCGTGGCGCGCATCGGCAGCAACGTCACGCCGGTGCATTTCCAGCGGCTCGACGGCACCGGCGACGCCTCGCCATACTCGCAGGCTATCGCCTCCTGGGTTGGAGCAGAGATCGAGATCTCCGGCGAGAACGTGGAGATCGTCGAAGAGAAATTCGACGGCGGCACCGGGCGGTCGATGACTCTCTCGCCCGACGCGAACGGCAACGTCGAAGTCGCGGTTCTGAATCTTCCTGCACTCGTTCCGCCGTCGTCGCCGTTCTCCGGCACACCCGATCCGGGCAAACACTTCGAGATGTACTACGACGTTTCGCAGACGCCCGTGGCTCAGTCAGCGCGGCTCGTGCCGAAAGCGGGCGCCGCGCCTGGCACGGCCGAGTACGCAGAAGTCGCGTGGCAGGCCATCCATCCGCAGACCGCGCTCTGGTCGGACCTGCTCGACGCAATCCGGCTGAACATCGGCCGGACCGCGTACGAAGAAGTTCTCTGCCCTCCACTTCATCCGTGATCCAGACGAACGGCTCGCCGCGGTTGCGGCGGGCCGTTTCTTTTCAGCCGAGGAGGAGGCCATGACGATGCGATACCTGATGATCTTTGGCCTGCTGGCTGCGATGTGCGATTCACGTCCGCGCTTGCCCAACAATCACGTTGCGTCCGCGAATGTCTTCACCAACCGCTACGCGCATTCGCGGTTCGCCGGCTGGAAAATCCGCGCCAGCGCGCGCGGACGCGACTGCGACGTCCTGCTCGTCGAGACGGACATGGTCATGGAAGACTCGATGGTCGAGGCGATGCATTACGGCGCAGGCGCGTACGGTGTCGTCGACGGCGGCGTGCAGCGGTTCTATCGCGACCGCTCCTTCCGCGGCGTCGCTTACAAAGACTCGTCCGGGCGTATATGGGCCTACGGCGATGTCACCGCGCATGATGCCGCGACGCTGCCGCGTTGTGAGTGACGCAGATCGACAACGGCAGCTCTTTCGAATTTCCCTCCGATGTCCACTGTGTCGCCGTCTTCGCGTCACGATTCTTATGCGTCTGAAGCCACGCCAGCACGTGTGACTCCACATACGAATGGAGCGCGTCGACGGTAATGAATCCTGAAGCGTTCGCGTTCGCACCACAGCGCAGCCCTTCGATGACGGTGGCCGTAAAGACGCCGTTGTGACGCTCCTCGTCGTCGTACGCGTAGCCGCCTCCCGGCGCGGCGGAGAAAACAACCTGGCCGGTGATCTTGCTGAATCCACGCACGAATGCCGCAACCGATCGCGGATCGATGTCACC
>DASYJY010000032.1:0-25449 GCA_035995985.1 Thermoanaerobaculia bacterium | reverse complement strand
AGATTTTTTCTGCCTTCGCAGTTCCGAGCTCTGATTTGGAGCATCTGAGGGGAAATAGACCGCGCTGTCGTGCAGGCAATACGGAGTGACGACGTAGAAGCCGGTGTTAGGGCTGCCGGCTTGGTTCCCAGTAGATTGATTGTTCGCAATCGAGGTAGTGCCGGAAACGCGCTGCCGGTTCTTTTTGCATCCAGAACAGGGTGGTCGAGCCCGAACCGCTGCCACTCGACAGCGACATGGTTGGCCACGAACGATTCCTGTTGCGTGCCATTGAGCCGCCGGTGCAGCCGCGAGGCGGGCTCGTGATCGTCACGGGCGGCGATGCCGGCGGCGCGTCGGGCAAAGCACCCGACAACGCAATGCCGAGGAAGTGCATGCACGTCATCTGATTGGAACCCGCCGCTGCTCCGCCTCTTCCAGCCAACCACGGCGCAGTGAGTCGGCGGGGATGCTCGACATGTACGGTTTGATGTCGAGGATCGGCGTGCCGTCGAGCATGTCGACGCCGTGGACGTGGAGCGAGGCGCCGTCGCGGCGCAGAAGTTCGACTACGGTGAGCGCGATTGGGTTGGGACGAAAGGGAGAGCGCGTCGCGAAAACGCCGTGCGGGGTCTCTTCGCCGGGTGGTGCGCCGAGAAGTTCGAAGCCTTCCGAGCGATCGAAGACCCAGAGGACGAAGAGATGCGAGAAGCCTTCGATGTGCGTGAGACCCGCTTCGAACTCGGGGAGGATTTCGAGTACTCCGATCGCCTCATGCTTCGTGCCGGGACCTTTCGGAACACTCGCGGTTTGTTTGAACGGAGTTCGCGCGAATCCGATCGCGCGCGGTGTGAAGAGAGGCTCTGGAATTGCCATCGCTTCACTTTAGCTTGCGCGCCCTCGGGATACGATCTCCGTTATGCGTCGAATTCTTCTTGCTCTCCTTCTCGCGTCTGCTGCGACTCTCCACGCTCAGATCAATGATTCCGAGGTTTGGGTGGGATCGTTGGATATGTCCGGCGGGCGGTTCGTCGTTTCGAATCTGACGAACATCTCGAAGCATCCGGGGTACGACAACCAGCCGGCGTTTTTTTCGGATGGGAAGCTCGTGTTCACGTCGCAGATCGCGGTGCTGGACGAGACCGGGCATGCGGTGCAGGCGGTGATTCACGATTTCGCGAAGGGGACGTCGACTGCAGTGCCGGGCGCGCTTGGATTCAGTCCGACGCCGGCGGCGGATGGATCGCTGATGCTGCTGCGCGAGGGACACGTCATCCTGCACGAGGCCTCGGGGAAAGAGAGCCAGCTCACCGAAACGAAAGATGCCGGCTACTTTGCGCGCTTCGACGAGCAGACCTGGGTTCTCTTCATGAACGACAAGCAGCGGCGCATCGTCATCTACGACCCGAAGACGAAGGCACTCGATACGATGGCGCTCGGTTCGATTACGGCGCCGTTCCGGATTCCAGGGAAGCGCGCGGTGACGTTCGTCGCCGTCGAGCCGTTTCCTGCGCCGGAAGCGGGGGCGGCGCCACCGCGAAAGCTGTTCCTTCGCCAGCTCAACCTCGACGACCGTCACGTCACGACGCTCGCTTCGATTTCGTTCCCGACTTCGGGGAGCCACGTCTGGACATCGCGCGGCACATTGTTGATGGCGTCGGGACACACCATCTACGAGTGGAATCCTGCGAAGCCCGATGATTGGCGGATCGCGGCGACGTTCGATGATCCCGAGTTGCAGGGGCTGACGCGCATCGCAATCAGTCCGCGCGGCGATCGGATCGCGCTCGTGTCGACGCCGCGCGATGAAACGGTCATCCGCGATTCGCGCGCCGCGTCGAACGAGGCGCTGGCAACGCACAACGCCGTCGCGTTCGCGCAGGTGCTCAAAGACGACGCTACCGTCGTTGCCGCGAGCGGGAAGGCGATTCAGGGACGCGCGGTGATCCAGCAGGAGATCGAGTCGCGATGGAAGTCGCAGCCGGATCTCGTTTTCGTTCGCACGCCGACATCGATCGAAATCAGCCGCAGCGATTCCGCCGCGTCGGAGCGCGGCAGCTGGACCGGCCACGCCACGACAGCGGCCGGCGTCGCCGATTGGCGCGGCGATTACCTCGCGGTCTGGCGAAAGACGACCTCCAGCGCGGGGCTGCCATCGTGGACGATCGCCTCCGAGGTCTTCGTGGCGCTCGACTGCACGGGCGCGGGGTGCGCAGCGCGATGACGCTTGTTCTCATTCCCGCGCAATCGTTTCTCATGGGATCGGACGACGGCCGTCCGGACGAAAGCCCGGTCCATCGCGTCTGGATCGACGCGTTTGAGATGGGCGTCTGCCAGGTGACGAACTCCGAATATGCGGCTTTCGCAAACGCTACCGGCCATGCGCCGCCGCCCGCTCCATTCGACGATCCCGAGCAGCCGGTCGTGGGCGTGTCGTGGTTCGAGGCCGGCGCCTACTGCGAGTGGTTGCGCGGCATCTCCGGCCGGCACGTTCGTTTGCCGACGGAGGCGGAGTGGGAGTGTGCGGCGCGGGGAGGAGCGGAAGGGATGCACTACCCGTGGGGCGACGAATGGCCGCTGCAGGAAGATGCCGACGGTCCGCGTGTGGTCGGAGGCCGCGCGCCCAATGCGTATGGGCTTTACGACGTCTGCGAGAACGTTCACGAGTGGTGCAGCGACTGGTATGCGCCGGACTACTACAGCGTTTCGCCGGAGAGAAATCCCCGAGGTCCGGAGAGCGGATCACGCCGCGCATCGCGAGGCGGCTCGTGGCGCCATCAGTTCAAGTTCAGCCGCTGCGCGGCGCGATCGAGCATCCCGCCGGAGTTTCGATATGCGGACTACGGCTTCCGGATCGCCCGCGATCTGTGAGCATCACCGCGCGACGAGTTTCAGGCGAGCGAAGCCTGTGGTCGCGCTGGTCTGGTCGATGACACCGACGGAGAGCATGCTCTCTCCCTCTTTCACGCGGATCGTGGTCGTGAACGTCATCGGTTTGGCGCGGACGCCGGCTTCCGCGGTGGCGGGAATCTTCAGAGTCTCCGGCCGGCGTATGACTTCCGACGGTCCGCCCGCCACGTTGCCGACGACCAGGTAGAGGACGAATCCGCCGGCGAGATCTTTGCCCTCCGGAAGAAGCGTCAGCGTCGAGGCCATCACTACCTGAACGGGGATCGCGTAAATGCCGCGGCCGTCCTTCTTCGCGGGCCGAGTTCGGATCGCGACCGGCCAGGCGCTGGGAACATCCGCGTAGAGATTGGCGATCGTGCGGTCCTTCATCTGATCCTCGGAGGATCGGAGCGTGAAGGACTCCGGAGTCCGCACCGTGTACGCCCGATTCTTCATCTTCACCACGATCCTGCGACTGCTCTTCCCTTTCTCGCTCGGCTTGTATCCGAGCGAGTAGTACGAGTCGAGGTCGCGGGCGATCGTGTCGAAGGCGAGGTCGAAGTTGGACATGTTCGCGATGGCGACGCCGCCGGTGATGCTCGCGATCGTCTGGAGCGCCGACGAGGTGTTCGTGAAGCGGGCGGAGGCCTCGACCGAGTCGGGCGCCTTGTCGCTATCCGCCGAAAAGTCGTTGTTCATTTCGGCCGCATCGATGGTGTAGATCGTGACGCCATAGGCTCCCGCCTGGTTTGAAACTTTTGCAATGGTCTGTTGCATGCTGTTCCCGGTCAATCCGGTGACCTGCTGGAAATCGAACGGATTGGCGTTACGGCCCTGCAGAGTTGCGAACTGAGCGTCGACATACCGATAGAGTTCGGCGCCAGGATGCTCCGGGAGATTCTCGCCCGCGAAGACGAGCACCTTTTTCCCTTCTACGCCTGCGAGAGTTGACGACATCCGGCCGAGATCGTTGAGCAGCTGATCCTGGCGGAGAATCAGGCCTCCGGCGTAGGCATCGACCAACTGGAGTGACTTCGTGTGGGCATCGGCCATGGACATCATGAGCGTATTGCCCATAGCGATTCTGATGAGCTCCTCAATATCGCGCTTCAAAACCGTGACTTCATCCGAACCCCGCACGGTCCGGCGGAGCGTAGCGATTCCGTTTCTCAGCACCGATCTGTCCGATGTAAATGGTGTGACGACCTCCACGCCTTGGCGCCAGGAGATGAGCATCGCCTGGTCTTCAGGCCGCATATGGCGGTCAATGAACTTCTCGACCGCGGCGAGGATCGGACCCTTTCGGGAGGGCTGCAGGGAGAAGTTGTCAACGAAGAGAATCAGCTTGCGGGGCCGCTGCTCGGCGGGCGTTGTCACTGAGGGTGTCTCGCCGGGTTGCGTTGGTTGGGCGGCCACGACGTCGGAGTTGCGGCGAACCTCATAGAAATTCGTGATGGGCTGCTTCGTGCCGTCCTCGAAGAGCTCGAAATCGTCCTTGGTGAGCCCGGCCACGGGATTGCCAGCCTTGTCCCGCACAACAACGTCAATATTGGCGACGCGAACCTCGATCGATTCGGTCAGCGTCTGCTGCGGCGCGGCGAACGATGCGGAGTTCGCGAGGACGAGAGCTAAGGCGAACACGCGCCGGCGGATCGTTGAGCGCATGGGATCGTGCGGGACGGTAGCAGAGTTCACGGGAAACGGTCGCGCATTGCTGTGACGAAGTAGGGACCGGTTGCTGTGAGTGCCAGTATTCTGTTCTTCATGGCGGATATTGCGGATTCATTCGCACTCGTTCTCACCGGCGGAGGCGCGCGTGCCGCCTATCAGGTGGGTGTGTTGCGCTGCCTGGCGAGGCACCTTCCGAAGGACAGCTTCGACATCATCACCGGCGTCTCTGCCGGAGCGATCAACGCGGCCTTCCTCGCATCGCGCAACGCTCCACTCGGTGACGTCGTCGAAGAATTGTGCGAGGTCTGGCGCGCGCTGACGTTGAAAGAGGTGATCCGCATCGACTCGGGATCGCTGGCTCGGAACGTCTTTGGCTGGGGCGGGAAGCTCATTTCCGGTGGAACGCCCGTGGCGCCGCGCGTCCGCGGGCTGGTCGATACGACGCCACTTCGCGAACTTCTGCAACGGCTCTTTGCATCGAACGAGCGAGGGGAGATCGCCGGGATTGTCGACAACGTCGCTCGCTGCAACCCGCGGGCGGTGGCGATGACCGCTCTCGACTACAACACCGGGCAGACCGTAACCTGGGTCGACGGGTGCGACATCGAGACGTGGAAGCGACCGTTGCGGCGCGGCGTGCGGGAACCGCTCACGATCGATCACATCATGGCGTCCGCATCGCTGCCGGTCGTTTTTCCCGCCGTCCGGATCGGCAAGCATTGGTTCGGCGACGGCGGCATCCGCCTCTCCGCCCCGCTATCCCCAGCCCTGCACCTCGGAGCAACACGCATGCTGGCTGTCTCGACGCATTACGCGAAATCGGTTTCCGAAGCGAACGAGCCGGAAACCGCGGGATACCCGCCGCCGGCGCAGATCCTCGGGCAGCTGATGGATGCGATCTTTCTCGATGTCATGGACGAGGACACGCTGCGCCTGCAACGCTCGAACGACTTTCTGCTGGACCTGCCGCCCGAGCTTCGCCGCGGCTACCGGCCGATCGATTTTGCGGTCATTCGTCCGTCGCAGGACATTGGAAAGCTCGCCGCCGAATACGAGCCGCAACTCCCGCGTCCATTCCGTTTCCTGACCCGCAGCCTCGGCACGCGCGAGACCTCGAACGCCGATTTCATGAGCCTCTTCATGTTCGTCCCCGAATACCTGCAGCGTCTCATCGAGATCGGCGAGGCCGACGCCGATGCGCGGATCGCGGACATCATCCGCGTGGCGACAGCGCCGGCCGCGGAGTAGACGTCCACTCGCGTAGACTTTGCTCCAATGCTTCACGACTCCTGGCACATCGCGGAACCGCCGCGGGATCTTCCACTCCTTCCCATTGCGAACGATAAGCTGCGCGCGATCGTCGCGCGACGGGGGATTACGACCGAGGAGGAGTTCAGGCGGTACGCGGCGCCGTGCATTGAGGATCTGCACGATCCGGCCACGATTCACGGCATCGGCGCGGCGTGTGAACGGATCGAGCGGGCGGTGCGCGATGGCGAAACGATTCTCATTTACGGCGACTACGACGTCGATGGGGTTACGTCGATCGTGTTGCTGCAGACGGTGCTGCGCGCGATCGGCGCGGATGCGGCGCATGTCGTCCCGCACCGCCTCGTCGACGGCTACGGTTTGAAGACCTCGGTTATCGATCGCGTGCTCATCGATCGCGACGTAAAGCTCATCATCACAGTCGATTGCGGGATTACCAGCGTCGATCCGGTGCGGCAGGCCATCGAGCGCGGGATCGACGTCATCATCACCGATCACCATCTGCCGCCGGAGCTGTTGCCCGAGGCCGCGGCGGTGCTGAATCCGAAACAGCCGGGGTGTGAGTATCCGTTCAAGGAGCTCGCTGGCGTCGGCGTCGCTTTCAAACTCTGTTGTGAGTTGTTGAGGCGAAGCGGAAAGAAGATGGCGATCGCGTCGCTGCTGAAGATCGCAGCGATCGGAACGGTCGCCGACGTCGCGCCGCTGATTGGCGAGAACCGCACCATCGCCTCGCTCGGTCTGGCCGGTCTGGCCGATCCGAGAAATCCGGGATTGCGTGCGCTCATCCGCCGTTTGGGGATGCTGGGGCGGCCTCTACGAGCTGTAGATGTCGGCTTCAAAATCGGACCGCGCATCAACGCCGCCGGACGCCTCTCCTCGGCCGAAACGGCCATCGATCTTTTCGCTGCGACATCGGAGGAATCCGCGTGGACGCTTTGCGCCGAGCTCGATCGACTCAACGCCGAACGGCAGGAGGTCGAGCGGGGAGTTCGCGAGGAGGCGGAAGCGATGGTCGGCGTCGCGTCGACGAATCGCATCTTCGTTCTCGCGGGTACCAACTGGCACAAGGGCGTTCTCGGTCTCACCGCCGGACGCATCGCGCAGCGCTACCACCGCCCGGCGCTGGCGATCGGAATCGAAGGCGAGTTGGCTGTCGGATCGGGGAGGAGCATTCCGACGATCAATCTTCACGAGCAGCTCGACGGCGTCGCCGATCTCTTCACGCATTTCGGCGGGCATGAATTCGCGTGCGGCTTTGCCTTGCCGGCGGCGAACGTCGGCGCGTTGCGGCGACGGCTGGAGGAACGATTTGCGGCGTTCGATGAGGACGTGTTCCGGCGCGAGGCGCAGGTCGACGCAGAAGTCACGCTGGCCGAGGTCGATCATGAGTTCGTGAAGGCGCACGAGATGATGCAGCCGTTCGGCGCGGGAAATCTTCAGCCGCTGTTCCTGGCGCGCAACGCGAACGTCACAGCAACGCGCGAGTTCGCGCCCGACTGCTGCGAGCTCACGCTCGATGATGGAACGGGTCGCGCCGCCGCGGTGCTGTGGCCGTCTGCGAAGGCGCTTGCGGGCGACGCCAGGAACGGCGCGACCGTCGACCTCCTCTTTCACATTGAGCCGGACAGCTACGCGGCATCCGGAGCGAAGCTGACGATCGTCGACGCGCGCGCAAGTGTTGAACGTTGAATGCCATTCACCACGCCGGCGTCTCGATTCCGCGCGGCAACTCGGCAAGGATCGAGCGCCATGATCGATCGAGTTGCCATGCCGAGGCGGCCAGAATGACGAAGGCGAGGAGAAGAAGCAGATCGCGCCGTTGTCGAAACGACAGCGCGACGATGACCAGATCGATCACCGCAACGGCGCCGGTGAGATTCCGCAGCCGCAGAAACGACATCGCCGCGAAGCCGAACTGCCCGCCGAGGTAGACGATCAGGAGCGCAGCGAGGAGTCCAAAGGTGAATGCGATCGCGCGCGGACGCGTGCGCCACAACGCGTAGGCAAGTGCGGCAAGCGCGATGACGACGCCGCAGACCAGCACCGCCACTCCGTGACGATAAACGAACGGCCATCGGTCCGCGGCGAGGGGTGGCGCGTCGGCCGCGGGGCCATTGTCCGACACGATCAGGTATCCGTTCACGTTCTCCAACACCCGCGCTGCCAGCCACAGCGTCGCGATCAAAGACAGCGAAGCGGCGATGAAAATCGAGCGGAATCGCGCCAGGCTCAACGCCACGATGAGCGATGACGCAACCACTGCCACCGGCGCCGAAATCATCGCCCACGTCCAGCTCACGAATGACGCTTCTGTCGCTTCCGTCGGGATGAATTGCAGATTGCCGAACGCGCCGAACGTGCGCGTGAACTCCAACAGCCCCGCCAGCGCGCAGCCGATCGCCACTCCTGCCAACAAAGAAAAAACGCCGCCATTGCCGGCGGCGTTGCGTTGATTCGATTCGGCGACTTCTGCTACCAACCGTAACTCCGCCCCGGCTGCGGCGCTTCGCGCCCGAGGAGCGCTTCGCGGTACTTGGCGAACTCGGAACCAGTGAAGTAGTAGGCGGGAAGCTCCGTCGAGAGGTACTCGAGGTACTTCTCGCCGCTGACCGGCTTGCCGTTCTCCATCAGCATGTTGCCATTGACGTCGTACGGCATGAACGCGATCTCTTCCATGCCGCGCGAACGGAAGAACTTCACATCCGGCGCGAACAGAAGATCCTTCGGCGAGACGCCATTGACCGTCTCGCGTGTATCCATCACTTCGCGGACGATCGTGCGCGCCTCGGGGGCCGGCGTGTCTTTCACCTTGCACTGGACGACGGCGATGTTGACCAGCTCCAGGACTTCACGGACCTCGTTGTAGTACTCGCTCTGCGCCGTGCCGTTGTTGCGATCCTTGAATCCGAACGCGATCGCGGTGTCGCCGCCACGCTCGTTGCCGAACATCTCCACGCCGCGCGGAACCCACATGTTGAGCACGTGCTGCATCTCTTCGATCGAGAAGCGGCCGGTGTCGTTGTGCGCAGCGACGGCGAGATCGCGAAGGAATCCGCGGCCGCTGCCGATATGGAAACCTTCCTCGGAAAGCATCGGTCCCATCGAACGCCCCATCGGCGCGTACGAAAAGACCTTCTGCATTTCGAGCTGGTACTTGCCGACCAGGTCGATGACGGTGGCGAAGACGACGTTGTCGAGGAAATTGACGAAGGGGATGTTGAACGCATCGAGCACGTGATTGCCGAGCTCCATCGCCAGCAACTCGTCGATCGTGTCCTGCGCCACGTCGGGATGGCCCGGCTTCTTCCAGCTCTTGTCGTGATCGAAGACCCAGAACATCTGGTAACCGTGCCGCAGCTCCTCGGCCATGATCCGCAGCACGGCCATCTTCATCTGATCGGTCGGCGCTTCCTCGAGCGTGAGGCGATGCTGCTGGATCGAGCCGAGCTCGGTCGAAGCCTGCGCGCGGACGATGTCGCGCGCGGTGTAGAACATGTTCCCGACCATGTCGCCAGCCTGTTCGAAGCGCGGCTGCCCGGTCATGCGCCCGTAGGTGATGTTCTCCGAATTCAGCTTCCCGACTTTGGCGAAGAGCTGAAACGGCGTCTGGTTGTAGTACTTCGACCAGTTGGTCTGCAGGAATTCGAGCTCGGGAAAATTCTTCTTCTGCCAGTTCACGAGGGCATCGTGATGCTTCGGCGTAATCGTCTCAGTCGTATAGGCTGCCAAGGGTCCTCCAGAGGGAACTGCCGGTGCGGTCGAAGGCGTCCAACGTGCTCCGACTCAGCAACATTCTCGCCGGGATCGGTGCCATAATCCCGCGGCGCGGCGGATTGTAAGCGGTTCCACAGCCGCATGGAAGTTCCGCCGCTCCTGTCCGTTGCAGCACTTCAATGCAGACGCTGACCCCGACCGATTCCGAGAAAGTCCGTGCCGATCAGTTGGAGCGCCAGCTCGCCGAGCGGACGCGCGAGCTGCGCGAGCTCAGCGAAGTCGGTATTGCACTTTCGACGGAGCGCGATCATTCCGTGCTGCTGACGACAATCCTCAGTAAGGCCCGGGAGCTTTCCCGCGCCGACGCAGGCTCGCTGTACCTGCTCGACGTCGTTGACGGCGAGAAGATGCTGCGCTGGAAGCTGGCCCAGAACGATTCGATCAAAGTCGGCGCGTTCGAAGAGATGGTCCTGCCGATCACGCGCCGCAGCCTGGCGGGATGGGTCGCACTGACCGGCGACACACTCGTCATCGACGACGCGTATGCGCTTCCCGCCAACGCCGAATATTCGATCAACCGCTCCTTCGACGAAGCGAACGGTTACCTGACGCGTTCGATGCTGGTCTTCCCGATGGTCACGCACGTCGGAGAGCTGGTCGGCGTGCTGCAGCTGATTAATCGCCGCAAGCCCGAAGCGCCGCAGAAGCTGACCGCGGCCACCGTGCCATCCGAAGTGGTTCCGTTCGACAAAGAAACGGTCGAACTGATGCGCTCTCTGGCCGCGCAGGCAGCCGTCGCGGTCGAGAACAACCTGCTCTACAAATCGATCGAGCGCCTGTTCGAAGGCTTCGTGACCGCGGCGGTCACCGCGATCGAGCAACGCGATCCGACCACGTCCGGTCACTCGTTCCGCGTGGCCGATCTCACGGTCGAACTGGCGCGCGTCGTCGATCGCGACGACGAGCAATACGGCGCCGTCCACTTCACCTCGGAACAAGTGCGCGAGATCCGCTACGCCTCGCTCCTCCACGACTTCGGCAAAGTCGGCGTCCGCGAACAGGTGCTGGTGAAGGAGAAGAAGCTCTATCCGCTGCAGCTCGAAACGCTGCGCAACCGTTTCGAGTTCGCGATGAAAGTCGCGGAGAACGACGCCAACCGCCGCAAGCTCGAATACCTCCTCACGCACGGCCACGAAGCGTTCAAAGAATTCGGCGCGAAGACGGATGCGGAGCTACGCGAAGAGCTCGCGAAGATGCAGAAGGACTTCGCCTTCATTACGAAATCAAACGAGCCGACCGTCCTGCCGGAAGGGGAGTTTCAGTACCTGCAGCAACTGGCCGAGCAGGAGTTCGGCGACATCCGCGGCGATCGCCGGCGCCTGTTGAATCCGGAGGAAGTGCGCATCCTCTCGATCCGCAAGGGGAACCTCGACGCGGCCGAGCGGAGCGAGATCGAGAGCCACGTCACCCACACTTTCAACTTCCTCCAGAAGATCCCCTGGACGAAAGACCTCTCCGCCGTCGCGGACATCGCCTACGCCCATCACGAGAAACTCAACGGCCGCGGCTACCCGCGCAAGCTGACAGCGGACGCGATCCCGATCCAGTCGCGGATGATGACCGTCTCCGACATCTACGACGCCCTCACCGCCAACGACCGCCCCTACAAACGCGCCATTTCCACCGAACGCGCCCTCGACATCCTGAAGATGGAAGTCGGCGACGGCCTGCTCGACGCGGGCCTGGTCAACATCTTCATCGACGCGAAGGTGTTCGAGCGGGCGGGCGTGCTGCGGACGTGAAGGGAGACGGTTCACGCGGGGAACGCGGAGGGGCGGAGAAAAGGGGAGGATTGGTTTTCTCTCTTTTCTCCGCCTCTCCGCGTTCTCCGCGTGAACCGTTCCCCTAATCCTCCAACGCCAACTCCGCCAGTATCCGCCGGCAAACGTCGCGCCGCGCTTCGTGGCGTCGCGCCAGCCACTCGCGCGCGATGCACGATACCCAGCTTGGCACGACGAGATCCGCTAGCGCGTTGCGGACTACGTCCTGCACCGAGCTCCCCTCGCGCCGCGAGCGCGACAGCCGTTCCGCGAATCCGCGGACGCCGGCGCTGTCAATCAGCAGCGCCGCCGCCACGGCCCGCTCCGCATCCGTAGATGGATTGTCGAGGCGACGGATCGAGGCCGCGGTCGCACGGAGGTCCGCTTCCGAAATGCCGGTCGTCAACACGGCCCGCGAAAGGTTGCCGACCTTCTCCAGCCATCGCCCGAGGCCGTGAAACATGAGGAGCAGCTCGAAGGAAGGGTCATCGACGGGCACGTACAACCGCCGCGCGATCGCGGCGACGCGCTCCACATCATCGAAGCGAGATGCGCCGTCGAGATCCTGATACAGCGGACGAAGAAACGAATGCAGGTCCGTCATGCGCGTTCCACGATCCAGAGGCCGATCTTCACGCCGCCGCTTTCCACGCGCCGCTCCTCGATCACTTTCAGTTTCGCCGTCCGCCGCAGCAGCGCGGTGACCGTCTTTGCGTGCGTGGTGTAGAGCAGCGCCCGTCCGCCGGGGTTCAACGTCCGGGCGATGTTTCCCACGATCCGCCGGTACAACCCGTCGAGGTTCCGATCCTCGGTGCGCATCCCGAACGGCAGATTGGCGAGGACTTCATCGCAGCGATCCGGCCATGCCGCCGCATCGCCGCCATCACCCTCGCGCACCGCGATCCTTGCCGCCAGACCGGCAGCGATCACGTTCCCGGTCGCCGCGCGAATGGCAGTCGGACTGATGTCGATGCCCGAGAGCATCGTCCCCGCATCGAGCAGCGCGCGCTCGATCAGCAACGTCCCGCTGCCGCAGGTTGGATCGACGACGACGACGCTGCGCTCGCCGCGCCGCACCATCCGCGCCAGACATGCGCCGACAACTGGATTGATCGACGCGCCGACGTCGCTGACGCGATACGCGAAGCGACTGTCCGCTTCGAACGTCGGCACGAGCCAGATGCGCGTCGCATCGGGATCCGCTTCGATCCGCAGCATGGCGGCGTAGCTCGAGGGCGAGTCGACCAGTCCCTGCGGCGAAAACGTCTCGCGCGCCAGCCGCAGCAGCTCATTGAACTCCTGCTTCGCAACGCGCACGTTCTCCAGCGAGAAACGATAGGGGAGAACGTCGGATGTACTGCTGATCCAGTCGCGCCAGCGAACCTGGGCGTTCTTCACGGTCTCCGCAAACGCGCCTGCTGGCCCCTCGGCGATGAGAAACCGCAGATCGTAAATGCAACGAAGTCCGCGCGGACGCGAAGCCAATGCGATCGTGCCGCGCCGGACGAACGTCGCGCCGGAACCAGCTTCGGCAATGGCGACATCCTCCAGCCCAACCGGAACAGTCGCGAAGATCGGAGCGTCGCCGCGCCACGAAAATCCGACAGCCGGTCCGCTGACCCGATCGCGTGCTTTCCGCAGCGCCTCGGCTTCCCCCTCCGAACGCGCCTCGATCCCGGCGAGCACGGTCCGCGCCTCATCGCCTCCAAGTTTGCCAAGTGCGAGAATCATCGACGCACGAACCCACGACAACTCCTCGCACGCAATCGCATCTCGCAGTGCCGCCACCGCACCCGCACCTCCGCGTTTCCCCAACTCAATCGCCGCGGTGCGACGGCCTTGAGGTGATTCATCCTTCAACGACGCCATTCCGCGCGCAGTGTAGTGCGCCGAACCACAGAGACACAGAGCACACTGAGAGAGAACCTCTGTGATCTCTGTGTTTCTGTGGTGAAATGAATCTCTTGTGACTGAACTCGACGCCGTCGTCGTCGGCTCCGGGCCGAACGGACTCGCAGCCGCGATCGCGCTCGCTCGCGCGGGACGAAGCGTCGTCGTGCTCGAGGCGAAGGAAACCATCGGCGGCGGGGCGCGCACCGAGGAGTTGACGCTGCCGGGGTTTCGTCACGATGTGTGCGCCGCCATCCATCCGATGGGGCTCGTGTCGCCGTTCTTTCAAACGCTGCCGCTGGCGGAGCACGGACTGGTGTGGCGCGAATCGCCGTTCGCGATCGCGCATCCGCTTGACGATGGCACCGCCGCGATTCTCGAGCTCTCGCTGGAGAAAACGGCCGCGCGGCTTGGTGATGATGGTGATGCGTACGAAAAGTTGATGGCGCCGTTTGCGACCCATGCAGCGGAGCTCTTCGACGAGATCCTCCGGCCGATACGGCTTCGTCCGCGGCATCCGCTACTCCTTGCGCGATTCGGACTGGCCGGACTTCGATCCGCGCTCTCCGTTTCCAAACGATTCCGCAGCGACGCCGCGCGCGCACTTTTTGGCGGCTGTGCCGCGCACTCCTTCATGCCGCTCGACGCCGCCGGATCCTCATCGTTTGGCCTTGCGCTCGCGCTGGCGGGACACGCTGTCGGCTGGCCGTGCGCGAAAGGCGGATCGGTCGCCATCATCAACGCGCTGGCGAGCTACTTCCGATCGTTAGGCGGCACGATCCGAACGTCGACGCCGGTGCGTTCGATAAATGACATTCCGCCGTCGCGCGCGGTGCTCTTCGACGTCACGCCGCGCCAGCTCGCGGACATCGCCGGCGATGTGTTGCCCGCCTCGTACGTGAAACGACTGCGCCGCTTTCGCTACGGACCGGGCGTTTTCAAAGTCGACTGGGCGCTCGATGGACCGATTCCTTGGCGTGCGCCGGAATGCGCCAAGTCCGCGACGGTGCATGTGGGCGGGACAATCGAAGAAATCGCCACTCACGAAGCGGCCATCTGGAAGGGGCGCAACGACGGCAAGCCATTCGTCCTCGTCGCGCAGCAGAGCCTTTTCGACGATACGCGCGCGCCGGCCGGCAAGCACACCGGTTGGGGTTACTGCCATGTTCCGCACGGATCGACCGAAGACATGACCCGCATCATCGAAGCGCAGGTCGAGCGGTTCGCACCCGGCTTCCGCGATCGCATCCTGGCGCGGCACACGCGGAACTCCGCGCAATACGAGATGTACAACGCGAACATGATCGGCGGCGACATCGCTGGCGGCGCGAACACCCTGATGCAGGTGCTGGCGCGTCCGTTCCCACAGCGCGATCCCTATTCGACACCCAACAAACGGCTCTTTCTCGCCTCCAGTTCCACGCCGCCAGGCGGTGGAGTACACGGCATGTGCGGCTACTGGGCTGCACAGTCCGCGTTGCGGCACATGGCGTAAGAGCACTCCATTTCTGGCTCGCCTGTTGCTCTAAATAACCAACAGTCAAGCGATGAAACTGGAGGCTCTATGCACAAGAATACACAGCACTTACAGGGCGGCTTACGCGGGTTCGCGGCCGCCGCGGCGATCGCTTCATTGGCAGCGTTCGGCTGCTCCACAAATCGCACTCCGGGCGATGGACAACCGGGCAT
This sequence comes from Thermoanaerobaculia bacterium, assembly GCA_035995985.1. Lineage (GTDB taxonomy): Bacteria > Acidobacteriota > Thermoanaerobaculia > Gp7-AA8 > Gp7-AA8 > JADGNZ01. The sequence continues at coordinate 10,528 of DASYJY010000032.1, read as the reverse complement.
GACCGCGCCGGCCACTCCCTCATCGGTACCGGGCACATCGTCAGGAACGCCCAATCCGCCCATGGCAAGCGCAGCTGGCGCTAGCATCGAATCCGCCACAATCGCAGCTCCTCCGCGCGAACGATTCCTCGGCACGATCAATCCCGCCGGTCCGCAGCCAGTGATGACCACACCGCAGGCACCGACCGGCCAATTCGTCCCGCCGTCCGCGTACGCAAATCCGCAAGCGACGGTGAACGCGTCCATCAGTTCGCAACCGGTCCCAGTGGTCACCGGCGGCTCCACGACGGACGCCGCTGTCTTCCTCGACGCAGTCGGCGCAGGAACGACGACCGGAGCAGCTACCGGCACGACCGCGGCCGCCACGGTTGCGCCAGCTCTTTCCACGACGAGCGTCGCGACGGCGACCCCCACAACCGCCGCGATCACGGCGACTCCGACGATGACCAACACGCTCGCCACACCGACCACCGCCGCGATTGCCGCGACGCCCGGTCAGTTCGCCGCAGGTCCGACGACGACCTCGGTAGCGACAGGCACAAGCACGACTCTTCTGACGCCGACGCTCACGTCGTCCGTCACACCAGGTCCGACGCGCGCCGTCAATCCGCCGCTCGGCAGCCTGGTCACAACGCCGACTGCGACGACGACCACTCCCGCCTCGACGTCGACAACGACGACCGCGTCATCGACAACAACCCCAACGACACGAACGGCTGCCACGGCTCGCGTCGTCGCGCCAATCCGCGTCATCACGAACGCCAACGGCACCGTGACCGTCACGAACGTGACCACCACGCCGCCCACCGTCATCAGGAACCAGAGGTAAGTGAACCGCGCGGTCTCGGAATCCCGTCGAGGCCGCGCGAACTGCGCCGCCATGGACATCCGCATCGGTACCTCCGGCTTTCACTACAAGCACTGGATCGGCCGCTATTACCCCGAAGACATGAAGCCGGCCGGGATGCTCGCTTGGTACCTGCGCGACTTCGACACGGTGGAGTTGAACAACACCTTCTACCAGCTGCCGACCCAGTCGACCTTCGACTCCTGGCGCGACGCCGTTCCGTCCGACTTTCTCTACGCCGTGAAGGGCAGCCGCTTCATCACGCACATGATCAAGCTGAAGGACCCCAACCGCGGCATTGTCAACTTCGTCCCACGCGCCAAACGCCTCGGCAAGAAACTCGGACCGATCCTCTGGCAACTCCCGCCCGGCTGGAACGTCAACGTCGAACGCCTCGAAGAGTTCCTGCAATCGCTGCCGAAAGGAATTCGCTACGCGTTCGAACTAAGAAACCAGAGCTGGATGACCGACGCAGTGCTCGAAGTCCTCAAGAAATACGACGCCGCCTTCTGCATCTACGAGTTAGCCGGCTACCAATCGCCGATCGAGATCACCGCCAGCTGGACCTACATCCGCCTCCACGGCCCGACATCATTCAAATACCAGGGCAGCTACACCGACAAACAACTCGAGCAATGGGCGACGCGCATCGACGACTGGAAGCGCACGCTGAAAGCCGCCTACGTCTACTTCGACAACGACGACTCCGCGTACGCGGTCAACAACGCGCTGACGTTGAAGGAGATCGCTGGAACGACGAAAAGGCGTTTGAAGCGGAGTGCGTAGTCGAAAAGCCGTTAAAACTACAGGAAGTTCGCGGCCGCGGCCGGAGCGCTGGCGTCTCGCCGGCTGGCTCGGCGGCGTCCTCGCCGCCGAATGGGAGGCTTGTGCGGGTGTCTTGTTACCAACAGATTTTTAGGCCTAGCGGTTCGGCGGCGAGACGCCGCCGAGCCAGCCGGCGAGGACGCCAGCGCTCCGTCGCGCGTGGCACTCGACTACGACATCGTTGCTACACCTTAGAGCTCCTGCGATGATGCGCCTATGCCTCCGACGACACCGAATGATGAAGATGATGCGTTAAGGCGAGCGATCGCTGTTCGCGAAAAAACCAGCGAGTTACGGTCGCAGCCTGACTACCAGCCACTGGCAACTGAATCGCGGAATGGTTTCACGATCGTGCGGCTGAGCAGCCGCTCGCCGAAAGTGACGACAGCGCTCGTCGACGACCTGCGCTGAAGGCCACGCGGTAGCGGCCTTCTACGCCGCGGGTATCATGATCGTTCGCGGTGACATGGACCTCCACTCTTCCCAACCGCCGTTCTCGATTCTCCCTCACGCGGACGTGCTCTACGCGCGGCAGCTCGAAGCGATCAATGAGGTAGCGCGCATCGCCACGCTCGACCTCGAGCTCGGTCCGATGACGCAGCGCGTCACGGACGCGTTAGCCAGCAGGTTCGAATGGGAGTTCGTGGCGCTGATCATGATCGAGGCGGACATGTTCGTCTGCCAGGCCGTGACCAGCGCGACGCGGACCGAGATTTACGCCGGTTACAGTCGTCCCCTCGGCAGCGGCGTCGTCGGGACGGTTGCTGCGACGGAGCAGCCGATTCTGCTCGACGATGTTCGCACCTTTCCCGGTTACGTCGAGACGATGCCCGGCACGGTCTCGGAGATCTGCGTTCCCGTCTGTCACGGCGGAAAGCTCGTGGCCGTTTTCAACCTGGAGAGCACCCGCCCCGCGGCGTTCCACGATCAGCTTCCTTTGCTCACGATCGTCGCCGATCAGCTCGCCGGCGCCATCGCGAACGCGCGGCTTTTCGGCGAAACGCGCGAACGCGCACGGCTGATGGAGATGATGAGCGACGTTTCCCGCACCGCTCTGGAAGCGAACGACCTCGGCGAACTGCTCGACCGCATCGTCCGCTATGTGGCCGGGCATTTTCCGGTCGAGCGGGTGTCGATCACGCTTCGCGACATCAGCGCGCATGCCGGCCAGGCCACGTCTTCCGCGCCCGCGGAGATCAGCTTCCCGATCCGTTTCCGAGGAGAGGATTTCGGCCGGCTGGAAATCGTGAGTAGGGAAGCCTTCTCACCGGCGACCGCGCTCGCCTTCGAAGCGCTGACGCATCAGGTGGCGGGAGCGATTCATCTCGCGGCCACCAAACACGACCTCGAACGAGCCAACGAGCACCTCGCCCGCGCCATCGAGACGCTCCACCGCATCTCGACGACGGACCCGGTCACCGGCGTCGCCAACCGCCGCAATTTCGACGACGCCCTCGTCCTGGAATGGCGCCGCGCCGCCCGCTCCCAAACGCCGCTGTCGTTGATCATGATCGACATCGACGCGTTCAAGTCCTACAACGATGTCTACGGACATCAGGCTGGCGACGACTGTCTGCGCCGCGTCGCGGAATCGCTGCAATCGCACCTCCATCGCGCCGGCGATATCGTGACGCGCTACGGCGGCGAGGAGTTCGCCGTCCTCATGGCCGGCGATCGCGCCGGCGACCTCGCTGAGTTGCTGCGCGCCTCCGTCGAAACGATGCGCATCGAACACCGAGCCTCCCCAGCCTCGGACGTAGTCACGATCAGCGTCGGCGTCGCCACAATGGTCCCCGACCGCGATCGCGACCCCGCCGCCCTCCTGAAAGCCGCCGACGAAGCGCTCTACGCCGCGAAAGCCGCCGGCCGGAACCGCGTCAGCGTGTACGTCGCCTCGTAACGCCGTCGGCCCGCCGGCAAGGAAGAAGCGCCAGCAAGCTATTGCTACGACGTCTTCGCCCTCGGCATCCGCCGCGCCTCGGCCACCTCGCGGATCATCGCCCCCGCATCCGCACCGAGCACCTCACAAACCTCGAGGATCGTCGACAGACTCGGGATGTTCCGCCAGCCTCGACGACGCCGAGATACTGATGATGCATCCCCGAACGCCTGGCCAGCTTCACGATCGTCCATCCGCGAGCGAGCCTCTCCCGCCGAAGAATCGCGCCGAAGCGGACGGCATCAGGATCCGGCTGTCGTGAACGTGTCCGAGGAGAGTAGGCCCATGACACTTCGAATCAAGCGATTCGACGTCGGTAATGAGTCCTTGGCTATGTCTGGAACACCTTTTCAGTCGTGAATCACGCCACGAGGGGTTTGTTTCTCTGAAATCTGTCCAAAGAAACTCCATGGATCGAATCGACGTACCAAAGAGCCTCAGCTAAAAGTTCACGGACATTTCGAAGAGGCTCTGAGCCTGTTCGGTATGTCCGCCCGCCTGTTCAACGCACGAAACGCCTCTCACAGATGTCCAAGGAGTGAATCGAAGCGGGAGAAACGGTCCGCAATATGGCCATGGACTTTTTCAGGGGGCGTCAACCTACTGCCTCATATCATCGCTTATCCTGCCGCTGTCCTGCGTGAGATCTCATGACCGAACAACAACTACGCGAACTGCTGGTGAACCACGAAGCCGATCAGGTCGAATTCACGATGTCCACGAAGGACACGGACAAATTCGCCGAAGCTGTCTGTGCGTTCGCGAACGACTTGCCCAATCATCGGAGTCCCGGGTACCTGATCATCGGTGTGGATGATCGGGGCCGCATCGCCGGCCTGACAATTGGCGACGAGATTCTGCGCAACCTCGCTGGTCTCCGCGACGACGGCAATATCCAGCCCCTTCCGTCCATCGCGGTAGAGAAGATCGTCACCGCCGATGGTGAAGTCGCCATCGTCACGGTTCAACCGGCAATGCTTCCGCCCGTCCGTTACAAGGGCCGGATCTGTATTCGGATCGGTCCGCGGCGCGGCTACGCCTCGGAGCAGGAAGAGCGAGCGCTCATCGAGCGGCGTGTCTCGCACGCTCGGACCTTCGACGCACAGCCGTGTCTCGGCAGCAACGTTGAGGAGTTGTCCGAGGCGCTGTTCCTCATCGATTACCGGCAGCAGGCCATCGCGCCCGAAATAATCGCGGAGAACAACCGGACGCTGGAGGAGCAACTAGCCTCGCTTCGTTTCTTCGACCTGGGTCCCGATTGCGCAACGAACGCGGGCATCCTGCTGTTCGGACTCGATGTCCGCAAGTGGCTGCCCGGCGCCTACATCCAGTTCCTGCGCGTGAATGGAGACTCGCTCGCGGCGTCCGTGACGAATGACCGCGAGATCGGCGGCGACCTGCTCACGGTGCTCCGCGAGCTCGACGCGCTTGTCGACGCACAACTGGAACAGTTTCCCGTCGAGGAAAGCACGCTTCGTGAGCGGAGCGTCGAGTCGTATCCGCGCGTCGCCGTCCGCGAACTGCTCATGAACGCGGTGATGCATCGCGACTATGCGTCTACTTCGCCTCTCCGTATCACATGGCTTGAGGATAGGCTTGAGATCCAGAGTCCCGGCGGTCTCTACGGCGAAGCATCCGAAGCAAACTTTCCGCGGCAGACGAGCTATCGCAACCCCGTCATCGCGGAGGCGATGAAGGCACTTGGCTACGTCAACCGTTACGGTAGAGGAGTGCTGCGTGCACAGGACGCGCTGCAGCGAAACGGAAGTCCGCCGGCGGAGTTCCGTTTCGACTCAGGATTCGTCCTCGCCGCAATTCGGAGGCGCGCATGAAGACGATCGCCTTCTTCAATAACAAGGGCGGAGTCGGCAAAACGACCCTTGTTTATCACCTGGCGTCGATGATCGCGGAGCGCGGCGAAACCGTGTTGGCGGTCGATCTCGATCCGCAGGCCAATCTGACCAGCATGTTCCTGACCGAGGAGCAGTTGGAGCCTCTTTGGCAGGAAGGCGAACATCCCGCCACGATCTTTGGGGCTGTCCGGCCGATCATCCGCGGAATCGGTGACGTGATGACTCCGGCTGTCGAACGGATCAATCCGAGGCTTGGCCTCGTTGTGGGTGACCTTGCCCTTTCTACGTTCGAAGACAGGCTGTCGTGGGCCTGGCCGAACTGCCACAACCGCGATGAATCGGCGTTCCGAATCATGACCGCGTTTCACCGCCTTATGCATCAGGCAGCGTTGTCAATCGGCGCGCAATGGATCCTGATCGACGTCGGTCCAAATCTCGGCGCGATCAATCGCGCGGCGTTGATTGCCAGCGAACGTGTAGTGATCCCGCTCGGCCCCGATCTCTTTTCTCTACAGGGCCTGCGCAACCTCGGGCCCGCACTGCGATCGTGGCGGGAAAGCTGGCGGGAGCTGCTGACGAAGAATCCGGATGCATCGCTGGACTTGCCCGCGGGTGAAATCCTTCCGCTCGGTTATGTGGTGATGCAGCACGGCATGCGCGAAAATCGGCCGCCAAAGGCGTACCTGCGGTGGATCGAACGGTTCCCGGTGGCCTATCGCGAATCCGTATTGGCGGAACCGGTGAATGCCGGGATGGAGGCAGCCGACGATCCGTATTGCCTGGCCATGCTCAAGCACTACCGCAGCCTGATGCCGATGGCCATGGAGGCGCGGAAACCGGTCTTCGCGCTCAAACCGGCGGACGGCGCGATCGGAGCGCACAACGAGGCGGTCCGCAGGGCATATGAGGATTTTCAAAAGCTCGCCGCCCGAATCATCGAGCGCAGCGGCGGCATTCTCCACTGAGCGGCGAAACTGATTTGACCCGTTCATCACAAAAGGAACGAGAACGCCGAGCTGTCGGCCAGCTCCGTCAAGTGTTAGTTGATTTTCCGCGAGATGCAGCGATCGAAAGCTGCGAAGACCCGCTTGATGTTGTGGTCACACAGCCAGACGGTCATAAGATCGGAATCGAAGTCACCGACTTCGTTCGCGACGGTCAAGCTAAAGGTTCCGCTCTTGATTCTTATCAAAAGCTCATAAGAAAGATCGCAGCCGCAAGTGAGGATGTGTACGCGAGCCGTGGTGGCAAACCGTTGTATACGACCGTCAAGTTTAGCCGATCGCTTTCGTGCGGTGCGCGTGGTATTCGAGCTCTCGCTGAACAGATTGCAAACCGCGCACTGCAGATCGCCGATGCGGTGGAAGAAGCGCACTCGCCCATAAGCGCAGACCACTTACCGCCCGGCATTGACGAGATGGTTGTTCACCCGTTGCGGCTTCCCCGGCCGCAGTTTGCGCCGTCCTATAGCGGTTGTTGGGAATATCTGACATCTGCGCACATCGAAAGAATCCTCGAGCAAAAAGAGACAAAGGTGCACTCCTATCGGAAGAAGTGCGATGAGCTGTGGCTCCTGATTTACGTGGATAGCACGAGAATGTCAGGTTGGGTCGAACCTCCTGAAGACATGCAGCTTGAAACCCACTCGATGGCGTTTGATCGAATCTTCTTTCTATATGGCGACGCGAGAGTAATCGAAATAACCCGAGCCTAATTCTTGCGTCTCAGGACGTTCCTATCTAGGCGATGAGCGTTGTCGGCGCGGCAGAGTGGCGACGATAAATAGTTGTAATTCCCACGGGTCTTGTGGCGAACCTGAATTGGAACGTCCACGGTCCGTGACGCGTTACGCGCCAGTGAACCGATGGCGGCCTAGCCGACGAGCCGTTGGCCCACGTCTGCGCTGACGCAAAAAGGGCCGCCTTGCGGCGGCCCTTCACTGCGTGAGTCGTTGAGGGAACTTACTTCGCGGCGGGCTTCTCGAAGATTTTCGGGTCGACGATGGGATTGATCTCCATCGTCGTCAGTTTGCCGGTGCCGGTTTGCTGGCCTCCGGTCGTGCTGGTGAAGGCGACGGGCATGGTGATGCCGTCGAAGGACTTCCAGTCGGTGTAGTCGGTGATCGATTCGCCGCGGGGGGATTGGGCGACTTTGCGGAGGATTTTGCCCGAGGAGGGGTCGACTAGCCATTTCACGGCGGTGCCGTCGGCGTCGATGGTGAGGGTCTGCGCGTCGACGGTGCCGACTTTTTCGGTGCGGGCGGTGGTGAAGATGTACTTCGGGTTGTCGATGTTTTTGAGGATGGCGATGATGTCGGCGCGCGACTCATTGCGCATCGACGTGCGCTGCGAGCCGGGCATGTCCTGCGAACCCATCGGGCTCGCCATGAATCCTCCGTCGGGGGTCGTGACCATGGTCATCTCGCCCATCGGCGTCTTCATGATGCGGCGGCTGAAGTCGGGATACTTCGTGATGGTGTCGGCTTCGATGTCCATCGGTCCCTGCGGCGTTTGCGCCTGCATGGAGCCGACGGTGTGCGTGGCCTGGACGGCATCGATTTTCGCTTTGCCGCCGACGAAGGACTGGATCTTCTTGACCAGCGCAACGCCTTCGGGGCTGCTCGACGCCGGCTTCGCTGGCGTCGCGGCTGCGGCGCCCGCGGCGGCCGGCTTCGCGCCCGGCTCGGGGATGGTGATGTCGATCGGAGTGACGGTGCCTAGGCTGGAGAGGGGCTTGTCGAAATCCTTCTCCTTACCGACGACGAGCACCGACACCTGATTCGGTGACACGTACTTCTTCGCCACTCTTGCCACATCGTCGGCCGTGACGGCCTGCAGGCGGGCGGGGTACTGCTGGTAGTAATCGGCGGGATAGCCGTAGAACTCGAGGTTCACGCGCTGCGAGACGATTTTCGCCTTCGAGTCGGCGGTGAAGACGTAGGCGTTGAGGATTCCTTCCTTCGCCTGCGCCAGCTCGTCGGACGTGAAGGGCTTCGTCTGCAGATCGCCGAGGTCAGTGCGAAGGGCGTTGACGGCTTCGACGGTCGAGCCGCTCTTGGTGCCCATCCAGATGTGGAAGAGGCCGGGGCGGTCGAAATTCGTATCGACACCGCCGCCGACGCCGTAGGCGAGGCCGCGGGCCGTGCGGATGTCGTTCATCAGGCGTCCCGAGAAACCTCCGCTGAGGACCTCGTTCATGACCTGTGTGGCGTAGAAATCGGGATTGTTGCGCAGCACGCCGGTACCGCCGTGGACGACGTAGATGTTGCTCTGCGTGACGTCGTCTTTGGCGACGTAGTAGACGCCGGCTTTGGCTGGTGTTCCGCCGGCCGGCGCTGCGGCCGGAGCCTGCGGACCTTTCGGCCACGAGCCGAAGGCGGTGCGAAGCTTCTGCTCCATCGACGCGGAATCGAAGTCGCCGACGACGCTGAGGATGATGTTGTTCGGATGGACGTACTTGTTATGAAACGCCACGAGATCGTCGCGGGTGATGCTGTTGACCGTCGAGTACTCGGTGACGCGCGCGTACGGCGAGTCGGCGCCGTAGCCGAGCTTGGCCATCTCGCGATCGGCGATGCCTTTTGCGTCGTCATTGCGGCGCGAAATCGCGGTCGTGGTCTGCGTCTTCGCGAGATCGACTTTGTCCTGACGGAATGCAGGGTGCTCGAGGACGTCGACGAAGATCGGGAAGACCGTGTCGAAGTCGGCCTTGAGCACCGACATTCCGACGGTGCTGGAGTCATCGTTGACACCGGTCTCGACGCGTGCGGCGCGTGCTTCGAGGAAGTCGTCGAGCTCGTCGCCGGTCTTTGACTGCGTGCCGCCGGTGCGCCAGGCGCCGCCGAGGATGCCGGCCAGTCCGGTCTTGTCAGCGGCGACGTCGCGGGAGCCGCCGCGGATGCGGGCGGTGCCGCGAATGAGCGGCAGCTCGTGGTCCTCCATCAGGAAGATGACCATGCCGTTGGCGAGCTGCACGCGCTTCGGCTGCGGGAGCTGGATCTGATGCAGCGGCGGAGTCTTGATGTCGTGGTAATCGGAAACCTGGGCGACTGCGGGCAGCGACAGAAGCGCCGTCGCCGCCGCGATCGCATACTTGCGAAGCGATGTCATTTCGTGTCTCCCTTGGGCGCCGCCGGGGCGGCCTTCTTCGCCGACTCGATCATGGCCGTGGTGCGGTTGTTCGGCACGAACGTGGCGTTGGCGACGCGCTTGATGTCGCCGGCCGTGACCTTGTCGATCTTCTCAACCTGCCGAAATAGTTCGCGCCAGTCGCCGTAGGTGGTCTGGTATGACGCGAGCTGCGAGGCCAGTCCGGAGTTGCTGTCGAGCTGGCGGAGCAATGCGGCCTTCGCGCGAGTCTTGACCGACTGCAACTCGTCCGCGGAGACGTCGTCGGTCTTGAGGCGATCGATTTCTGTGTGAATCGGATCGGCAATTTCGCTGGCGGTATGACCGGCGGTCGGGACGCCGAAGAAGAGGAAGAGATTCGGGTACTTGTTTCCGGGGAAGCCGTTGAATCCGGCGGAAGCGATGGCGATCTTCTTGTCGCGCACCAGCGAGCGGTAGAGACGCGAGGTGCGGCCCTCGGAAAGAATCATCTCGATGGCGTCGAACGCCGCCGCGTCGGGATCGGTGGCTGCCGGTCGGTGGTACGCCTCGATGTAGAACGGCTGCGATTGCTCGCGCAGGATGACGGTGCGCTCGGCGGTCTGTTTCGGTTCGACCGTGCGCAGCGGGTCGGGCGCGGGCGCCTTCGGCAACCGGCCGAAGTACTTCTCCACGATCGGCATGACCTCGGCAGCTTTCAGGTCACCGACGAGCGCGATGACCATGTTGGCCGGGACGTAGTACTTCTTGTAGAACGCCGCGGCGTCGGTCGCAGAAAAGGTCTGCAGATCCGACGGCCAGCCGACGGTCGGTTGTCCGTACGGATGGGCGGTGAATGCCGCGGCCAGCGTCTGCTCGATGAGCCTTCCGACGGGGCTGCTCTCGGTGCGCATGCGCCGTTCTTCGTAGACAACGTCGCGCTCTTTGTAGAACTCGCGGAAGACCGGGTGGAGGAAGC
>DASYJY010000031.1:0-25037 GCA_035995985.1 Thermoanaerobaculia bacterium | reverse complement strand
ACCGCGTGATCGGCCCGATTCACCGCGTGATCGGCCCGAATCACGGCGTGATTAGCCCGGATCACCGCGTGCGCAGCCCGAATCACCGTGTGCGCGGCTCGGATCACCGCGTGATCGGCCCGAATCACCGTGTGCGCGGCCCGAATCACCGCGTGATCGGCCCGAATCACGGCGTGATTAGCCCGGATCACCGCGTGCGCAGCCCGAATCACCGCGTGCGCGGCCCGGATCACGGCGTGATCGGCCCGGATCACCGCGTACGCCTAGCCGGGCCATGGCTCCATACGTGCAGTGGAAGGAGCGAGTCCCCGTACGTCATGTCCATCATCCGAGCGACAGCTCTACCGCTACTGATCTCCACTCTTGCCGTCTCTGCACAGGCGCGCGTCGCCCCGCACAAACCCTCTGTTCCCGCATTCACAACCACCGCGACGAATGACGCCACGAAGAAACCCGCGCTCAATTCGTCCAGCAAGTCTGGGTCGGCGATCTTGCGCGCGCAGATCCTCCTCGATCGGGCGCACTGTTCGCCCGGAGAGATCGACGGGCGATACGGCGGCAACACACGGCTTGCGGTTACGGAATTCAACCTCTCGCACGGAATCGCCGCGGGTGCGAACGTGACCGTAGCGACGTGGGACGCGCTCAACGTGGATGCCGCTCCGGTCATCGTGCCGTACACGCTCACGGCCGCCGATGTCGCCGGACCGTTCGTCGTGAATCCGCCGGAGATGATCGACAAGTCGAAGTTGCCGGCGCTGGGTTATGGATCGATCGCCGAGGAGCTTGGGGAGCGGTTTCATATCAGTCCGGCGTTATTGCAAACGCTCAATCGCGGCATCGCCTTCGACAAGGCTGGAGTCGTCATCCAGGCGCCTGATGTGGCGCGGCCGGCGCTGCCGAAGACCGCGGGGATGAGCATTCGCGTGAACAAACATCGCACGACGGTCGAAGTGATCGATGCAAAGGGTCTTCTGCTCGCGAGCTACCCGGCCACGATCGGCAGCGTTCACGATCCGCTTCCGATCGGAAAGTGGAAGATCAACGGCGTGGCGTGGGATCCGAGCTTCAACTACAACCCTGATCTCTTCTGGGACGCGGAGGCCGCCGACAAGAAAGCCAAGATTCCGGCCGGCCCGAACAATCCGGTCGGCGTGGTGTGGATCGACCTCTCGAAGCCGCACTACGGCATTCACGGAACGCCGGAGCCGTCGACGATCGGCAAGACCAGCTCCCACGGCTGCATCCGCCTCACGAATTGGGATGCGACGGAGCTGGCCAAAGTAGTCACGCCCGGAATGCCGGCGATTCTCGAGCAATGAAGAAATTCGCGTTCGCACTCGGCGCTGTCGTCCTTGGCGCATTGGCGTGGATGGCGGCGGGCACGACTCCGAATGTGTCAACGCTGCCGCCTGGGGAGTCGGGAGTCGGGAGTCGGGAGTCGGAGACGGGATCATCGACATCGTCGCTGCGATCCACGACTCTCGACTCTCGATCTACGTCAGCGTCATCAACATCATCGCTACGACCCCCGACCCCCGACTCCCGACCCCCGCTAATCACTGACGCTCCCCGTCCGCTGACGATGCCGGTCGTCGGCATCGATCCGAGCACGATCCACGACATGTTCGACGAAATGCGCGGCACAACGCGTCGCCACGACGCGCTCGACATCCTCGCGCCGCGCAACACGCCCGTCGTTGCAACGGATGACGGCACGGTCAAAAAACTCTTCACCAGCGTTCCCGGCGGACTGACCGTCTACGAGTTCGATCCCGATCAACGCTACTGCTACTACTACGCACATCTCGACGCCTACGCGCCCGGCCTGCACGAAGGCCAGGTCCTCCGACGCGGCGATCTCGTCGGCTACGTCGGCACCACCGGCAACGCTCCAAAGGACACGCCCCACCTCCACTTCGCCGTCATCCGTCTCGATCCCGACAAGCGCTGGTGGACGGGGACGCCGATCAATCCATATCCACTCCTCTACCGAGCGCGCTGATCGCTGCCGATCCACTTGAACAGGACGCTTCGCTGACGATCGCCGCTACCAAAGTTAGTCGTTGCGACGACACGTTTGCCGGCCTACTCTCCTTCAATGCGCGGCAACGTTCCTGATCGAGCGAGATTTCTACCTGTGGCTCTTGTGGCGTTGGCTCTTGCGACGGCGGCCGGGATAGCGATTTTGCTCCGTAATGCTCCTCCGACCGAGGTAAGCAGCGATGCGGGCGCGGCCGAATTTCGTGCGGGCACGTTCTGGATCCTGGCCTACATTGCTGCGGTGGTCATGTTCGCGTGGAATTCGCTTGTATCGATCGCGATCATCCGCGCACACATGACGCGGAGGAGCGTACGCATCGTTGCGGTGATTTCAGGCGCGGCGATGGTCGTCATGTGCCTCAGCGCCATCGGCAGTTCGGCAGATCCGCGGTCCGTCTGGCTGACCATCGACGCGGCCACGCGCAGTTCGCTGCATAAAACGTCATGGATCACGAGCACGCTGGCGGGCGGTGTTGGCGTTTTGATTGTGGCCGCATCGGTCGCGCTCGTGACCCGCGAGGAGGCGCCGGTCGCCGCCGCGCAGATCCGCCGTCGAATGGCAGAGACACGTCTATTCCTCTTTTCGACCGCAGCTCTGGTATGCGCGGTGCTTACGTCGATTTATCTGACGATCGTCTGGCCGTCAAGCCTGGTGCTGCGCACCGGTTCTCCCGTCAATGCGAATACGCTCACGCATGTGGCGGTGACCTTCACGCTCGGCTCAGGAATTGCCTATACGGCCTTGCTCATCCTCCTCTTCGTTCCCGTTGCTGTACTTCATGAAATCTGGATCGAGGAGGCGTGGGAAGCAAGCGAAAAAGATGCACCAGGATCAAAACGATCGGAGTGGCTTGCGGAAAACGGCCTGGATCAGTCCATAACCTCGAGTGGCGCACAGATCATCGCCCTGGCCGCACCGTGGCTTGCGGCGGTCGGTCTGCCGAAACTTCATTGACGGCGCGCGGACGCCTCGCACGCTCAACGCATCCCATGCATCCGCAGCAACATCGCCCAAAGAGCGTGACCACCTCCAAAGACAAGAAACGCGATCACTAGCACCACCACCAGAATCCAAATCCATCGTTTACTCATACGCAAGTGCCTCCCTAATGGCCATTCGTGCCGCACGTCGCGCCGGGTGAAAGCTGCTGAGCACCGCGAGAACGACAGCCAGCAACAGCCATCCAGCAATCGCCGCCGGTGACATGAAGAAATCGAGTGCGCTCTGGATGAACATCTGGCCCGTTGCCGCATCGAGCGCGAAGGTGATCGGGATCGCGAGAATGACGGCGACGCACCAGCTCAGGATCGCCATCACGACGCCCTCCACGACGACGCCGCGCGCGATCGTGCGCGGCGTTGCGCCGATCGCGCTGAGGATGCCGATCTCGCGCGTCCGCTCGATCACGTTGAGCGTGAGCGTCGTCGTCAATCCGAGGCCGCCGACGAGGACGACCAGCAACGCCGCGAAGATCAGCGCGGATTTGATGATGACCAGATGATCCGCGAATGCCTGCCGCGCATCGTCGAGCGCGCGGATTCCGCCGACCAGGATGCCGGCGCGGTCGAGCGCGTGCTCAATCGTCTTCGATGCCGCGACCTGCGAGGCGACGTCGTGACGGCGCGTGACGATACGCACGCCGCGCGTCATGTCGCGCGGCTGTCGGGTCGCGCGCAGGATCGTCTCCGGCAGCGCGTAAACATTCGCATGCGGCGCGAGCTCCTTGACGACTCCAACGACGCGCCAGCGGACGATACGGCCGTTGATCCGAAGAACGAGATCGTTGCCAACGTGCAAACCGGCGAGCGATTGGTTGACGACCACCGCGGCATCGTCACCCGGCTTCAGCCATCGTCCTTCGATCAGCGGCAGCGCGAGCAGTTTCGAATTCACATCCGGACCGACGAGCGACACGCGCGTATCGCCGAGGTCCGCGCCGGCTTCGATCCAGTACTCGGCCTGTTCGACCTCTGGCACCGTCGCCAACGCCTGCGACACGCGCGCGACTGGGTACGAGCGTCCGAACGCCGCCTGCACGTCGAAGCGCCGCGCGCGCGCATCGGCCTCGAGCGTTCGCGTCCAGGCCGCGGAAACGTTCAGCGCCGCGATGAATGCCGCGCCGCCCACAGCCAGCGTGGCCACAGTGAGGATCAGCCGTCCGCGGCGATGAAACGCGGTTCGCAGCGACAGCATCAACGGACGCGGTAGCCACTGCATCCGCGCCAGCCATCGATCGAACGGGCGCGTGCCGAATGCGTGCGAACCGGCACCGTTGCTGAACGCTTCGTGGATGCTGATCCGCGAGACGCGCCATACCGGTGCGAGCGCCACGAGCAGCGGGACGGCAATCCCGGCGATCACTTCGGCGACGATCACCCACAGCGGCGGCATCTCATTCGTGAGCGTCGCGTTGAGCATGCTCGCGCAGAAGCGGGCGTACGCGCGGCCGGCGGAGATTCCGAGCGGAAGGCCGATGGCGAGCGCGATGACCGCGAGGATCGAGACCTGGCCGAGGTAGAGCGAGGCGATCTGGCGCGTTGATGCACCGAGCGTTTTCATGATCGCGGCTTGGCGCAATTGCTCGACCAGCAGCGCGTGGATCATGTTCGCCACGAGCACGGCGCTGAGCGCGAACGTGAGCGCGCCGAACGCGCCGAGGAGGAAGAGGAAGGTGTCCATCTGCGCGGCGTGCGGGTGGCGGCCGGGCGTGGGGACGTCGATGCGCGTCACCTTGCGATCGATCGCGCGCTCGACTATTTTGGCGACGTCGCGAATGTGGCGCTCGTCGAGCCGATCGCCATTGACGAGGATGCGCAACTGCTGCGATTCGACGCCGGCGTTCGCGCGGAGGATCGAGTTCCAGGTCACGAAGCCCGTGGCGGAGTGTTCCATCCATCCGGGTGCGAGGCCCGCGGCATGAACGGTTCCGGCGATACGCATCGGATGCTCGCCGCGATCACTCGTCCTCACAATCACGCGCTCGCCGATAGTGGCATGAGTGATCCCGAGCGACGATTGTTCGATGAGGATCTCGTCATCGGCGATGGCCGTCGCACCGGTGATGCGATCCATCCGCATGCTTCGGAAATCACGAACGACGAAGAGCGTGAGCGGCAGCCACTGACCGGCTCCGATCCGGATTCGTCCGCCGATGACCGGCCTTGCCTCGGCGTCCGCAACTCCTTCCACGCGCCGTGCGAAATCCACGATCGCGTCCGTCACCGGCCCATCGAGGATGAGGATCGCCGACGCAGGCCGCGTGTCGCTGTACGTCGTCTTCAGCTCACGCGTCAGGATCGAATACGACGTCAGGATCATGCTCACGCCGAATGCGCCGGCGGCCATCGCGGCGACGGCGAGCGCCGTTCGCAGCGGCGTCCCGGCGATGTCGCGAAAGACTTTTCGCCAGCGCGGCGCGATCACGCCACGCACCCGTCGACGATCGTGATCGTTCGCGACACCGACATCGCCGCCTCGGCGTCATGAGTCACGACGAGCAGCGTCTTGCCGTCGGCTGCAAGCTCGGCGAAGAGACGAAAAATCTCCGCGCTCGTCTCCGAATCGAGATTGCCGGTCGGCTCGTCGGCGAGGATCACCGGCGGATCGTTGGCCAGCGCGCGGGCGATGGCGACGCGTTGCTGCTGTCCGCCGGAAAGCGCGGACGGAAGTTTGTCCGCCTGGTCGGCGACACCGACGCGGTCGAGCAGTTCCTCAGCGCGCTTTCGGCGTGCTTTTCCCACCAGCACGCCGGCGAAATCCATCGGCAGCATGACGTTCTCGGCGACGGTCAGCGCCGGCAGCAATTGAAAAAATTGGAAAACGAATCCGATGCTGCGCCCGCGCCACGACGCCAGCTCGTTGTGCTTCAGGCTTTGAATGTTTGTCCCGCCGATACTCAACAATCCCGACGACGGACGATCGATGCCGCCGATCATGTTCAGCAGCGTCGATTTGCCGCTGCCGGATTTTCCGACGATCGCGACGAACTCACCGGTGCCGATTTCGAGGTCGATGTTGCGCAGGGCGTTGAACGAGCCGGCGGGAGTTTCGTAGGTTTTCGAGACACGCTGCATCGTGATCATGCGGCGCAGGATGTTGCCGCCGCGCTTAACGATGCGTGAATGGGTTGTTCAGGTTGCGTTCAGAATGGAAGGCCTATTTCACGCGGAGCCGCGGAGGCGCGGAGAAAAATAATGCGCATCCTGATCGCTGAGGACGAGCCTCACCTTTCGCGGCAACTCGCGTCCGCGTTGAGGGATGCTGGCTACGCGGCCGATTGTGCGCTCGATGGCGAACGTGCCGATTTCCTCGGCGCTACCGAGTCGTACGACGCAGTCATCCTCGACCTCGGCCTGCCGAAGATGGACGGGCTCACGATCCTTCGCCGCTGGCGCGATGCGGGGCTGTCGATGCCGGTGCTCGTTCTCACCGCTCGCGACTCGTGGCACGAGAAGGTCCGCGGTATCGACGGCGGCGCGGACGACTACGTCGCCAAACCGTTCCAGATGGAAGAGGTGCTGGCGCGTCTGCGCGCGCTGATCCGCCGCGCCAGCGGACAGGTCAGTCCCGAGCTTCGCGCCGGCGCTGTCGTCCTCGATCCGCGCAACGCGCGCGTCACGCTCGACGGCGCGACAGTGAAACTAACCAGCCACGAGTTTCGCGTGCTCTCGTATTTGATGCACCACTGCGGCCGCGTCGTTCCGCAAAGCGAGTTGACGGAGCACATCTACGCGCAGGATTTCGATCGCGACTCCAACACCGTCGAAGTCTTCATCGCCCGCCTCCGCCGCAAACTCGGCGCCTCGTTCATCGAAACCGTCCGCGGCCTCGGCTACCGCATCGAGGCGGATCGATGAAGTCGTTCCGCACACGGCTGCTCATCGGCTCGATCATCTTCGCCGGCGGCCTGCTGGCCGTTTTTCACATGTTCACGCTGGCGATGGTCCGCCACTCATTCACGATGCATATCGATCACGCCTCGATCGTCTTCGTGGCCTTGATCTTCATCATCATCGGCGTCGCACAGATGCGCCGCGGCCTTTCACCGTTCGACGAATTGCGCGGACGGCTGGCCGCCGTTCGCGACGGCAGCGAACGGCGACTCGAAGGCCGCTATCCGTCAGAAGTTCAGCCGCTGGTCAACGACCTGAACGCGCTCCTTGATCATCGCGACGAAGCCGTCCGTCGCGCGCTCGGCAAAGCGGGCGATCTCGCGCACGGCCTCAAAACGCCGGTCGCGGTGCTGATGCACGAAGCCGATCGCGCCGATGCCGCCGGCCAGCACGAGGTCGCCACCGAAATGCGCACGCAGCTCGACCGCATGCGCCGCCAGCTCGACTACCACCTCGCGCATGCTCGCGCCGCCGCCTCGGGCGCCCCGCTCGGCGCGCGCAGCTCCGTTTTTGACTCCGCCACCGCCCTGGGACGAACGCTCCTCCGCCTTCACGCCGATCGCGGTGTCTCAATCGACGTGAACGTATCGACCGATCACACCGTCCGCGTGCAGCGCGAAGACCTCGACGAGATGCTCGGCAACCTCCTCGACAACGCCTGCAAATGGGCGAAGTCGCGCGTGAGCATCACGTCGTCGATCGACGGCTCGAACATCGTCATCACCATCGATGACAACGGCGCCGGACTCGACCCCACCATGCGCGATGCCGTCCTCCAACGCGGCGTCCGCGCCGACGAAGCCGCGCCGGGTTCAGGATTCGGCCTGGCCATCGTTCGCGACCTCGCGGAGTTGTATGGAGGATCGATCGCGCTGCAACAAGCGGATACGGGAGGCGTTCGCGCGGTGCTGCGATTGCCCCGCCGTTAGTGGGTCAGTTCCGCGAACGCTTCGACTAGATTGTGCGGGAGATCGATCGGGAGAAACCACGCCGCCGGATAGAGGTAATCCTCATCCTCTTCATCGATCACGCGAAGCATGTCGTGCTTTGCCGCCACGGCGTCTTCGAGAACCTCGTAAATCTTTCGCAGTTCGAGCGAATGCTCGCTGTCCTCGTTATGGATACAGACGACGTACCGTTTTGTTTTTTCGCTCATTCTCAATCCAGAACGGCCTTGACCTTCATCAGTCGCTTGCCGACGCCATGAGCCTCGAACCAATGGAGCTCGGCCTCGGAAATCGTACCATCCTCGAGACGGACCGTTGCCCACCCCTTCACCTTCCGCCAGTTGCCTTTGCCATACAGGCGGACCAAACGATCAAGGATGCGGATTCCGTGTCCCGACGCGATCGTCTCCACGTGGTGAATCTCGCCGATGATCTCGAACTTCATCGTGGCAGCCTACTTGAGATCGGAGGCCGCGACGGGCTCGACCTTTGCTTCCCTCGGCGGGCCATGAAACAAATGATCTTCGCGATCCTGCTGACCTTCATCGCCGCAACCATCCTCGCCGCGGATCCGCCGCCGAAACCGTGGACATCCAGTATCGGCGCTGGTCTGGCCATCACCAGCGGAAACACCGACACGAAAAACTACAACCTCGCCTTTGCCACGAAGTTCGACCCGAAGACGAAGTTCGTTTTCAAGGCGGACGCGCTCTACCTCCGCGGCGATTCCAACGGCGAAACGCAGGTCGACAAAACCTCGGCCGACGCACGCGGCGAGTACTCGGTGTCCGATCGCACGTTTGTGTTCGCCGAGGTGTCGTATCTGCGCGATCCGTTCAAGGGAGTCAACTACTTCGTCGCGCCGCTGGCCGGCGGCGGCTATCGCGTCATCCGCAGCGACACGCGCAATCTCACAGTCGACGCAGCGCTCGGCGCGGAGCTCGAGAGCAACTCGGGATTCGGCCGATCGAGCGGCGGCGCGGCCAAGGCCGGCGAAAACTTCGACTGGACGTTGTCGCCGACCAGCAAGTTCACGCAGAAGCTGACTGCGATCTGGAAGACGAACGACTTCGGCGATGCGTTCTATCACTTCGACGCCGGTCTGACGACGACCGTCGCCTCGCGGCTGGAGTTGAAGCTCGCGTACGTCTACGACTACAAGACCAAGCCGCCGTCGATCAACATCAAGAAAGGCGACAGCGCGATTTTCGCCGCGCTGCTCGTCAAGTTCTGACAATCTGACAGATTCCTGACTTCGCCAAAGTTGCGGTTGCACAAGGTGGGTCCATAATCCTCCGCACAGGAGGAAGTCCATGAAACGAGCAGCTACCGCAATCGCTTTGTTTTCACTTGCCCTACCCGTTCTGGCCTCGGGGCCGGGAGGCGGGATGGGGTCGTCGCCGATGCCGAGTATGCAGTCGAAGTCTCCACACGATCAGGCAGTCGATTACTTCAACAATGCCGAGCGCCGCATCGACGGATTGACGAAGACGCACGACGAGATGAAGGCCGCGCTGACCGCCGATCCGCAGAAGGCCGCCAAGCTGCAGGCAAAGTTGAACAAAGGTCTCGAGAACGCCGCGGCCGATCTGGAGCGCGCGGTGAAGAACGATCCGCAGCTCTTCCAGGCGTACAGCGAGCTCGGATTCACGTATCGCAAGATGGGCAAATTCAATGAATCGCTGGAGGCGTACGACAAGGCGCTTTCGCTCTCGCCGGACTACAAGCCGGCCCTCGAATATCGCGCCGAGGCGTATCTGGGGCTGAATCGCATCGACGATGCGCGGAAGGCGTACACGGAGCTCTTCTCCGGCGACCGTCCGAAAGCCGATGCGCTGCTGATCGCGATGAAGAGTTTCGTCGCTGCTCGCAAGGCCGATGCGGCCGGACTCGACGCCGGACAGCTCGACGCGTTCGCGAAATGGGTCGGCGAGCGCGAGATCATCCATGGCCAGACTGCCCCGCTGACCGCGCAAGCCTCCACGTTCCGCTCGTGGTGAAACCGCGCCTCCTGATCGCCGCGGCGACGTTCATCGTCGCCGCGGCGTGCAGCGTTGGCGGCGTACCGGTTGCCGCCCCCGAGGCCGCGCGATTCGACTGGCAATTGCCGCGCGGCTTTCCGGTTCCGCTGACGGAGCCGGAGAACATCCAGACGCCGGCGAAGTTCGAACTCGGACGGCGGCTTTTCTACGATCGGCGGCTGTCCACGAATGGGACGCAGTCGTGCGCTGACTGTCATCAGCAGAGCCACGCCTTCAGCGACGGAAAACCGGTCGCGGTCGGATCGACAGGCCAGCAGCACACCCGCAACGCGATGACGTTGACGAACACCGGCTACAACGCCAGCTACACCTGGGACAGCACGAACGTTCGCTCGCTTGCGCAGCAGGCGCTCGTGCCGATGTTCAACACGCACCCGATCGAGTTGGGCGTGGCCGGACACGAGCAGGAGATCGTGGCGCGATTTCGCAGCGACGATGCGCTGTTCCGCGCCGCGTTTCCCGGCGAACGGCGGCCGGTGTCGATCCGCAACATCGCACGCGCGCTGGCGGCGTTCGAGCGGACGTTGATCTCGGGACACTCTCCGTACGACCGCCTCGTCTACGGCGACGATTCGAACGCTCTCTCTCCCGCGGCCTGGCGCGGCATGCGGCTCTTTTTCACCAAGCGAGCCGGATGTTCGGAGTGCCATCAGGGATTCAACTTCGGCGGCGAGTCTCGCTACGCCGGACATTCGCAGACGAAGCCGGTGCTGGTTCGCAATGGCGTCACCGAGGGTGCGTTTCGCGTCCCGACGCTGCGGAATGTCGAGGTGACTGGGCCGTACATGCACGATGGCAGCATCGCAACGATCGAAGACGTGATCGAGCGATACATAGTCGCGCGAAAGTTGTCGCTCGATGCGAACGATCGCACGGATCTCGCGGAGTTTCTGCGGTCGCTGACAGATCGCGAGTTCATCGCCGACCCGCGCTTCGCGGCGCCGTAATGTGGCACAGACACTCATGTCTGTGCTTTTGGCGCCGCGCAACCTGAGAGGTCATTCGCGAGGTCTGTGCCACACCGGCCGCGCGCGAAGGCGCGCCTAACAATGCGGCCCCGCGCTCTGCCGGGGTTGGGATCGGCGCGTCATCCGTGGCCGCCTCCGCGGCCGCCAACTTCCGGCACGCCGCCAACCCCGCGCAAAGCGCGGGGCTGCATTGTCTGGCGCGCCTCCGCGCGCGATGAAGGCCGCGTTGCGGCCGAAACGCTTCCGTATACTTCGCGACCATGCGACTGACCACGCTCGCCCTCCTCTTCCTCGCCTCCACCCTGTCCGCGCAGACTGAGCACGGTGTCTTCATGCAGGACATCGACACCAAAGCCGACGCCTGCACGAACTTTTTCGATTACTCGAATGGCGCATGGCGCGCTGCGAATCCGATTCCGGCGTCGATGCAGCGCTGGAGCCGGCGATGGGCTGCGGGCGAGCAGAGCAAGGAACAGTTGCGGACGCTGCTCGACGACGAATCGAAACGCACCGATTGGCCGAAGGGATCGATCGATCAGCAGATCAGCGACTTCTACTCGTCGTGCATGGACAAGGTGCGCATCGACGCGCTCGGCACGAAGCCGATCCGTCCGCTGCTGAACGAGATCAACGCCATTCGCACGTCCGCCGATCTGCAGAAGATCGTCGCGGAACTGCACGACCTGCAGATCTACCCGTCATTCGGCGTCGTGTCGACGTACGACAACCACAATCCCGGCTTCGTGATCGCGCGCGTCTTCGCAGCCGGACTCGGACTTCCCGACCGCGACTACTACCTCAAACCGGAGAAACGTTTTGCCGATGCGCGCGAAAAATATCGTGCGCACGTCACGAAGATGTTCGAGCTGACTGGCTCCAGTCACGCCGCCGCGAAGCATGCCTCGGACGTCATCTTCGCGATGGAGACACGCCTCGCCACCGCGCAAACGGACAACGTCGCGCTGCGTGATCCCGCGACCACCGATCACAAGTACGCCGTCGCCACGCTGCAGAAATTCACGCCGCATTTCGACTGGACGCGTTTCCTGCAGCATTCCGGCGTTGCGCTCGACGACCTCAACGTCGATCAGCCGGAGTACATGGGCGCGGTCGAAAAGGAGCTTCGTTCGACGCCGCTCAGCACCTGGAAGGCGTACCTGGCGTGGAACGTCATCAGCAAGGCCTCGGGCAATCTCTCCGCGCCGATCGCCGACGAGCAATTCGCGTTCTACGGCAAATACCTCGGCGGAGCGAAAGAGATGAAGCCGCGCTGGAAGCTCTGCGTCGAAGCCGACGACGCGCTCCTCGGCGAAGCGCTCGGGCAGCGATACGTCGAGCGCTATTTCCCGCCCGAGGCCAAGGCGAGGATGCAGGAGCTGGTGAAGAATCTGCTGTCGGCGATGGGCGACACCATCCGCGCGCTCGACTGGATGACGCCAGCGACGAAGACGCGCGCGCTGGAAAAACTAGCCACGTTCAATCCGAAGGTCGGCTATCCCGACAAATGGACCGACTACAGCAGCGTCGCAATCGCTCCCTCCTCATATTGGGAGAACGTCGTGGCCGGGCTGAAGTTCGGTACCGCGGACGATCTCGCGCGCGTCGGCAAACCCGCCGACCGCGGTCGCTGGGGCATGACGCCGCCGACGTCGAACGCGTACTACAACCCGCCGCTCAACGAGATCGTCTTCCCCGCCGGAATCTTGATGCCGCCCGCGTTCGATGTGCACGCCGCCGACGCGATCAACTACGGCGCGATCGGCGTCGTGATCGGACATGAGATCAGTCACGGCTTCGACGACCAGGGCGCGAAGTACGACGCGCAGGGACGGCTGAAGGACTGGTGGACGCCGGAAGATCTAAAACAGTTTCATGATCGAACGGCCTGCGTGTCGGATCAGTTCGACAGCTACTTCATCGAGCCCGGCATCCATCACAACGGCAGACTGGTTCTTGGCGAATCGATCGGCGATCTCGCCGGCGCGAAGATCGCCTGGCTGGCATTTCAGAAAGCGCAGCAGACCCGTCCCGCCGAGGTGATCGACGGCCTGACGCCGGCGCAGCAGTTCTTCATCGCCTGGGGCCAGTTCCGCGGCGACGAAATCCGCCCCGAGACGAAGCGGCTGATGGTGCAGGGCGACCCGCATCCGATCGGCGAGTATCGCGTGATCGGACCGCTGTCGAACATCCCCGAGTTCGCGCAGGCCTTCGGTTGCAAGGCGGATTCGGCGATGGTGCGCGCGAAGCGTTGCGTGGTCTGGTGAGACGCGATCGTGAAGTTAGCGCCATTGATGCGATCGATCGCTTAGACTTCGCGCGCCGATGAACCACTACATCTTCCCGCTGATCTTCATCACCCTCGTCTACGTCGCGATGATCGTGATGAATGAGCGCTACCGGCTTTTCTCCGTCGATCGTTTTTCATCGACGACGATGAAAATCATCGCGTATGCGTGGCTCGGCATTCTGATGTTCGGCCTGGTCATCCTGATCACCGGTTCGTCGCTGCGAATCCCGACGGCGCAGGAGCTGGCGCGCGTGCCGTTCTACTCGCTCTTCGGACTGCACGCGATCCTCTTCGTCTTCCTCCTCGGCTGGTGGCTGTTGACGCAGCGCCCGCCGCTCGGCGAGTTCCTGAACATCCCGCGCCGCGGCAACGGCGAGGCGGTCCTGACCGGTTTCGCCGTCGGCGTCGGCGGCTGGATCGTAACGATCTCGATCGCGCTGATCATTGGATTACTCCTCGTGGCCTCGGGGCTGATGCCGAAGAATCCGCAGCCGTCCCCGATGATCGGCTGGATGGCGGCGCTGCCGCTTTGGAAGAAGTGCGTAATCGTGCTGTCGGCGATGACGATTGAGGAAGCGTTTTTCCGCGGCTGGCTTCAGAAGCGGATCGGCGTCATCGCCTCCACCATCCTCTTCGCTCTCGCGCACTCCGGCCTCGGGCAACCATTCCTGCTGATCGGCGTGACGCTGATCTCGCTCGTGATCGGCTTCACGTTCTATCGAACGAAGAACCTGATCCCGGGCATCATCGCGCACGGCATCTTCGACGCGGTGCAGCTCTTCGTGATCATCCCCGTCGTCTTCAAGATGTCGGGAATGGGCGCGGGGTAACGTTCGCGATCGGGCATCGCGCAATCAGCACGCGCGCTTTCGGTGCGAGCTGCTTTTGCCGCGTGCACGTCTTCGGCGCAGGCGCTTTCGGCGTCGACTGCAGAACCGGACGACTGCTGCTCTGGGTGAGCGCCGTCCGGCCCTGCAGATCGATCGCGGACTCGAGAACGAACGTTAAAACCGCCCGGCTTGCGGCGCGCCTTCCGTTCTCGGGAAGCTGACAGGCCATCACCGGAATGCACATGAGCAGGAGCGCCACCGTTCGTCTCACACACGCTGAGACGATGAGTTGAGGCAAAGGTTAGCAGCCGTCACCGAGCGTGACGCGGTTGTAACGTTGCACGCCGCGCAACGGTACAATTTCGGCCCCGTGCCCGACCCCACCCCCACCCGCGAGCGCATCGTGCTTATCGATGACAGCGCGAACGATCTGCAGGTGACCAAGCGATTTCTCGAGCGCCGCGGCTTCGACGTTTCCGCAGCGACTTCGGGGGAGGAAGGGCTGGCGATGGCGCAGGCCATCACGCCGGCCGCGTTCATCGTCGATTACCGGATGCCGGTGATGGACGGATTGGAAGTAACGCGGCGCATCAAAGCCGATCCCGTGCTGCAGACGATTCCGGTGCTGATGCTGACCGGCGCCGATGCCGCGCAGACGGTCGTGGAAGGCCTCGAAGCCGGCGCCGACGATTTCGTGACGAAAGGCTCGGACACCGAAATCCTCCTGGCCCGTCTGCGCGCGCTGCTGCGCGTGAAGCGGTACCAGGATCAATTGCGGAAATTGAATCAGCAGATCACGCGCGACCTGCAGATCGCCCGGCGCGTGCAGGAGGCGCTGGTCCCGAACGGATTTTTCCGCGGACCGCGCATCGAAATCCGCTCCGCCTACATCCCGAGCGCAACGCTCTCCGGCGATTTCTACGACTACTTCCTGCACGACGAACTGATGTACCTCTTCGTGGCCGACGTCTCCGGGCACGGCCTTCCGGCCTCGATCCTTGTGGCGCTGCTCAAGAGCTACATTCACACGGAATCTGATTCGCGCACCTCGCTGTCATCGTTCATGGCCAGCCTGAACGACTTCCTTTTCAGCGTTTCACTACCGACGCAGTTCGCCACCGCGCAGCTTTTCCGCATCGACAGCTCCGGCAATCTCGTCTACTCGAACGCCGCGCATCCGCCGTTCCTGCTCCTGCAGAAAGCCAACGGCAAAACCGTCATTCACGAAGCCCCCGGCCATCTCCTCGGCGCGATGCCGTCAATGCTCTTCGAAGAGCACAGCCTTCAGGTCGCGCCAGGCGACCTGCTCTTCGTCTACACCGACGGCCTGACCGATCGTCGCAACGCCGCCGGCGACTTCTACTCGCTCGATCGAATCGTCGCGCTGATGGATGACGCCCATGACGCCGACCTGACGACCGTCTACGACCGCATCTTCGAAGATGTATCCACCTTCGCCGCCACCGACGAGTTCCGCGACGACATCGCGTTCATCGTCACTAGGTTTCACTAGAAGGACTTGTCCGCATCGCGCAGCAAAACACGGCGCCGGAGGCGTCACGTACGGTAGCCGGTGGTCCGAGCGAAGCGAGCGACCACCGGAATTGAGAAGCAGCGATTTTCGACTCCGGCAGGAGTCGCGTACCAAACACCAAGTGTCGTGAATCCTCTCCGCGACCGCTGCCGCGGTCGGAAAATGGGCCGCCTCGTGGTCCGGTGGTCGCTCGCTTCGCTCGGACCACCGGCTACCGTACGAGACGCCTGCCGGCGTCCGTGTAATCGCGGCCGGCGCCTTCATCTGCATCCATCTGCGTAGTCTGCGGATGCACGTTTTTACGCGATCTTCTGCAGCAGCTCCACCGCTTGCGCCTTCTTCTCGTACTTGACGTCCGTCGCGGCGATCTTCTCGAGGTATGGCTTGGCGCTGCCGCGGTCGTTGCGTTTGAGGTGGGTGCGGGCGATCCAGAACCAGGTGTCGATGATGTATTCGTTTTCGCTGAGCTTCTGGGATTGCGCGGCTTTCTCGAACGACGCCGCGGCGTCGTCGTACTGCTGCTGGGCGTAGGCGATGCGGCCGAGGTGCGTCAGGGCGTCGAAGTAGTCGTAGGAGTTCTGCTCCACGTTTTCGAGGACCTGTTGGTAGTACGGAGCGGCGCTCTTGTAATCGCGGGCGTCGAAGTAGATGGCGCCGCAGAACAGCAGCGCGTTGCGGAAAAAGTACGAGTTGAAGAACGGCTGATTCGCGTCGAAGAGTTGGAGCGCTTCCTTGAACAGATGCAGCGCGTCGTCGCGATCGCCGAGGGCGTACGAATTCAGCGCCTTCAGTGCCAGCGCCTGCGCGGTCACGTTGTTGTTCTGCGAATAGCGGAGCGACTGTTCGTGCAGGTCTTTCGCCTTCGCGTAGTCGTGCGCCTCGTGGGAGAGATGGCCGAGGATGACGTACGACTTGTATTTGATGTCGTTGGCCTCGTCCGACTCCTCGGACGCACACGCTTCTGAGAATCCGTCACGCGCGCCGGCGACATCGCCGGCGTAGAGCGTGGCCACGGCTCGGTAGTAGGTCGCTTCGAGTTTGGTCAGGACGCTGCTGCGCTGCGTTCCGAGTTGCTCGATGAACTGCGTGACGAGCTGCGCGAGGATGCGATTGTCCGAGGTCGTATCGACGATGAAGTTGTGGAGGTAGACGAGGCGGTTTTCGAGGATGCGCATCAGCTCGAGCATGAGCGTGATGCGCTGTGTCTCGTCGGTCGTCTGTTTGAAGAGCGCGGCGAGCTTGCGCTGCAACGCGCTGTAGTCGTCGCCGTACTGGCGCGCACGCGACTCCGAGATCTCGCCCGGCTCGTTCTGCAACTTCGTTTCGAGGGTGACGCGCTGGTCGACGAGAGAGGTGATCTGTTTGGCTAAGTCGTTTCGTTCGGGCATCATCCAGGCAATCTTAGCGGCAGTAATTTTATGGACAAAACGTGGCGGAGCCTTGGGCAACCGACGCTCCGGCCGTGCCGGCTATCGTTCGCGGAGTGCAATCGGCGATCCACCGATCTCGAGCAGGCGGAACTCGAGCTGATGGCGGTCTTCGTCGATCGACTTCACTTCAATCATAGCTTTGTCGCCGAGGCGCATCTCGCGGCCGGTCGAATCGCCGCGAAGACGGTGCTCGCGCTCGCGGAAAACCCAGAAATCGCCGCCGATCGTCGCCACGGGCACCATCCCCTGCACGAAGATTTCGTCGAGCTCGACGAAGAGACCGAACGACGCCACGCCCGTGACCGTGCCGGTGAACTTCTCGCCGACCTTGTCGCGCATGAAGATGACTTTTTTCCACTCCAGCACTTCGCGCGACGCGTCGTCGGCGCGGCGTTCGCGGTCACTCGACTGCGCGGCGTACAGTGGATGCGCGCGTTCGATTTCGGTGAGGCGCTCGCCGTACAAAGGACCGGTCGCGACCAGTTCGCCGAGGCGGCGATGGACGATGAGGTCGGGATACCGCCGGATCGGCGACGTGAAGTGCGCGTAGTTCGCAATCGCCAGCGCGAAGTGCCCGATGTTCTCCTCGGAGTAAAACGCGCGCTTCATCGAACGCAAAACAATGTTCGTGAGAAAGCGTTCTTCGGGCGTTCCTTCGACGGACTTCAGCACACGCTGTAACTCGCCGGGACGCATGTCTTCGAGATCGCCGCGCATCGTGAGTTTGAATTCTTTGAGGATCTCGCGCAGGTCCTGGAGCTTCTGCGGGTCGGGCTGCTGGTGGACGCGATAGATGCCGGGCTGATTGGCGAAGACGAGCTCCGAGGCCACGACTTCATTCGCGGCGAGCATGAACTCTTCGATGATGCGGTGCGCGACGTTGCGCTCAGTCGGTTTGATCGCATCGATCACGCCCGCGGCATCGAGGATGACCTCGGCCTCGGGCAAATCGAAGTCGATCGAGCCGCGCGCTTCGCGGCGTTTGCGCAAGATGTCGTACAGCTCATGCATCCGCGTGAAGTCGGCGAGCAGGTATCCGTATCGCTCGCGAAGTTCCGCTGCCTCGGGGACGACCACGCCGTGTGGCGGCGGACCGCTCGGCTGCGCGACGCCTTCGTTGACGAGGAAGGCGTTGACGATCGTGTAGGTCATCCGCTCTTTCGTTCGAATGACCGAGCGATAGACCTTGCGATCGACGAAGCGCCCTTTGCGGTCGATCTCGATGTCGACCGAAAACGTGAGCCGCTCCACGCGCGGATTCAGCGAGCAGATGCCGTTCGACAGCCGCTCGGGGAGCATCGGTACGGCGCGTCCGGGGAAGTAGACCGAGGTCCCGCGCTCGAATGCTTCTTCATCGAGCGCGCTCCCCTCGGTCACGTAATGCGAGACGTCGGCGATATGCACGCCGAGGAGGTAGTTACCGTTCGGAAGTTGCTGCACTTCGACGGCGTCGTCGAAATCTTTCGCGGTCTCGCCGTCGATGGTGACGATGTTGTGCTCGCGAAGGTCGACGCGTTTCGCGACTTCCTCCGGTTTCACCTCGTCGGGAACGGCATCCGCGGCGGCCAGCACTTCGGGCGGGAACAGATGCGGGATGTGGAACTTGCGGATGACCAGTTCGATGTCGACGCCGGGCTCGCCAATCATGCCGAGGACTTCGACGACGCGGCCGCGGGCGATGTGGCTGGTGCGGTCGGGATAGCGGTCGATCTCGACGTTCACCATCTCCTGATCGCGCGCGTCGAGCGTGCCGTGGTGATCGATGACGATGTCGTGATCGAGGCGCGTGTCGAACGGCGTGACGTACGGCTGATCGGGATCGGCGTGAAAGCGTCCGGCAACCGTGCGATGCGCGCGGCGAAGCACTTGCGCCACTTCGCCGATGATGAGTTTGCGCTGGCGGATGGTGTGGTACTTCGGCGCGTGCTTGTCGACGCGGACGATGACCAGATCGCCGTTCATCGCGCCTTTCATCGAGCGGCGGTCGATGAAGACGTCGGGCTCTTCGCCGCCGCCGCCGAAGACCGTGCCGTAGCCGTCGGGATGCACGCGAATCTGTCCGGCGTGATACGGCGTGAACTCGAGCAGCGAGTAACGCTTGCCGCGCACGGCGACGACGACCCCGTCCTGCTCGAGCTCGACGACGGCACGTTCGACCTGTTCGCGCGTGGCGTCGACGCCTTCCAGACGTTCCCAGATCTCCTTGATCGGAAGCATCCTGCTGCCGCGGCGGCGGAGGAGATCGGTGATCGATTGTCTGAGACCGGCGGAACCTGGAAGCGAGAGCGACTGTGGCAAAGGTTCCCTGATTAACGCGAGCGCGTGTTCTTGCCGTTCGATGGTTTCGGTGCGCGTGCGCTGTGCGCGGAAAGGCGGCGGCGCATCGGCCGGATGGAATCAGCAAATCCGTTGAGCATCGTCTGCGAGCGAAGCTTGTTGTGAAGGGTGTTGCGATGCACGCCCAGCGCCTTCGACGCCTGCGTCACATTGCCGCGTGTGGCCGACATGGCCGCCACGATGTACTTGCCCTCGAACGCCTCAACGGCCTGCTCGAGAGTGATGCCACTACCAATTAATTCACGAATGATCTGATTCAAACGATCATCGATACTTAGCATTAGGTTTGCCCCTGACCGTCGTTGGAAGAGCGGGATTCTACACCCCTACTTCGCGAAAGTTGCTACGCATTTCTGAGTGACACGCGAAGAAAATTTTCTCGCGCCGCGCGCTTGACAAACATGTACGAAAGGAGCAAGTACACGAGCGCCGCGAGCGTGAGAACTGCTCCGATGATGAGTGAAGGTGGGCGATATATCCACTGGATCCCGTGATGTCCGCGAGCAACATGCACGGCCCGGAAAACTGAGGATTCATGCGGGTTTGCGGCGATTCCGTCGACCGCGACGCGCCATCCCGGTGCGGCGTTTTGCGTTAGGATCACATCGCCCTCCGACGGCGCATCGACATCGATGTAAACCGACGATGTCGTGAACGCGAGCATCGACGCAGGGATGATTCGATGCGTCGCATCCTGAAAATACGCAAGCGGCAACGCGTGAATGTTGCGATGAACGACGACGCCCGCTCGCGCCGCAATCGCAGGGAATGCAACGAGCGTCCGCGGCGCGAAGATGTAGCCGCCGGAGACGGCATCGAGCATCGCGAGCCGGCCGTTTGTCGTCGCCGGCAGGATCATCTCCGCGTAGCGTTCCGAAACCGCCGGGGCGGCGGTCCACGTGTCGAAGCGGCGCTGATACAGGTTGAGATAGCCGAGGATCCAGCCGTCGCGATCGCGGTCGTTCGGCATGTCGATGCGCACGATCTTCGAATCGCGTCCGATCGACGGCGGATACGGAACGCGTAGCGGATTGAACGGCTCCGTTGCCAGCAGCGGTTGGATGCGCACGAGGAGATCGACGAAGGTCAAAAGCGCCAGAAGCAGTTTGATCGGCTCGCTGCGGATCGCATTGCAGCCGAACGCGGCCAGCGCGCAGATGCCGAGGACCGCGAACGGCACCAGACGCGCCGGATATCGAAAGAGCGTGAGCGGCAACGACGCAAGCACATCGCCTACCGGACCGAGATGGCTGCCCGCCGCAAGCAGCGCCGACAGAAGAATCAACGCGATCCAGCCGGCGGCGCGGCGGCGCGCGATGATGATGCCGATGATCGCGAAGACGATCGTCAGCAGACCGGCGTAGACGATCGGCAGGAACGAATGAAGCAGACCCGCCTCCTTCGGCGGGATGGCGAGCCGCAGCCAGTCGCGCGGCGCCATCGACGCGAGCAGGATCTGCGCTCTGGTCATGCCGCCATGCGCGCGATCGCTGCTCGCGATCCAGCTGAGGAAGGGAAAAAGCTGTACGGCGGATAACGCAAATGCGATCGCCACGGCTTCGAGCTTGTCCATCCATCCGCGCCTTCTGACGACGAGGAAAAGTACCGCGCCGATCGACGCGAAGAACGGTTCACCCGCCAGAAATGAAAGCGCCATCATCGCGCCGCAGGTCTTCGCCGAAATGTCGCTGAGCGCGCACCAGACGATGAGCGGCATCCAGGCGAACGTCGTCAGATTGTTCGAGACGTCGAGCAGCGACATGACCGGTCCGCAAAACGTCAGCGCCACCGCCGCCAGCAGCGCACCGCCGCCGGGCCGCGTCAGCCGCGCGAAGAGCAGATACGCGCCGCATCCCAGCAGAACGACGTGAAGCAGGAGATAGATCGTGTACGCACGTGCGAACGGAAGCACGACGAACAGCCAGGCAGGCGGATAGAAGACGCCGGTCTGCGGATTTGCCAGCCACGGTTCGCCCGATGCGCTGTAGGCGTTCCACAGCGGCAGGCGTCCGTGCTGCAACTCCGTGGCGGTGAACCAATGAAGCGGCTGAAAGTAATCGCCGTGATCGCGGAGCGAGAAGACCTCGTTTCGAATCAACGCCGGCGCGAAAACGCCGAGGGCGCAGATCGCGATCGCCGCGAACGCCCAGCGATGCTTCATCGCGCGTCCGGTCCGCAGAAACGCGTCACGATCGTCCGCATCAGCCGCACGCCGTCGGCGAAGAACCGCGCGCGAATGCGCTCATCGTTCGCGTGCACCGTGTCGGCATCGTAGTAGTTCACTTTGAACGGTGCGATGCCGTACGCGACGATGCCGCGGGCGCGGAAGTAGCGGCTGTCCGACGTCCCCGATCCCACCGCCGTTCCGACGATTGAACCCGATTCCGCATTCCTGAATGACGACGAAAGCACGCGGAACAGCTCCGTATCGCTCGAGCTCTCCGGAACTGGCTGACCCGACAGCAGCACTTGCAGCTCGGCGCCGGCGGGCAACGTCTGCTTCACCTTCGCCGTCATCGCATCGGTCGTCTCATCGGGCAGAAGACGGATGTCGACATCCGCCGACGCATTCGCGGGAAGAACATTAATCGCGCTGCCGCCGTCGATGCGCGTGATGGCGATCGTGTCATGCAGCGAGCTGCGATAGCCGGGCGAGAGGACGCGCTCGATCTTCGCGACGTCGAGCGGCTCGGCGATGCCGCGCAGCACTTCGCCGCGCTCATCCGGCCGCGCTCTTCCCGCTTCGTGAAACGACCGCGCCACGGCCGGCGTCAGGCGGTACGGCGTCGGAATGCGGCTGATCGCATCGAGCGCGTGAACGAGTTTGCCGAGCGTCCCACCGTCGTCGGGCGGAGAGGCCGCGTGGCCCGCGCTCCCCTTCATCGTGATGCGGAGCCAGAGCGGCACCTTCGCCTGCACCTCGATGCCCCAGAACGAAACGTGATCGACGATGGTCTCGTTGTAGCCGCCTTCGTTCAGCACGAAGCCGGCGTTCGCGAACAGATCCGGATGTTCTTCCAGAATCGCGCGACAGCCGTTGACGCCGCCGAGCTCCTCGTCGGCCACTGCCAGATAGATTACGTCGCGGCGCAGCGGCACGTGGCGGCGCTTGAGATCGACGAACGCCATCAGCTCCGCGATGCCGAGGGACTTGATGTCGAGCGCGCCGCGTCCCCAGATGTAGCCGCCGGAGCGGACGCCGGCGAACGGCGGTTTCGTCCACTCGCTGGCGATGACAGGAACGACGTCGATGTGATGCAACAGCACCAGCGCCTTCTCATTCGATCCGGAAACGAGGCGCGCATACACCGACTGCCGTTTCGGATCGGAGCCGATCAGTTTCGCGTCGATGCCGTCCTTGATCAGAAGTTGCTGCAGAAAACGGGCGCCCGAGGTTTCATTGCCGGGCGGGTTGGACGTGTCGATGCGCAGATACGACACCAGCGCGTCCTCCGCCTCGCGCTCGACCGGATCGCCGGAACCGGCAGCGGCGCGGCGGCAGCAGAGCGGCGCGAGAAAACAGCAGGAAAGTGCCAGGGCCAGCAGCCGAAGTGAGTGCATGCGGTCGTTCTTGACGATCGTACGCGACTATTTGGCCGACACCATACCCTCCGGGTAGGAAAGAAAGACTCCGTTGCCGTAAACGATGTCGCAATCGAAATTCGTGAACGGGCCGGTGGTCGGATCGGACGAGATGACGCCGTCTTTTCCGCCCGAAAGGATCGCGTAGACGTTTGCCTTCGCAGCGGCGCCATAGGCCTGGTTCGTGTACAACTGATAGGCCATCCCCCAGCCATCGACCTTCGGCACCGAGCGGATGTAGGTCGGCTCCAGCATCGTTTGAATGTTTGCAGCCGTGATCAGCTGGTCGGCACCCTCGACGCCATTCGCCTGACCGGCGGCGTTGTAGCGGCTCGCTTCGCTGTTCCGCGCTTCCCATGCCGTAGCCATGTTGCGGATGTCCACCATCGTCCGGCGCTGCTTCGCGCGCTGGATCGCCACGAGCAGGTTCGGGATGGCAATCGACGCAATGATGCCGATGATGGCGACGACCACCAGCAGTTCGAGCAGGGTGAAGCCCTTCTGTCTTCGTCTCAAGCCGGCCTCTCTTTGGTTGGGGAAGTCGGTGAGTATACGGCAAGGCCGATACCAGACCGCTTGTGGCACCTATCCTACTGACGAGGAACAGGTTACGCGATCGGCGGGGCCGCCCGCACGAGCGCTAAGGTCATTCTGTTGACCGCCCACTGACAACTAGTGTCACGCTGCTCATGAGAAGGCTTACGCGATCGAACGTTCTTCGAAAGACTGCTGGCGGAGCCTTGGGCAACCAACGCTCCGGCCATGCCGGATCAGGCTGATGCGGTAATCGTGAGCTGCACCGCAGGCTCCTCGATCGGGGCGGATTTGTACAGTTCGTAGCACGCGCGGCATCGCGCTTCGTACGACGAATCGCCCACTTCCACCTGCGCATTGCCGCCCGAAACGCGCTGCGAGTAATGCGCGGCGCCACGGCATCGAACGCACACCGCGTGCATCTTCGACACATCCTCGGCCACCGCCAAAAGCGCGGGCATCGGTCCGAACGGACGGCGCATGTAGTCCTGATCGAGTCCGGCCGCGATCACGCGGATGCCGGCATCAGCCAGTTGCATGCAGACGTCGACGATACCGGCGTCGAAGAACTGGATCTCGTCGATGCCGACGACCTGCATACCGATCTCGACGCGTGTCAGCAACTCCGCGCTCGTGGCGGCCGCTTGTGCCTTCAACCTGCGATCGTCGCGCGACACGATGTCTTCCGTGCTGAAACGGTCATCGATGAGCGGTTTGAACACCTGCACCCGCTGGCGCGCGATCACGGCCCGGCGCAGGCGCCTGATCAACTCCTCCGATTTTCCGGAGAACATGCCTCCGGCGATGATTTCGATCCAGCCGCCACGATAACTGTCCAAGGGATTGCCTCCGGGGATTGGTGTGACGCGCAGGATAGCAAATCTTCTCTCCGCCCCTCCGCGCGCTCCGCGTGAACCCGTTCCCCCTCTGCCCGCTCACGCGATCTGCTACCCTCAAACGCGTCCGGTGAAATCCGTCCTTCTCGCGCTCCTCGGGTTCGCAGTCGCCGCCGCGCTCAGCGCGCAAACGGAGCCGCCTCTCCGTATCGGCACTATCACCATCCATCCTCTGGATGTTTATTCGGACGCTGAGGCGGGCCACGGAACGCTCTACAAACTCGCCGATCGCCTGCACTTCGAGACGCGCAAATCGGTCATCGAGAAGTTCCTCCTCTTCCGCGAAGGCGATCCATACAGTCCGCCGCGGCTGGCCGAAACCGAGCGCAATCTGCGCGCGCTCGGTTTCCTAAAATCCGCCTCGGTCGTTCCATCCGCGCCGCACGACGGCGTCGTCGACGTCACCGTGACCACGCAGGATTCCTGGTCGATCGCGCCCGAGACGCAGGCCGGGAGCAAAGGCGGCAAGAGCACGGTCGGCGCGACGCTGTCCGAAACGAACCTGCTCGGACTCGGCAAAGATCTCGAGCTCGGATGGCAACACGGTGTCGACCGTTCCCGCCTCGGCGTCGCTTACAGCGACCCCGCCTTCTTCGCACCGTATTGGAAAGCCAACTTCGGCTATGCAGTGAACTCCGACGGCTACGATCATCGCTTTCAGGTCACGCGGCCGTTCTATTCGTTCGCCACGCCCTGGGCCACCGACATCTCCTT
>DASYJY010000030.1:0-23832 GCA_035995985.1 Thermoanaerobaculia bacterium | reverse complement strand
TGTCGAAGGCGATGGTGCTGGAGGCCTGCACGGAGATTTTGTTGTCGCCGCGCGCGCCCCAGAACCAGAGGTGATCCTTCCAGATCGGACCGCCGGCTTCAACGCCGTAGTCGCGGACGAAGTTCACTTTGTTCGTGTTCTGAAGGTAGTAGGTCGCTTCGCCGGGAACCGCCGCCGCGGCCTGCAGACTGCCGGGCGTGTAGTAATAACGTCCCGAGCCGCGGATGTCGTTCGTTCCGCGTTTGGTGACCATGTTGAGCTGCACGCCCGGCGTCTCGATGCGCGGATCGGAGCCGCCGGTGGTGGCCTGCATCTCTTCGAATGAATCGAAGTCGAAGTAGAGCGGCGACGAGCCGGTCGCGCCCATGTCAGTGATGTTCACGCCATCGACGTTCCAGGTGTTGTCGCGGCCCTGTGCGCCTTTGGCGTAATAGACCGACTGCTGACCGCTCTGGCTGCCGCCGACATTGATCCGGTCGACCTGCACTGCCGGAACGGACTGCAACACGGTCCACGGGTCGCGCGAGGTGGGAATCTTCTCCATCTCGATCTTCGACACGTTCGTGCCGGTGCCCGCTTTGCGAACGTCAAGGAGCGGCGACTCGGCCGTCACGGTGATCGACTCCGCCATCGAGGCGTTGAGACTCATGGTGATGTCGGCGTTCTGACCGACCTGCACGGTCAGTCCGGCGCGGGTGGCCGTTCCGAATCCCGAGAGCTCTGCCTTGACCATGTAACTGCCGGGGGAGAGGTTCGGAAAGCGGAAATTGCCCTGAGCATCGGAGACGGTGACCTGCGGGGCACCGACGCCGGTCAGAGTGACGGTCACGCCCGGAAGAGCGCTTCCATCTTTCCCCTGCGTTTTGCCGAAGATGTTGCCGGTCTGGAGCTGTGCGAACGCGCTGACAGCCATCAGCGAGAGGCACAGGGTGGCGACGATCGCCAGGATCCTCGAATTGGGGCACCGTTTCATAGCGGCTCCTTTCTCAAATTGGATCTGTTGGGGACATGGCCGAATGTGCAGATCGCGGCCCAAATGCCACAATCCGACAAAGCTGAGTCGGTTCAAAGAGTTACCCGTCGCGAAGCCGTCCGGCGAACCGCTGACGGATTCAATTCGCCGTCGATTGCCGTCCGTTTTACGAATCTGAATTGGGAACGATTGCGGCACAGTCTAGCAAACTTTCGGCGACAGAAATGACAAACGCCGCGAATTTCTTCGCGGCGTTTGAGGCCTGCCTTCCGGCTGCCTACGAGGTTAGCTGTCGGATTCGGACTGGAAGCCCTACCAGCTTCTGGCTGGATTCACCCCGGACGGTGGCAAGCCGTCGCTCAATTGGTTCCCCCGTTCCTCGGCGCCGAGGATTAGGCCGGCAAGCCGCCACGCGTAGGCGGCACGGGGGAGTGTACGAGTTCGCGCGCCGATGTCAATCGAAGGATGACAGCCTGATCGTTGACGCGCGACTCAGCGTCATGGCACTGCCGACAGCGTCACCACGATGCCGCTGAACGCTATCGCAATCCGGCCGTCCTGCACCGAGTGAACCGAACTCGCGTCGACGGAGGTTTTTGCGGCCAGGGGGATGGTTAGCTCGCCGCCCTGAAACGAGATGATGCCGTTGCCCTCGGGAGCGATGTTGAGCGCGCCGCCGTACGAAGAGAACATCACAGTTTTCTTCTCCGACTGCCACTGTTTGAGGAGCGCGACTGCATCGTCCACCATTGCCATGAATCTCACCTTGTCCTCTTATCTTCGTAAAGATCTTACCGCCAATCCACGCGCATGGCATCGCCACGAAGACGAGCAGCAGCGGATACCAATTGCGGCCCAAACTCCAGCCTCGACATCACCGTCCGCCGCTCGACGGAACAGACCGATGCCGCCGAAACGACGAACGCCGCGAGCAATCGCGGCGTTCGTGTTTACGGAAACGTTCGAATCGTTACTTCACCGGCGCCGCGGTCGCCGTTTTCGCGAAATCGCCGGCCTTGACGATCGTGATCTTTGCCGGGTCGATCCACTTGCGGAGGGCGGCGTTCACCTCGTCCAACTTCAGGGCCGCCACCTGCTGTTCGAACTGGGCGTCCCACTGCATCGTGCGATGGGCGAACAGCTCGCCGCCGAGCGTGCGGGCGAGCGCCGCGTCCTGCGCACGTTGAACTTTTCGAGACTCCAGGTAACCCTTCTTCGCCTCATCGACCTCCTGCTGCGTGAAACCGTCCTTGAGTGCCCGGGCGATCTCTTCGCGGAAGGCTGTCTCGAGTTTGCCGGCGTTCTGCGGCGCGTAGATGGCGAATGTGGTGAAGGTGCCGGACTTGTCGAACGAGCTGACGTTCATGAACGAGCCGACGCCGTAGCTGAGCCCTTCCTTCTGCCGGATGCGGCTGCCGAGGCGGGAGTAGAGACCGCCGCCGCCAAGGATGGAGTTGGCGATGACGAGAGCGGGATAGGCCGGGTCGTCGTCGCGAATCCCGAGATTGAGGCCGGCCAGGAAAAGCGCATTTGCCTTGTCGGGAGTCTCGAGCGACTGGTTGACCGGCGCGATCTCCTGGTACAGCCGCGGGACGCGCGTGAAGCCCGCGCCGCTCTTCCAGTTTCCGAAAAGCTGGCCCGCCTGCGCCGCCAGTGCCTTCGCGTCGAAGTCGCCAACGACGGCGAGCTCGCCGGCCGAGGCTCCCATGAACGACTTGTAGAAGCTCTTGATGTTCTCCAGCGTCAGCGCGTTGACGGTCGCAATGTCCTCCTCGGGCGTGCTGATGTAGCGGACGTCGCCCTTCGGATAGTCATTCATGTGACGGCTGAAGGCAGTCTGCGCAACGGCCTGCGGATCGGTGCGCTGTTCCTCCACCCTGGCCAGCATCTCCTGCTTCCAGGTATCGAGCTCGCTCTGGGGGAACGACGGCGATTCGAGGATCTCGGCGATGAGTGCCATGACCGCGGGAAGGTTGTCGTGCGTGGTCTCGACGTTGACGCTCACCGACGACGGCGCCGCCTGGATGTTGACGCGCGCCTTCAGGCGGTCGAATTCGTCCTTGAGTTGCTGGCGCGTGTGCTTGGTCGTACCGCGCTGCAGCATCTCCCCCATCGCCTCGGCGGTATCGCCGAGGTTCATGAGCGACTTCTCGTCGCCGAATCGGATGGTGAGATTGGCCACCACGGAGTTGCCGCGCGTCTTCTTCGGCAGGAGCGCGAGTTGGAGTCCCGAGGGCAGCACGGAGCGCGTGGTGCGCGACTCGACGTTCGCCGGCGAAGCATCGAATGCCTCGCCCGCGGCAACCGGCGCGTCCCCTTTGTAGTTGTCGACGAGCGACGCGATGGAAGGCGTAGCGGGAATCTGCGTGCGGTCCGGTTTTGGATCGGGGATGAATTCGCCGACGGTGCGGTTGGACGGCTTCAGATACGCGGCCGCTACGCGCTGCACATCGTCGGGAGTGACCTTGCGCAGGTTGTCGCGGTTGATGAAGAAGAGGCGCCAGTCGCCGGCGCCGATCAATTCGCTCATGGCCAGGCCGACGCGATCGGGCGCGTTGAGGGCAAGCTCGATGTTCTTGAGCAGCGCCGTCTTAGCGCGGTCGACTTCTTCCTTCGAGACGGGCGTCGTCTTGAGCGCGTCGATCGTGGCCGCCATCGTGTCGCGCGCGGCATCGAGCGACTGCTCCTGCCGCACGGAGGACTGGAACGCGAGGAACGCGGGATCGTGCATTTCCAACAGATCGCTGCTGACGTCGGTCGCTTTCTTCGCCTCGACCAGCGCTTTGTAAAGGCGGCCCGAGGGAGTGTCGGCGAGGATGCGGGCCAACACCTGCACGGCCGCATAGTCGGGATGAGCGGTGGCGGGGACGTGATACAGCATGCAGACGGACTGCACGTCGCCGACGCGGCGGAGGATGACCGAACGCTCGCCGTCCTGAACCGGCTCGACGGTGTAGGTCGGCTGCAGTTTGCGCGTCGGGCGCGGGATCGATCCGAACGCCGTATTCACCTGGGCCAGCGCCTTCGGCTCATCGAACTTGCCGGCGATGAGCAGCACGGCGTTGTCCGGCTGGTAGTAGTTCCGATAGAAGGCCTGCAGCCGGTCGATCGGAACGCGCTCGATGTCTTCGCGCGAGCCGATGGTGGAGTGGCCGTAGTTGTGCCAGAGATAGGCGGTGGAAAGAACGCGCTCCTCGAGGATGTTGGCCGGGTCGTTCTCCCCCGCCTCGAACTCGTTGCGGACGACCGTCATCTCCGAGTCGAGATCCTTCTGGGCAATGAAGGAGTGGAGCATGCGGTCCGCCTCGAGTCCGAGCGCGAACTTGAGGTTGTCTTCGTTGGCCGGCAGCACCTCGAAGTAGTTGGTGCGGTCGAACCACGTGGAGGCGTTGTAGTTCGCTCCATGCGCCTTCATCTCCTGCGGGATGACCTTGTGTGAAGGCGTCCCCTTGAACATGAGGTGCTCGAGCAGATGCGCCATGCCCGTCTCGCCATACCCCTCATGCCGCGAACCGACGGTGTAGGTGAGATTGACGGTGACGGTAGCTTTGGTGGCATCGGGGAAGAGCAGAACGCGAAGCCCGTTCGAGAGCCGGTACTCCGTAATCCCTTCGACGGAGGTGACTCTCACCGGTGCAGCCGTCGCCGCCGGAGCGCTCTTCGCCTTCTCACCATATGAAGCCCCAGCGACGAACAGCAGCAACGGAAGCAGAATCGCTCGATAGTGTCTCGTCATGAATTCTCCCTGTAGGTTTGATCGCGATCGACAGACAGAGGCGGCGAACGGACGGATCGCGTGGAGGCCCATACGATAACGGAGGAGAAAGGTTGCGGCGGTGCCGCACTACCCCTTGCCGATTACCAGGTGATCCATGTGGTACAGACACTCCTGTCTGTGCTGCTGATGCTCGCGACGCGTGTGAATTCGACGGGACGCTGACTTCTTCGATCTGTCGAATGCAGCGGAGAGCGCGCGCTCAGAGTTCACCTAGGGCCGTCAAGGGCAGGTACACTTCGAGATCGAACGCCGTTCGAGGCACAGAGCGCCTGAAGGTCGTTTGGCCTAGACTGCCGAGTGAGGGCACATGATCGGTACAGTGAAGAGGTTAACCGACAGCGACTCTGGCTTCATATCAGCCCGATTGCTAGAAATGGATCTGTTCTTCCATTCGAATTCATTGGTTGGTTTGACGTTTGACGAGCTTCGCGAGGGCGACTCCGTCATTTTCGACACAGAGTTGATCCCGCGCAGAAGGGCTTCACGTGACACTCTCCAACACGGCGAACTTCTACTGCCGTATGGAGAACAGAAGATAATTCCTCGCAAGTCGGTCGAGGAAGTTGAGTTACAAAATAAAATAACCGCTGAGTTCATAACCAGGCTAAATCAGAACCCAACCGATCTGTACCAATTGACCGCAAAGGATTTCGAGGAACTCATCGCCGAGCTTTATCGTATCGATGGATACACTGCCGAGCTATTGAGCCCGTGGAACAAAGCCGACGGTGGCGTTGACATCGTGGTAATGAAAAGCGACATCGGGTCCGCTCAGTTTCGTATGGCGATACAGTGTAAACGGCACGCACGTACTAATCGCGTGTCGGCGCCACCGATTCGTTCGTTGGCGGGTGTACTTGATCGATTTCACGCGCACGCGGGAGCATTTGTCACTACCAGCGATTTCACAAAACCGGCAAGAATCGAAGCGACATTCTTTTGGAAAATCACCCTCATGAACTTTGAGAGTATCGTGGAGATGCTTAGGCGGGCGGAACTGCTGGTGAGCCCTGCCATAACGTTTTCGCCGGAAGTCGTCAAGACGCCCGACATTCCAGAGCCAGATATTCCAGAGCCCGACATTCCAGAGATGTTCATGAATGCCGTCAACATACAGAGAAACTGAGCTCGCGCCGATTGAGTAGAGTCTTATTCCGCCGGTCGGCTTCACGAGCGAGTGCTGGCCGCTTCCGACCATTTGCCCGTCTGCGACTCTCCATCCGTCACTGGCGCGGGAAACCGCCATGACTCGATGCGACGGCCGTGAAGTCGTTTCTACCCTGGCTTCGGCGTGTGAACCGCAATGGTGAAGTCGTCGATAACGACAATAGGGACACCAGGGATCGCGACTTCTGCTGGCAGCGTATTCCGTCTTGTGTGCTTCAGAGTGAGGGAACGCGCGTGATCAGGAGGCGCTCTGAATTCAAACTCGCACGCCATAGAGCCTCCGGGAGCGATGTTTGCCTGTAATGTTTGCGCGTTCGACGTCATGTCCGCGGCAAGAGGCACGGTTCGCGCTGCCTCCATGGGTCCATACGCAATATCGCCCTCTTTGTAACCATCATCACTTTCGAGAACATACTCGTCAGTCTCTAGAATGCCATGCCTTAGCTCGATCACCTCACATAGCGTTACCAAAGTGATACTGAGTGGGCCATCGTTGAATATGCGCAATTTGACTGTTACGCCATTGATGCTTCGCACAACGCCTTCCTCGCGTATTCGCAACGGTACGTAGCCCCCGCCCCTTGCAACTCCGCGTACGACGTTATCCCCGCCTAGCTCGGTTGGGGATCCATAGGCGAGCTCCACCTTCGCCGCCGGTCGAGGCGCCACCTTCCGTGCTCCTTCATGAGGCGGCGTTCGCGCAGTAGTATGTCCGTTAGATTTATCTGGCAGATTCTCTTGCGTGGAGCCTGGTGGTGTGACCTCCCGCGTTCTTGCGCTAGGTGGAGCCATCTCCCGGCTTGGCTGTGGTCGATCGATGTACTTGCGCACCTCCGGCACCACGATTACCGCGGCGAGGAAAGAGAGAACGCCCACAACCAGCGCAATGAGAGCGAACCGATCGGCCCGAGTCCATCCTTCTTTCATGACCGAGATTCTACTCTCGCCACTTATCCACACCCTCGCCCGTATCTCACGGGAGCTTCACCGTTATATTTAACGCACGCCGTCCACCACTTCGTTGCCTCAAGCGGGAAACCAAAGGGGATCAAACCTTCGTTTTGCGCGCTGGACCTACAAAATGCATTATTGCATTCATGCATTGGGGCAGAAACGAAGGCCTGACACCCTCCCATCGCCGTTCATGACTTCTTCAAACGGCGGGCCGCTACGCACCGAGGCTCATCGCAAACGCCGCGCTACTTGGTCGGTTGACGCGGCAGCATCGGCTCGAAGGCGCGCATCACCTCGGCGTTCTCCACCGGCATGGGAGCCGGGGCGGAAATCGCGTTCAGGTCGGGGAACGTGTAGCTCACCACCTGCAGCTTCGGCCGATTCACGTAGCTCCAGAGCTCGCCCTGGAACTGATCGGGGGTCGTCCCGAACGCCGTCTGGAACGCGAGCTCGATCGGCTTCTTTGCGTCGAGCAACTCCAGAAAGGTTCCCAGCTGTCCGCCGCGCTGCGGCGCACCGACCAGGAGGTAGTGCACAAAAAGCCATGACGTCGCGTAAAACGGCCCCGCGTGTGCGTCGTTGTACTCCTTCGACCCGGTATCGATCGCAAAGACGCGGCGCAGCGGCATCAGCCCCGTCTCCAGGACCATGTCGAGGAACGCCTTCGGAATGCCTCCCACGACCACCGCTTTCCCCTTCACCGTGAACGTCGAATAGAACTCCGCGACGCCCTCCTGATACCAGAGCGGCAGACCAGCCGCGGTGTTCTCGATCAGGGAGTGCGTGATCTCGTGATAGACGACACGGTCGCCACCGGCGTCGCGGTCAATCTCCATGGCCACGAAGAACCGGCCGCCGGAGCGGGTGAAAAAGCCGGCCAGCTCCCGCCCGCGCGCGCCAAAGACCGTCTTGCGCACCGGGGCGAACGCCGGCTCGCCGTCGAAGACAAAGATCGTCGTCGGCACCGCCGACTCGGTGCGCAGCGCCATGATGTAGCCCAGCGCCCCGCGCATCCGCTCGATGTTGGTCACGATCGCCCTCGTCGTGAAGTCATGCGCATTGCTGTAGACGATCACATTCCGCACCTCGCTCTTCGTCCAGTTGCCACCGAGGTCGAGAGCGTGAGCCGGGAGGGCGAGGGCGAGGGCGACGAGGATGGTGACGGCGAGGGTGGGCAGGCGGCTCATGGAGGCATGATACGGGCACGCATTTCATCCGACGCGTCAATCACATCTTCGTTCTGCGCGCTGGACATGCCCAATGCGTGATTTGCAGTCATCGATGGAGGACGAAACGAAGGCCGGCCCCATCACAGAGGTAAAGCGTTGTGTCCACGCAGGATAGAGGCGGATCCCGTATCGTGACCTTTCAAGGTGGGCCGACGTGACATTCGGGTTGGCGGACGTGACCTTTCAGTCCGGCGGAGCTGACACCCAGTTCCGGGGACGAGACCTTTCAGTCGTGCGGACTCGACGTTCAGTTCCGCGGTACTGACCTTTCAGTCGTGCAGACTCGACGTTCAGTTCCTCGGTACTGACCTTTCAGTCGCGCGGACTCGACGGTCACTTCCTCGGTACTGACCTTTCAGTCGCGCGGACTCAACGGTCACTTCCTCGGTACTGACCTGTCAGTCGCGCTGACTCGACGGTGAGTTCCATGGACGTGACCTGTCAGTCGCGCTGACTCGACGGTGAGTTCCGTCGACGTGACCTCTCAGTCGCGCTGACTCGACGGTGAGTTCCGCGGACGTGACCTGTCAGTCGCGTTGACTCGGCGGTGACTTCCGTGGACGTGGCCGTTCAGTCGCGCTGACTCGACGTTTACTTCCCGGGAGACGACGCTCAGATGGGACGTGACGTTCAGCGTCCGAGTTTTTTTGAAGGAGGGGGAATCAGCGGGAATAAACGCGCTGAGGCTCCTCTGTTACCGTTGCGCTTGTCATGTCTAACGCCGATTTCCGGACCGCCTCGGGTACACACGCGAAGAATTCGCGGCGGGAGAGAGCGTGCTCGCGCCGCGAACGGCGGGAGTCGTGGATTCGTCCCTATCGGCGGATGCGGCGGAACATCGTCGCATCACGGCGCCTGATCGATTCCTCACGCCGGATCATCGATCGGTGTGAGAGGTCGGCCGCGGAACATCCCCTCCGCGCCGATCGTCAACTGCAGGGCGTATGGGGCCGGCTCAGCAGGGCTATAGCGCGGTTGAAG
This sequence comes from Thermoanaerobaculia bacterium, assembly GCA_035995985.1. Lineage (GTDB taxonomy): Bacteria > Acidobacteriota > Thermoanaerobaculia > Gp7-AA8 > Gp7-AA8 > JADGNZ01. The sequence continues at coordinate 14,750 of DASYJY010000030.1, read as the reverse complement.
CGTGGCGCCGACGGTTGGGGAGACGCGAACGACCGGATCGCGCTCGCACCAGAATGTGCCGGCGGCGCTCCGGCACTGATGATCCACGCCCTCGGGCAATGGACCGGCGCGGCGACAACGATTGTCGCGCTCATGGACCACCTGGAGGACGACCACGCCGCACTCCTCGAATATGTGAAGGGTGCCGGCGCCTGCCTCGATTTCAATGAGCTGTTCAAGAGCGGCGGCCCCGCTCCCAAGCTCCTTACCAGACGAACCCTTCCGGCAACGCTTTTCTCGGAGCGCAGCCGCGTTTTCTGCATTCATGTCCGGCGCAAACGGTCTGCTCGCCTGACCGTCGCCGAGGCGCCAAAACGAATCTTCCGAGGCCGTGCTCCTCCGTCCGTCTCAACCTGCTCGCTCTGATCACAGCAAGTTTGAGAAAGGAAAATGGAGAAAGTATGTCTATCGAGAATGAGGTACCCGTTACAACATCTGCGACGTCCCACAAGGACGCCGCTGCAGCGATCATCGACGAGATTCGCGGTCTGAAGGGTCGGATCCCGCATTTCGTCATCCCGGAGTCAGCAGCGGTCCGTCAGCGTCTGGCGAGGGCCGCCTCGCTGCCTCCGGAGTTCGTCGATCTCGCGGCCATGGCCACGCGGAACAACGAGGATCTCGCGCGTGGAGGCAACTCAGGTCCTGGCGACACCGAGGATCTGAACCGCTACGCCGACGCCTACGGTCCGCTGGCGGATGAACTGGAAGCGATGGCACTCTTCGTCCGCCACAGCGTGCGGACGGCGAAGAATCAGGCCGGGAGCAACGCGCTCATGACCTACGCCATGGCCCAGCGTCTGGCCAAACGTCCCGAGACCGCCAGTCTCGCGCCGCACGTCGCCGATATGCGGCGCGCGCTGGCCAGTCCGCGGCGCAAGACCAAACCGAAGCAGCCGCCGGTTCCGGCAAACCCCGGTACGTCGCCCGCTCCGGCGCCACCGCCGAAGCAGTGATGTGATCCGGTTCGTGCAGTAATCCCCGCGCGGGCGCGTCCGAAGGCGCGCCCGCGCATTTTTGTGTTTCGGGGGCTTGCCGCGGTTAGCCCGCGTTTCTATTCGATAACCATCAGCGTGATACCTGCCGAATGATTGCTTCGATGCGGCGCGCCGTCTCACGACTTCCGCTTCGTCCCGCTTTGGCAGCAATCAGGCGCCGGCATCCGACGCCGCCGACGTGCGCCTCGACGGCTTCTCGGATGACATCTGCGATCGGGCTCCGCCGCGGCGCGGCCTCGTAACGCAATTTCGCGTCGAGATCATCGGGAAGGTTGATCGTTATGCGACGCATGGTCGGATTTCGCGAGGCGGAAGTGATGGTGCCCAGGGACGGAATTGAACCGCCGACACGAGGATTTTCAGTCCTCTGCTCTACCAACTGAGCTACCTGGGCCCGGGGAGGGCGGGAGAAGCGGGCGCGGAAAATACCATGCGCGAGCGGGGGTGTAAATGCCGCGCGCTCGGCGGTTCATTCCGAGGGACGGTTCGCGCGGAGTTCGCGGGGAGGCGGAGTGAGCGGAGTTAGGAGATGCGGGTTTGGACGACGACTGCGAGGTCGCGCAGCGGTTGGGCGGCGGGGCCGAGGTTGGAGATTGAGGAGAGGGACGTCTCGACCAGCTCGTCGCTGAGTTTCTTCGCGCCGTCGACGCCGGCGAGTTTTACGAACGTCAGGCGGTCGGTGTCTTTGCCTACGTCTTTGCCGAGGTCTTCGGGGTTGCTGGTGACGTCGAGGATGTCGTCGGTGATCTGGAAGGCGAGGCCGAGGTTCTTGGCGAAGACTTCGATGCGGCCGAGGGCGGCGGGCGAGGTGTTGGCGAGCATCGCGCCGACGGCGGCGGCGGCGACGAAGAGCGCGCCGGTTTTGCGGGAGTGGATGAATTCGAGCGTATCGAAATCGAGGCGCGACTGTTCGCTGTGCAGGTCGACCGCTTCGCCGGCGATGGTGCCGTCCCATCCCACGGCATCGACGACGCGCTTGATCACCTGCAACATCGGCCATTGGCGCGGCGTCAGCGCGGCGTAGTTTTTCGCGACGAGTCCGTAGGCGTGATTGAGTAGCGCGACCGAGGACAGGATGGCCAGGTCTTCTCCGAATTCGCGATGCAATGTCGGCTGTCCGCGGCGGAGGAGTGCATCATCCATCGAGGGCAGGTCATCCAATATTAATGATGACGCGTGGATCATCTCCATCGCGGCGGCCGCATCGGCCAGTTTCTCTGGTTTGCAGCCGGCTGCCTCCCCTGCCGCCATCAACAGAACGCCGCGAACGCGCTTGCCGGATGAGGTCAGCGCGCGTTTGAGAGGATCGGCCAGCGGCTTTGGGGCGCCGGCGCGAAGGGCGATGTTTTTGAGGGTTTCGTCGATCAGCGCGCGCCGCGCCGCGAAGTAGTCGTTCACTCGGGCGCATGGTAGCATCGGCCACTTCGGCAACGGGAACTCTATGAACCTGAGACACTTCGGGCGCACCCAGCAGATGTGGGTTCTGGTCGCCGCCTGCTTCCTGATGTTCGCGTTGTTCCTGCTTCTGGTGCCGGGGATGACGTTCGCGCTGTGGTGGCCGACGATGCTCGCGGCGCTCGTGGCGAGTGCCATCACCGTCATGGCGTTCCAGTGGTGGCTCGGCGCGGTTCTCCGCCGGCGCGACTCCTCGATCCAACTGCTCAACCGCATCACCGCAGGCGATTTATCGATCGCCGCGCGCGAAATTCAACTGACTACGCAATCGGCGCGGATGTCGGCGGCGATGCGCGCGCTGGTGTCGAATCTCGAACGGACCATCCGCCGTTTCGCGCAGCTGGCCACGGACGTCGCCACCGCCAGCGGGCAAATCAGCGGACGTTCGCGCGTGCTGGCGCGCGGCGCCGGCGAGCAACTCGTCTCGACCGAATCGACCTCGGCGTCGGTCGGCCAGATCGACCAGACCATCAACAACGTGCGCACGTCGATGGAAGAGCTCTCCGCGAATGCCGAGGAGACGTCGACCTCGATCCTGGAGATGTCGGCATCGATCGAGGAAGTGAGCCGCATCGCCGACACGCTGGCCGAGTTCGTGGAACAGACCTCGTCCGCGTTCGAGGAGATGAGCGCGTCGATCTCGCAGGTCGCCGCGAATACGGAGAGCTTCTCGTCGTTCGCGACGCAGACCGCCAGCTCGATGGTGGAGATGAATGCGACCACCGAGGAGATCGGCAAGTCGGCGAAGCAATCGGCGGAGCTCGCGCGCTACGTGAAGGACGCCGCCAGCGAAGGACGCGTCGCCGTCAGCGGCACTGTCGAAGGCATGCGCAAGATTCAGGTTGCCGTCGACGAGGCGAAGGGCGCGCTCGGCGAGCTGGCCAATCGGTCGCAGGAGATCGGCGAGATCGTTCGCGTCATTGACGAAATCGCGGGACAGACCAACCTGCTCGCGCTGAACGCCGCAATCATCGCCGCCCAGGCGGGCGAGCGCGGGAAGGGATTCGCGGTCGTCGCCGACGAGATCCGCGATCTCTCCGAACGCACCTCGGTATCAACCGATGAGATCCGCACGCTGATTCAGAACGTGCAGCGCGCCGTCGAACGCGCCGCCGAACAGATGACGATCAGCAGCGATCGCGTGTCCGACGGCGTCGGCCTGACCGCGCGCGCGGAGCAGACGCTCGACAAGATTCTCGACATGACCGCGCGCTCGACGAACTCGATCGCCGAGATCGCACGCGCGACTGACGAGCAGTCGCGCGGCAGCAAGGCGGCGACGGCGGCCATTGAAGAAGTGACGAAGATGGTGCAGCAGACCGCGAGTGCGACGCAGCAGCAGTCGCAGACGGCGCGCAAAGTCGGCGAGCAGACGTCGATGGTGCGCGACTACACCAAGCACCTCAAGCGCGCCATGTCGGAGCAGGAAACAGGCAGCCGCGCCATCAGCCGGGCCATGGAAAACATCATGGGCCTGGTGCAGAACGTTCTCGAATCAACTTCCGTGCTCGCGACGGAAAGCTCGGCCATCGTGAAAGCGATGGCCGTGGTCCAGCAGGCCACGCGCGAGTCGAACGTGTCCATCGGCGACCTCAATCAGATGGCGAACACGCTCTCGCATGAGTCGACGCTGCTGAATTCGGAGCTGGACCGCTTCACACTGCCGACGCCGACCGAGGGCGGCAAGCTGGTGACGTCGACGGTACTTTGGCAGCAGCTGACGCTCGATCCGATCCATGTCAGTTCCGCCGCGCTGGGCTTCATGTCGAAGACGATTCAAGCGCATCTCGTCATGTATGGCGAAGGCGCGGAGTTGATTCCGGGCCTGGCGGAGCGATGGGAAGTGCTGGAGCAGGGACACGTCTACCGGTTCCATCTGCGGCACGGTGTTCGTTTCCACAACGGCCGGACTCTCGAAGCGAAGGACGTGCATGACTCGCTGGTGCGAGTGCTGCTGCCGGAGTTGAATTCGACGTCGAGTTGGATCATGCATGGAGTGCGCGGCTCGGCAGACGTGATCGCTGGACGCACGCGCACGCTCAGCGGCATCCAGGTGCGCGACCAGCACACGGTCGACATCGTTCTCGACGAGCCACTGGCGTTTTTTCTGTCGCTGCTGACGATGCATGAGGCGGCGATCATTCCGGCCGAGGAAGCGCGCGATCCGGAGCGGTTCCGGTTGCATCCGGTCGGCGCCGGTCCGTTCCGGCTAGTCGAAGCAACGGAGGGCGAGCGCGTTCGCGTGCAGCGCAATCGCGACTACTACGTGCAGGGCATCCCGCATCTCGACGAGCTGGAGTTCCGGCTCGACCTGCGCAGCTTCCGCGATGTGGCCGAAGCCTTTCTCCGCAGCGACGTGGACGTCGCGCACGGCGTGCCGCTGAACATCGTCAGCGAGCTTCGCACTGATCCGCGCATCGCGCCGTACATGCTGACCACGATCCAGTTGCACACGTCGTACTTCGGCTACGACTGCACGGTGGCGCCGTTCAATCGCGTGGAAGTGCGGCAGGCGATCAATCACGCCATCAACCGCGACCGAATCAACGAGCGCGTTTTCGCCGGCCTCGGCGTGGTGGCGAAGTCGCTGCTGCCGCCGGGGCTACTCGGCTACGAGGCGAATCTGCGCGGCATCGAACACGATCCGGAGCGGGCGCGCTCACTGATGCACCAGGCCGGCGTTACCGGAGGACTTCGCGTCGAGTACCGGACGTGGGACACGGACGAATTCAACAATTCCGGACAGCTTCCGCTGATCGTCGAGGACCTTGGCGCCATCGGGATCGATGTGAACGTCACCATGCACTCCGCGGTCGAAGCGCGTAGGCCGCTGTTCAAGCAGGGGCATGGGATGTTTTTCTGCGGCAACTGGTACGCGGACTTCCCCGACTCCGACAATTTTTTCTATGTCTTCTTCCACACCGAGGCGAATTCGATCCGCGGGTTCTACTTCCACAGGCCGGAGGTCGATGCGCAGATCGATGAGGCGCGTCGCGCGAACGATCCCGAACGGCGCACGGAGATTTACCGGCAACTCAATCAGATGGTGATCCGCGACGCGCCGCTGGCGACGCTGTTCCACGAGCGCTTCTTCGTGCTGCAGAAACCGGAAGTGCGGGGATTGCGGACGTCGCTCGTGCCGCCTCCCGTTCGGTATCACGGGACGTGGATCGAAGAGTAGAAAGCCTTTTCACGCGGGGGCACGTGAAGGCCTTCCGGAGACATACACGCCGGCTACGATCATCGCCCCGGCAAGCAGCGCGATCGGTCGAATCTGCTCCTGGAGAAAAATCGCGGCGAGGATGACGGCGAAGACTGGCTGCAGGTAGGTGTACGCGGCTACCACGGAGCTCTCCGCATACTTCAGCGCCCAGGCGTTCATCAGGTACGCGGCGATGGTGGGGCCGGCGATGACGAACGCGAGCGACCACCACGCGTTCGGAGGGATCGCGCGCCACGGTTCGTGCAGCATCGGCCACGCGGCGATCGGGAGCATGACGATCGATGCGATCGCGAACATTCGCGCGATGACGCGGCGCGCGGACATCCGCGCCATGGCCGGCTTCGAGAAGACGAGGTAGAGCGCGTACGCCAGCGAGTTGCCGACGATCATCAGGTCGCCGAGAAGAGACTTCGCCGTCCCGCTGAACCCTTCTCCTCCGATCAGCACGATCGCGCCGGCTGCGGACAGCGCGATCCCGCCGACCTTCAGTGCCGTTGGCCGCTCGCGGCCGAGGACGATGGCGGCGGCGAGCGCGAAGATGGGGATGGTGGTGATGAGAATCGCCGCAGCATGCGCCGTCGTCAACGCGAGGCCGGCCAGGAAGAGCGACTGATTGATGACTACGCCGAGAATCGAAAATCCGAAGACGCGCCATCCATCGCCCGGCTCGAGCGGTGCGGCGTTCCGTTCGCGCAGCACAGTGTTGAGAATGATCGCCGCGCCGAGAATGCGTAAGTACGCGAAAGTAAGCGGGTTGAAGACATGCATCCCCAGCTTCGAGATGATGTAGTTGATGGCGAAGAGCACCGAAACGGATGCCATCGCGGCGTGAACGATGAACGTACTGGGGCGGCACGGCCGCCGGCGCTGATTGCCCAAGGCTCCGCCACTGGATGCGCTGTCATCAGCCTTTTCGTCTAGCCTTCCTTGAAGGTTTTGCAAGCGGCGGGCATCATAATCGCGTAAACGCTGGCGGCGGACAGCCGTCCAAAGGGCCGTGGGTACCGTGGCGACATTCCGAGTGAATCCGATCAGCGAATCCGCGCCGTCCGACCAGGAGCTCATCGCGCGCACGCTGGGCGGCGACGGCGCCGCGTTCGGAATCCTCGTCGAGCGCTTCCAGCGAAAGATCTATCGGGTCGCGTACGCCATCACCCGCGACGATACCGAGGCCGACACGATCACGCAGGACACATTCATTCAGGCCTACACGCACCTGGCCAAATTTCAAGGCCGCGCCGAACTGGAAACGTGGCTGACGCGCATCGCCATCAACCGTTCGCGCGACTGGCTGCGGCGCCGCAAGTTCGTCAGTATCTTTACGAGCGATGCTGATGACGATGACCGCATCTACGCGATCGAGCCGGTCGACGAGCAGCCCGACGCAGAACGTCAATTCATGTCCCATCAGCTTCGCGCGGCCATTCTCCGCGCCGAGCGGACGTTATCGTCGCAGCAGAAAATCATCTTCCGTCTGCGACACTATGAGAATCATTCACTCGAGGAGATTGCAGAGCTCCTCGGGTTGCGCTCCGGAACGGTCCGGGCGCACTTGTTCCGCGCCATCCACAAAGTCCGCAAAGAGCTCGGCGAGTGGGTGACCAAGAGAGAGGGAGTTCCTGATGAAGCACTTTAGCGAAGCAGATTTACTGGAGACGTACTACACGCAACCGGGCGAGTCGATGCCGGTGATGATGCACCTCGCGGATTGCAGCGAGTGCGCCACGCGCTACGAGCGCCTGGAGCAGAAACTGCGCGAAGCGGCAGTGTGCACGACCGAGAAGCCGGCTACGTTCTGGACGCGGCAACGGCTGCAGATCATGCGCCGCGTCGACAAACAGCAGTCGCATGCTGCCAGCGCCAGCCGCATGTTGCGCGTCGCGGCCGCCGCGATCCTGTCGTTCTTCCTCGGCGGCGCGGTTGTCTACGAGAGCGTGAAGCCCGTTCACCAGCCGGCGCCGATGGTCAAAGTCGTGCCTGTCGCCGTGCAGGCGGCGCCTGCACCGTCCGCGGCCGACATTCATGACGCGTGGCAGTCGGAAGAGCTGCAGGACTTCCACAACGTCGTCGAATGGGAAGCGTGGGTAGCGGACAACAAGACGGCGTCCAGTCAGGGGAGCTCGTTGTGAAGCGTCTTCTGCTTGCCGCACTCGTCCTTGTTTTCGCGACGTCCGCGTTCGCGCAGAATCTCCCGCCAGGCAAATGGTGGCGCCGGCCGGAGATCGTGCAGAGTTTGAATCTGTCCGAGGAGCAGCAGAACAAGCTGGAGACGGCCTTCCGGACGGCGTCGAGCGATCTGATCGATCTTCGGGGGGAGGTCGAGAAGCAGAACATCGCCCTTCGCGGCGATCTCGATCAATCGCAGCTCGATCGCGCCGCGATCCGCCGCGACGCGCAGCGTTTGTCGGACGCGCGGACGCGCCTCTTCGAACGCGAACTGATGATGCTGGTCGACATGCGCGCAGTCCTCAACGACTCGCAATGGGATCGGATGCGCAGTCAGCTCGACCGCTTCGGCGCGCAACAGCAACTGCGGCCTCGGGCGAATGGTCTGCGCAAAAATCGTTGAACCACAGAGACGCAGAGATCACAGAGAGATTTCTCTGTGTTCTCTGTGCCTCAGTGGTTGATTTCATCCGACCAGCAAACGAAACCGCGACGGATCGTATCGAAGCGCCATCAGCTTTCCTTTGTGGATGGCGAGAGATCCCGGCAATGTCACGCGCAGCAGGAACGCGCCGCTGAGCACTCCGCGCACATGCCATGCGCCGCCGTAGAAGCTTGCTTCCTCGACGCTGAAGATCAAGTCCGATTCTTCGCCGGGCGCTGCGACGGAGAAATCGTCGGGACGGATGAGCGCGATCCCACTCCCCTGAAACGGCGGCGGATCGACGTCCCACGATCCAATGATCGACTCGACACCAGTGCCGCGGATCGTGACCGGCACCACGCTGACATCGCCCGTCGCCGCTGCCGCCGCTTCGCTGCGCGGATTGCCATAAACCTCGGAGGGCATCCCTTCCTGCACGATGCGGCCGCCGTCGAGCACGATGATGCGATCGATCGCCCCCAACTCGATGATCGACGACGGCGCGGTGATGACCGTCGTCCCCATCACGCGCAACGTTCGATAAAACTCGTCGGCGAGATTCTCCGACGGATTCACGGCTTCGAGGATGCGGTCCGCGATCAGAATGGCCGGCTTGAGAACCTCAATCCGCGCCAGGTTCGCGCGCGTCTTCTCCGTCGATGACAGCGTATCGAGGCGGCGATCGAGCGAGAGGTTCCACTTCGTCGCCGCCATCTCGATTTCGTGCTGGCGATCCTCACGGTCGATCGTCCGCTGCCGTGCCGCGGCGATGAGGAGATGGCGAACGGACCAGCGTGACGGCGCGTCGATGACGGAGGTTGCGTAGAGCAGCGGACGCCGCGCGCGCTTGAGATTGGTAACGTCGCGCGATCCGATGCGAACTTCACCGGATTGCGGTTTCCGATCGCCGGCGATGATCTGCAGCAACGTCGATGCTCCGCAGCCAGCCGGACCTACGATCGCGGTGTGCGTCGATCGAGGAAAGGTTGCGGTCACGTCGCGCAAGTTCGCGAACGTGATGCTGGTCAGCGATACGTCGAGCATTCGCGCGATTCTTTCATGGGCTACGGTCCCGTGCGGTACGCCACTTGCACATCACGGCTTCGATCACGGACCTTCTTCGATTCACGGAGCGCAGGTGAGCATTCGAGCGCGGCGTACCCCCTTCAAACTCCGCAAGCTGCTGGTCATCGATGACGATGCGTCGCTGGTTGCCGCCTATCGCGATCTCCTGCTGCCGTACGGCTTCCAGGTGCTCACCGCCGCCGACGGGCAGGACGCAATCCCGATCGTCGAGGAGAACCCCGACATCATGCTGGTCATCCTCGATCTGGCCATGCCGCGCATGGACGGCCGCGAATGGTTGCGCTGGTTCCGCGGCCATCGCAAGGAATCGCCCGTCATCATCATCTCCGCCTACAAACTCGATGCGAGCGACGAAGATCTGAAGCCGGCCGTGATCCTCGAGAAACCGTTTCATGTCGCCGAGCTCCTGGACATGGTCGGCCTTTTCTGCGGACTCGGGACGCCGATGGCCGCGGAAGCAACCTAGATGTCCGCATTCGCATTGATCGAGCCGGCGACGGGAGAGACGCTCGCGTCGATTCCGCAGGCCACCGCTGACGACGCTGACCGCGCCGTTCGCGCCGCGGCTGCCGCATTTCCGAAGTGGCGCGCCATCAACACACGCGACCGCGGACGGATGCTGCTGCGACTATCTCAGCTGATTCGTGAGAATGCCGAGGCGTTGGCGAGGCTGGAGTCGCGCAACGTCGGGAAACCGATCCGCGATTCGCGCGATGAAGTCGGCCTCGCGGCGAACTGCTTCGAGTACTACGCCGGCACGACGAACAAAGTCGGCGGCCAGACCATCCCCGGCGCAGCGCCCGGCGTGCTGATGACGTTCCGCGAGCCGGTCGGCGTCTGCGGCATCATCGTTCCCTGGAACTTCCCGATCGCGATCACGTCGTGGAAGTCGGCCCCGGCGCTGGCGATGGGAAACACGGTCGTTCTCAAACCGGCCGAACAGACTCCGATGACCGCGTTGCGGCTCGCGGAACTGGCGTTGGAGGCCGGCATCCCGGAAGGCGTCTTCACCGTGCTGACGGGACCAGGATCCATCGTGGGCGAAGCGATCCTCACGCATCCGCTCGTACGCAAACTCGCGTTCACCGGATCGACGGAAGTCGGCAAGCGCGTCATGGAGCTGGCGTCGCGCGACATCAAACGCGTGAGCCTGGAGCTCGGCGGCAAGTCGGCGAATCTCATCTTCGACGATTGCGATTTCGACCGCGCCGTCGCTTCGGCTGTCTCTTCGTCGCTCGGAAATGCGGGCCAGGATTGCTGCGCGCGCAGCCGCATCCTCGTGCAGCGTTCGATCTATCACCGCTTCTCCACGTCACTCATCGAAGCCTTCGGAAAGGTGGCCGTCGGCGATCCTCTCGACGACGAAACGGAGATGGGACCGCTGGTCACCGCCGCCCATCGCGAACGCGTCCTGTCGTACATCGCCACCGGCAGATCCGAAGGCGCGACGCTCGCCACCGGCGGCGAAACGCGCGAAGGCGCCGGCACCTATCTCGATCCCGCGGTCTTCCTCGACGTCGATCCCGACATGACCATCGCGCGTGAAGAGATTTTCGGCCCGGTCGTGACCGTGATGCCGTTCGATTCCGAGGACGATGGCGTGCGCATGGCCAACGACTCGCAGTACGGCCTCTCCGGCTCGATCTGGACGCGCGACGTCGCCCGCGCGCTGCGCGTCGCGCGCGCCTTCGAAACCGGCAACATCTCGATCAACTCGGGCAGCAGCGTCCACCTCGAAGCCCCCTTCGGCGGCGTCAAACAAAGCGGCATCGGACGCGAGCTGGGGTTGGCCGCGCTCGATGCGTACACGGAGTGGAAGACGGTGTATGTCGATGTGAGCTCTTAGCTGTTAGCTCTCAGCTCTCAGGAAAATCAAAGGACCGACACCCGACACCCGACACCCGACACCCGACACCCCTAAGAGCTGACAGCTAAGAGCTACGAGCTAAAGAAAATGCAAGGACGAATCGATACCGAAACTCTCAAACGCCTCGTCGCTGACGACGAGATCGATACCGTCATCGCCGCATTTCCCGACATGTACGGACGGCTGGTCGGCAAGCGGCTGGTCGGCCGTTTCTTCGTCGACGAAATCCTGAAGCACGGCATGCACGCCTGCGATTATCTGCTCGCGTGCGATATGGACATGGATCCTGTACCTGGCTACGCCTTCACGTCGTGGGCGAAAGGCTACGGCGACTTCCGTCCCATCCCCGATTTCGAAACGTTGCGCGTTGCGTCATGGCTGCCGAAGACGGCCCTCGTGTTGTGCGACGTCTATCGCGAGCACGAGCATGAACTCGTTCCGGTCGCGCCGCGCAGCATGCTGCGGCATCAACTCAAGCGCGCCGCCGATCTCGGCTTCGCCGTCATGGCCGCGTCGGAACTGGAGCTGTACGTCTTCAAGGATTCCTACGAGACGGTCGCCGAGAAAGGCTTCATCAATGCGACTCCGATCGGACGCGTGATCGAGGACTACCACATCCTCCAGAGCACCAAGGAAGAGCATCTGGTCGGCGCGATCCGCTCGCACCTGGAGCGCTCCGGCGTGCCGGTCGAGTCGTCGAAGGGCGAATGGGGCCCGGGCCAGCAGGAGATCGGACTGCGGTATGCCGAGGCGCTGGAGATGGCGGACCGCCATTCGATTTACAAGCACGCGGCGAAGGAGATCGCGTGGCAGCAGGGGCACGCCATCACCTTCATGGCCAAGTGGGACGAGCGTTACGCCGGCTCGTCCTGCCACATCCACATGTCGCTGTGGGACGAGAAGGGAAAGAAGCCGCAGTTCGCCGGCGATGAATCACTCGGTTCGATCCAGTGCTCCCCCACCTTCCGCTGGTTCCTCGGCGGATGGATGAAGCACATTCGCGAGCTGTTCGCGTTCTTCGCGCCATATCCGGCGTCATACAAGCGCTACGTGGAAGGCTCCTTCGCGCCGACCGGAATCGCCTGGAGCTTCGACAACCGCACCGCAGGTTTCCGCATCGTCGGCAGCGGACCATCACTTCGAATTGAGTGCCGCGCGCCAGGGGCAGACGCGAATGTCTACCTCGCTTTCGCCTCCGCCATCGCCGCGGGACTGGACGGCGTCACCAATCACATCGAGCCGCCGCCGGCATTCGAAGGCGACGTTTACAAGGCAGCGTCCGATCTCCCGCACATGCCGCACTCGCTGAACGAATCGATCGCGGCGTTGTCGGAGAGCGCGTTCGCGCGCGAGGTTTTCGGCGAAGACGTCGTCGATCACTACCTCCACTTCTTCCGCACCGAACAACGAAAATTCGACGCCGTCGTCACCGATTGGGAGCGACGCCGGTATTTTGAAATGGCCTAACTATGCGACTGGAAAACAAAGTAGCCCTCATCACCGGCGGCGGCTCCGGAATCGGCAAAGCGTCGTGCCTCCTCTTCGCGAATGAAGGCGCAAAGGTCGTCGTCGTCGATCTGAAAAAAGAATCGGCCGAAGCGACAGCCAACGAGATCGGCGAAAACGCTCGCGCCTTTGCCGCGGACGTTTCCAAAGCATCCGATTGCGAGGCGATGGTGAAATTCGCCGAGGAGACGTTCGGCAAGCTGAACGTCGTCTTCAATAACGCCGGCATCTTTCATCCGAATGACGAATCGGTCACCAACACCACCGAAGCGATCTGGGACATGGTCATCAACGTCAACCTCAAAGGCGTCTTCCTCGGATGCCAATACGCGATCCCCGCCCTGCTCCGCGCCGGCGGAGGCTCGATCATCAATACAGCGTCGTTCGTGGCCATCATGGGTGCCGCCGTCCCGCAGATCGCCTACACCGCCAGCAAGGGAGGCGTCCTGGCGATGACGCGCGAGATCGCGGTGGAGTTCGCGCGCCAGAACATCCGAGCTAACTCTCTCTGCCCCGGCCCCGTCGAAACGCCGCTCCTGGCCGAGCTCCTCGCCGACCCCGCCCGCCGCAACCGCCGCCTGGTCCACATCCCCATGGGCCGCTTCGCCCGCGCGGAGGAGATGGCCAACGCCGCCCTGTTCCTCGCCAGCGACGAATCGTCGTTCATCACAGGAACGTCGTTCCTCGTCGACGGTGGGATTTCGGGGGCGTACATCACGCCGGAGTGAGCGTCTGTAACCGTGTGTCAGAATGCGAATCGCCCCGCGATTTCGCCGATGAACTGGACGACGCTCGATTACAGCAAAGGACAGGTGGACGCAGCCGGACGGCTGCTGGCCAGCGGTCTAGGGACACCGGAAGAGATCGACATCGCACTCGAAGTCCTGAACAACTGGCGCGCCGTTCATAGTTTTCCCCTAAACACAATACAGATGGGCCTGCGAACGCGGGCGCGGCGCATCTATGAACCCGCATTAGTCGCACAACGACTGAAGCGAGTTCCTTCGATCGTTCTAAAGTTGCAGCGATTTTCGTCGATGAACCTATCGCGAATGCAGGACATTGGTGGCTGCCGCGCGATCCTTGAGTCCGTGAGCCAGGTTCGAAAGGTCCGCGCCGGCTACGCGCGAAGCGAACAGCAGCATCAATTTGTCAGCGAGAAAGATTACATCTCGGAGCCAAAGGCCTCGGGATATCGCGGCATCCACCTTGTCTACCGGTATCACAGCGATCGCAATCCCGATTACAACGGCCGCGCAATCGAAATTCAGCTCCGGACGCGCCTGCAACATGCGTGGGCAACCGCCGTCGAAACTGTCGGCACGTTTCTCCAGCAGTCGCTTAAGTCAAGTGAAGGCTCCGAAAAATGGCTCCGCTTTTTCGCGCTCACCGGTTCAGCGTTTGCGCTGACCGAGCGCACGCAGGCAGTTCCCGACACCCCTCAAGACCGGCAGGAACTCATCGATTCCGTTCGCGATTTCGAGAGTGAGCTCGACGTTAGAAAACGGCTCGGCGCCTACGGCGAGGCGCTCAAGATCGCGGAAGACACGCAGATGGCGAAGGCGTACTACTTCCTGCTGTCGCTCACTCCGTCACAAGAAGCACTTTCAGTCTTCGGCTATCAGAAAGATCAGCTCGAACGCGCCACCGATCACTATTTACAGATAGAAAAGACACTCGCTCCCGGTGCCCAGGCGGTGCTCGTCGCCGTCGAATCGCTGTCAGCGCTCAAGAAGTCGTACCCCAACTACTTTCTCGACACGCAGGTATTCACTGTGGCGCTCGGCAAGGTCATTGACGGCTAGTCTGCTTAGGCTGCTGATACAGTCCAAGCACGTTGCCCCCTGGATCGCGAAAGCGCGCCGTGATCTCGGGCGCGTCCGCGCCGACCGGCTGCACGATCTCGCCGAGGTTCGCGGTGATCGCGTCGATCGTGATGTTCACGTCGTCCACCATGATGTAGATGAGGAGGCCAGGATTCGACGGCGG